>NZ_JBHRWK010000047.1:0-160111 GCF_042647925.1 Amycolatopsis speibonae
AGTACCGCCTCGACATCCTCCACCGAACCCATAACACAAGCATGACAGCCGAAATCAAAATATACGGTTTATTTATCGGCGCGCCCTCAACGTCCGAAATCTTCTCCCGTCGGCCATCGGCCGGGACGTCCTCGCGACGATGGAGGAATCGGGACACTGAATGTCCCGATTCCTCCATCGTCGACCCAGTACTCTCCTGAAACGCCACCTTCGCCCTGGTCAGGCGTAGGCAGATCCCGGGACGCCGTGAAGGTCCCCTTTACTACCGTCAGGGTAGGGAAGGAGGCCTTCACGGACAGGCCGCCTCCCGACAGCGCGCTCCCTCACCGTGGTCGTGAGTGGCAAGTCGCGTTCTAACCGTCCTTACCACTCACGAGGTCTCTGGCAGGGTGCGCGGCTCCAGGCTGGACCCTGTCACCATCCGAAAGTCGCGTCCTGTTGCTCCGATCATGCAGCGCGGGGACGGAACCCTTGAACCCAGCAGGCACCTATGTTTCTATCTGCTCGATAGTTGGATCAAAGGTGCAGTTTCGATCACATTCGAGCGGGTTCAACGCAATTTCTGGAGGGCTCCGTGCGCCGTCGTACCCTGCTGAAGGCCGCTGGCGCGGCTTCCGCCTTCACCTTGCTGCCGGAGAGTGTCCGGCAGGCGCTCGCCGCCGACGCGCCGACGGGCGGACTCGACGTCATCGAGCACGTCGTCGTCTTCATGCAGGAGAACCGGTCGTTCGACCACTATCTCGGGACACTGCGCGGCGTCCGCGGTTTCAACGATCCGGCCGCGATCAAGCTGCCCTCGGGGGCATCGGTGTTCCAGCAGCCCAACGGCGCGGGCACCCTGCTTCCGTACGCGATCGACGACCAGTTCATGGCCGACGTCGACCACAGCTGGTCCGGCGGGCACCGGGCGTGGAACAAGGGCCGTCACGACGCGTGGAGCGCGGCCAAGGGCGTCCGCTCGCTGACCTATCACACGCGCTCGGCCCTGCGGTTCTACCATGAGCTGGCCGACGCGTTCACCGTCTGCGACGCCTACCACTGCTCGGAAATGGGCCCCACCAACCCGAACCGGATGTACCTGTTCACCGGCAAACTCGGTTTCGAGCCCGACGGGACGACCCGCGCCATCGGCAACGCCGCCTGGCAGAACCCCGGGCACACCGGCTACACCTGGAAGACCTACGCCGAACGCCTCCAGACCGCGGGGCGCAGCTGGCGGGTCTATCAGGAATGGGACAATTACGGCGATAATTCGCTCGACTATTTCAGCGGCTTCCTGGCCGTCGGTGCCAAAGCGCTGTCGAAGGTGAAGGACTCCGCCGGCAAGGCCTTCCCGAAGCTGGAGTACTTCTACTACGCCCTGGATTCGGCCTCGGCCACCGAGCGGACCCGGCTGCTCGACGGGCTGGCGGCTGGAGTGGCGACCCTGACCGCGGCCGAGCGCGCCCTGTACGACCGCGGGCTGGACCGGGTCGCGCCGAAGCAGTTGCTGAGCGCCTTCAAGGCCGACGTCGACGCGGGCAAACTGCCGTCCGTGTCCTGGATCGTCGCGCCGGAGTCGCAGACCGAGCATCCCGCGTGGGGCCCCAACACCGGTGCCGACCTGGTCAAGTCGATCCTCGACACGATCGCCTCCAAGCCGGGGGTGTGGAACAAGACGCTGTTCCTGCTGACCTACGACGAGGACGGCGGTTTCTTCGACCACATGCCGCCGCCGGCGCCGCCCGCTTCCGACGACGAAGGCAAGAGTTCCGTCGCCACGACCGACGAATTCGTCTCCGGCGAACCGATCGGGCTGGGTGTGCGGGTGCCGATGTTCGTCATCTCGCCGTGGAGCCGGGGCGGCAAGGTGTGCTCGGAGGTCTTCGACCACACCTCCGTGCTGCGGTTCCTGGAACAGTGGAGCGGCGTCGCCGAACCGAACATCTCACCGTGGCGGCGCACCGTCTGCGGGGACCTGACCTCGGCTCTGGACACCACGGCGCCGGGCGCCACCTATCCGGCGCTGACCAAACCGGTGCCGACGAGCGGACCGTGGAACACCCAGCCGCAGCCGCCTTCGGAGCAGAAGCCGCCCGTGGCGGAAACCGGGGTCCGGACGGCGCGGCCGTTGCCCTATCAGGTGACGGCGTCGGGGCGGGTGACGGCAGAGCGGTTCTGGATCGACTTCGCCAACACCGGATCCGCCGGCGCGCATTTCTACGTCTACGCCAACGCGCACCGGACCGACGGGCCCTGGCGCTACACCGTCGGTGCCGGAGCGGCGCTCTCGGACTACTGGCAGGTGGGTTCCCCGGACGGGGCGTACGACCTCACCACGCACGGTCCCAACGGTTTCCTGCGGCGGTTCGCGGGAAACCGGATCACCGCGACCACCGGGGGCAAACCGAATCCGGAAGTCGTGCTGCGGCCGGGATCCGGTGTCGTGTACCTGAAGATGACCAACGCCGGAGCCGCCTGCGAGCTGACCGTGCGCACCGGCAACCGCGGCGGCGGCCCGTGGACGTATCAGGTCGCCACCGGCGCGACGGTCGAGGACTGGTTCAGCACCGAAGGCGGCATGAGCGGCTGGTACGACCTGACCGTCCAGGGGCCGGACGGCTTCCTTCGCCGCTTCGCGGGCCATGTCGAGACTGGCGCCGAGACCATCAGCGACCCGGTCATGGGATCCGGGCCGCTCGCCGCCAGCGTCCGCTCGGCCGACAGCCAGGAGACCGCGGGCGAATCCGGCGCGGCCACGAACGCCGTCGACGGCAACCCGGCGACCCATTGGCACACCAAGTGGTCCGGCGGTGAGGACGCGTTGCCCCACGAACTGCAGCTCGACCTGGGCGCCGCCCGCACCGTCACCGGCCTGGCCTACCTGCCGCGCCAGGACGGCTCGGACCACGGCCGCGTCGGCGGTTACGAGGTTTACTTGAGCGCTGACGGCTCGGCTTGGGGGAGTCCCGTCGCCGCGGGTACTTTCGCGGACGACGCTGTGCGGAAAACTCTTCGGTTCTGGCCCGCGCGAGCGCGGTATGTGCGGTTCCGCGCGCTCACCGAGGCGGGCGGGCGCGGGCCGTGGACGTCGGCGGCGGAGGTCACCCCGCTCGGCTGGCCGTGACCGAAGGGGCAGAATCCACCGTCCTAACGGGAAAGATGTGTGACGGCCGCCGAGGTTGCTTTTGTGAGAGCAGCGTCATCGTGACGCATCTTTCCGACCCCGTTGGGCATCCTGCTTGGTGAATGATCCACAGCGAGCGGGACCAAACGGGGAGAAGACGATGAGCCACCGAACCATTCGAACGAACGTCGCGCGGGTCGCCAAGGTGATCGCGGCCTGCGCCGGTGTGCTCGCCGTCGTCGCCTGCAACAACTCCGGTACCCCTTCGGCGGCGCCGCAGTCTTCCGCATCGGCGGGCGGTGCCGGGGTCGAGACGTCGGCCGCGCCGACCGCCACCTCCGCCGCGTCCGTCACTCCCGCCCCTCAGGGCAAGGAAACGGGAGCGGCGAAACCGCCCGCCGCCGGGAAACCTGCCGGTTCGGGGAACAATCCCCGTTGTGCCACAACGGATCTGGCACTCGCCATCGGCACTCCGAAGTCGAGCCCGAACTCGCCGACGCAGCTCGACGTGCCGCTGACGTACAAGAACACCTCGTCCCGGACGTGCGCGCTGTACGGCGTGCCCGGCGCCGACCTGAACGGCCCCGCCGACCCGAACGGCCCGGTCTACCACCTGACCCGGGTCGCCAACGGGGTGAAGTACAACGAGGTTCCCGCGGGTTCCACCGCGACCGCGACCGTCACCGTCCTGAAGCCCGCGGCCGGCGAGGCCACCTGGACGCCGACGCGGGTGACGACCATTCCGCCGGGGCAGACCCAGGCGCTCACCGCGAACTGGCCGTCGGACCTTCCGGTGCTGCGCCAGGACGCCGCCACGCACCCGGGGACCTACGTGAACGGGATCCTCGCCGATCCCGCCTGAGCCCGGCGCTCTTGGTCGGGGTCGTGAGTGGCGATTCGGGTTAGAGCCACGACTTGCCACTCACGACCACCTCGCGGCGGTGGGGCTGGTGGGAAGCGCACGTTGCGAAAGTGGCTTTCGCGACATCCCGCCAAGCCCGTGCGGTGCAGCCACCCGGCGACCACGAAACGTTCGTCTGAGGGGTGAGGCAAAGGTGCCGGGACGAGGTGGCCGGCGAGAGTACGAGGTGTCACTCAGGGTGAGGGGCCGTCGTGACAGGTCCGGTCTGGCGGGACTGTGGATTTCTGGTCATTCAAAGCGCCCGCGGTGCCGCGCGGCTCCCAGTCTTGTATCGTGTACTTGATACAAGACTGGGAGGCTGATCGTGCCGTTCGACAACATCGTGGCCGTCGCCCTGTTCATGGGCCTGTTCGGGCTGGTGCTCCTGATCCTGCTGTGGCCGGGCGAAAAGCAGGGCGCCAAGGTGCTGCGACGGTGGGGCGTCGAGGATCCTTCGCTGTCCGACGTCGACGAGGCCGTGCGTTATCTGCGCCGCCGCCGGTTCTGGTATCCGTGGCTGTACCTGGGGTTGCCGTTGCTGGCCGAGTCCACCGGGGTGCGCGGGGGCGACACGTCGTTCTTCCTGGCCACCCTGCTCGTCGGCGCGCTGATCGCCGAGGTGCTGGCGCAGCGGCCGCGGAAAGGTTCCCGCCGCGAGGCGGGGTTGGACCGGCGTGGGGTGCGCGCGCTCATTCCCGTTTGGGGCCTGGTCACCTACGCGGTGATCGTCGTGGCCGCGGCGGCGTGGCTCGTGGTCCATCGCTGGTGGGCGCTGCTTGGGGTCGCCGCGGCCGTCTCGACGGTCACGTGGCTGGTCATCCTGCTCGCCGTGCGCCGACCGTCCACAGGGGACAGTGTGGCTGACACCGCGTTGCGGGTTCGGAGCGCGCGGGTCGCGGCGGGGCTGGGGCTGGCCGCCACCGTGACACTGGCGATCCCGGAGGTGACGAACTTCGGCTCGTGGATCCTGGTCGTCGCCGGGTTCGCCGGTTGGTACCACCTCGCGCACCGCTCGCGGGCCGAGGTCGCCCGGTCGCGTCCTGAAGCAGCCTGATGCCGCTGAAGGTCGTCGTCGACACGGATCTCGGGATCGCGCCGTGGCGGCAGGTCCGGGACCGGATCGTCCAGTTGATCACCACCGGCGCGCTGGCGCCGGGCACCCGGCTGCCGTCCATCCGGCAGCTCGCCAGGGATCTGGCGCTGGCTTCGGGCACGGTGGCGCGCGCCTATCGCGAGCTGGAAGAGGACGGTTGGGTGCACACGGCTCGCGCCAGGGGCACCGTCGTCGCCGAAGCCGCCGACCGTCCGGGCAAAGCCGCGCTGCTGCGGGCCGCGGCGGACGAATACGCGCGTGCCGCCCGTGAGCTCGGCGTCGAACCGGGCGACGCGCTGACCGCCGCGGTCGCCGCACTGAATGCGGACTGATTCGGCCGTCCGCCGATTTGCGCTTTCCTTCTGGGCAATGGTAGGAACGCCTCGCTGCTGCCCGGGGAGGGGTGGCCAGGCTGAGAAAGGCAGGCGGGTTCCGTGGATGAGCCGCTCCAGAAAGCGGTCGTCATGGTCGACGTCGCAGGTTTCGGCGCGAGAAGCAACCCACATCAGCTGACGGTGCGCGAGTGGCTTTTTTCCACACTCGAAGAGATTCTCGTCGGGAAAGGTCGTTCGCGGCCGGGTTTCTCCCTTGACGAAAGGGGCGATGGTGCCCTCATCGTGATTCCGCCGGACATTTCGTTGACCCGGGTCGTGCGTGTCTTCACGGTGGACCTCGCCCGGCGGGTGCGTGAGCGCAACGATGCCGGCCCTGTGACACAGCGGATCGCTCTGAGGGTGGCCTTGCATGTCGGGCTGGTGCACGCCGATCCTTGGGGTTCGGTGGGGTCGGATGTGAACCTTGTGGCCCGGCTTGAGGGCGCCAAGACCTTTCGGCGGATGATGCGATCGGCCGAGGCCGATTTTGGCGTGATTGTTTCCGGCGCTGTTTACGAGCAAGTCGTCCGCCATCATTACGAGGACATAGATCCAGCAGATTACCGGCGGATATCGGTTTCCAGCAAAGAGACCCGTACCCGGGCATGGGTGACCTTCGCTGGCGCCGGGTCCCCGAGTAAGCGAAGGCGCTTCGATAAAAGCCGAAATAGAGCCCTTTTCGCCCTGACCGCGGCACTTGTGGTGATCGTTGTCGCGGGCGCGGTCTTGATCGCCGTACCTTCGGCGACCGAGGACGACCCCGTCTACCGCATTCCGTTCACGGCTCATGCGGAGTATCTGCTTGAGGACTATCCGACGGCCGTTCACTCCGAATCGCTCACGCCGGACGGCATCCCCGGATCGAGGTACTGCCGAGATCTGGAGAGTGAGGTCGTTCGGCGAGGCGGATGGTTTGCCAGTGGGACACCGGTGCGTCTCACGCTGATCGGGCTCGGCAGCCGGACGGTGGTGATCCGCGGGATCCAAGCGCGGATCGTGGAACGGGGGAAGCCTGCGACCGGAACGGCCTTCGCATGCGCACCCTGGAACAGTGCCCACCCGAGCATTCCACTCGGCGTGGATCTGGACGCCCCGGATCCCCGTGTGAGGAAGGCGTCGGAGCAAGTGAACGGGTCACCTTCCTACTTCGCCGACACCGTGGTCGAGTTGGCTCCCACGGAAAGTGCCACCTTCGACATCAAGCCGATCACCGAGGACTGTGCGTGCGGTTGGGTGGTGCATCTTTCGTATGTGGATGAAGGGCAGGTCCGGGAAACGGAGATCGGAGGGAAGGCGGGTCAACTGCTCCGTACGTCGTCAGTCCAGTCCGCGGGACAGAGATACTCCGAAACCGGCGGTGTCTGGCGGCGCAGTCAGGGTGAGCGATGATCTCCTGTTCGTTGATCGGGTCACTCCAGTGACGTGTCGCCGAAGTGTTCGAGCAGCAGTCGCAGGGCGCCGACCAGTTCGGCCCACCGCGCGGGCTTGAGGTCGGGCAGGAGGCGGGCCTCGTTCTCCAGGTGGAGCACGAAGACCTCGTCCACCATCCGCCGTCCCTCGTCGGTCAGCCGGATCTTGACCGAACGGCGGTCGTCGCTGTCGCGCACCCGCTCGACCAGGCCTTTGGTCTCCATGCGGTCGATGCGGTTCGTGATCGCCCCCGACGTGACCATCGCGGCCTTGAGCAGCGCGCCCGGGGTCAGTCCGTCGGCCTGACCGGAGCGGCGGAGCGTGGTGAGCACGTCGAACTCCCATGATTCGAGGCCGTGCTCGGCGTTGAACTCCTTGAGCTTCTTGTCGAGGATCCGGGAAAGTCGCTGGAGACGCCCGATCACCTCGGCGGGCCAGAGCTTGTCTTCGAGGTCCGGCCGCTCGTGCCGCCAGAGCCCGATCACCCCGTCCACCGCGTCGGCCACGGGACACCTCCAAACATCTCAACATTAAGAAACTTGACAGTGACAGAACTCGCTGATGTTATCTCAACGTTGAGATTATCAGTGAGGAGACATCATGGCGATCATCGCCGAGCGGCCCGTCGTCCCGACCGAGGCGGCGGCCGCGAAACCGACACTTCGCGACGCCGGACTCGCCGCGCTAACACCGGCCAGCTGGGGCACCGTCTACGTCGTCACCGCGACCATGCTGCCCCCGGACAGACCCCTGTCGGCAGCCGTGCTGCGGGCGCTCCCGGCCGGGCTGCTCCTGCTGGCGCTGACCCGCCGGCTCCCGCGCTGGCGTACCCGCTGTGGTTCCGCGGCATCGACCGCTTAGCCCCGACGTCGGTCTCCCTGCTGACGCTGACCAACCCCCTGGTCGCCACGGCCGCGGGCTTCCTGGTGCTCGGCCAGACCCTCACCGGCTGGCAGCTCACCGGCTTCGCCATCGCCCTCACCGCCTTGACACTCAGTCAAACGCTCGGGGCCGTTCGTGCAGGAGCCCGGCGAGTTCGGTGACGGTCGGATGGTCGAACAGGACGCGCGCGGGGACTTCCACCCCGGTCAGCTCCCGGAGCCGGGTGCGCAGGTCGATGACGGCCAGCGAATCGAGCCCGAGGTCGGTGAACGGCTTGTCCTCGGGGATCGTGGCGGGGTCGTGGTGGCCGAGGACCTCGGCGAGTTCGACGCGGAGCAGGTCCCGCAGCTCCTCCTCGGCGGGATCGTCCGGCCAGCGCCGATCCGGTGACGGCGGCGTCGCCCTCGGCGCCGGACGGCCGAGTCCCTCGGCGATCGGGGGCAGGCCGGCGGCGGTGGGGTCGAGCCGGGCGGCGATCAGGACCGGTTCCGCGTGCCCGAGCGCGGCGTCGAACAGGGCCATTCCCTGCTCCAGGGTCAGCGCGGCCACCCCGGAGGCCTGGATGCGATGCCTCGCCGCGTCGGGGATCTGCGAGCCGAGCCCGATTTCCAGGTCCCAGAGACCCCAGGCGATCGACGTCGCGGGCAGGCCCTCGGCCCGTCGCCGGACGGCCAGCGCGTCGAGAAAGCGGTTCGCGGCCGCGTAGTTCGCCTGCCCGGCGTTGCCGAAAATGCCTGCCAGTGAAGAAAAGAGCACGAAGGCCGACAGCGGAAGATGCCGGGTAGCCTCGTGCAGGACCTGGGCGGCGTCGGCCTTCGGGCGGAAAACGGTGTCGAACCCGGCGGGCGTCTGAGCGGTGAACGCGGCGTCGGCGACGACGGCGGCGGAGTGCACCACGGCGGTCAGCGGCGGATCACCGGAGTCGACCAGCTGCCGGACGACGGCGGGATCGGCGATGTCGGCGCCGACGATCCGCACGTCGGCGGGCAGCTGCCGGAGCTCTTCCGCGCCGGGCGCGTCCGGGCCGCGGCGGCTGACGAGCAGCAGGTGCCGGACACCGTGCGCGGACACGAGATGCCGGGCCAGCGCTCCGCCGAGCCCGCCGGTGCCGCCGGTGATCAGCACGGTCCCCGCCGGATCGAGCGGCCGGGCGGACGCGGGCGCGGTCCGCGCGATCCGCAGCGCGTGCGGCACGCCGTCCCGGATCGACAGCTGGGGTTCGGGGTTGCCGCCGACGAGTTCGCGCACCTTCTCCACCGGCAGCCCGGTGGCGACCACGGTGATCAGGCCGCGGTACTCGGCCGAGGCCGCGGTGCCGAGCCCGAAGACGGCGGCCGCCGCCGGATCGGTCTCGTCGCGGGTGACGACGACGGTGCGTTCTCCGCGCGGCAGCGTGTCCTGCAGCTCGGTGAGCACCTTGGCGGTCAGAGGCAGGACGTCTTCGCTGTCGCGCGTGTCGATGATCCGGACGTCGTCGGCGCGCGCGGCAGGCACGGGGAGCCAGCGCGGGCGGTAGAGCATCGTGCTCCCGGCGGGCAGCGGCCGGGTGAACAGGGATTCCACGAGCGCGATGGGTGTTCCGGTGGGGTCGAAGAGTTCGACGCGGACCTCGCCGGGACCTGTCCGTACACAGTGGACTCGCGCCCGGCGCTCGCCGGGGGCGAACACGTGGACGCCGCTCCAGAGGAACGGCACGCGCACCTCGGCGTCCGGCGGTTCGGCCAGCGCCAGGGTGTGCACGGCCGCGTCGAGCAGGACGGGATGCACTTCGAACCGGCCGTCGACACCTTCGGGGAGCGCGACGTCGGCGAACAGTTCGTCGCCGTCGCGCCACAAACCAGTCACCGCGCGGAAAGCGGGACCGTAGTCGAGGGCCGCGTAGGCCCCGTCCAGGTCGACCGGCCGGGTGGCGGGCAGCGGCCACTCGCCTTTCCACGGCTGCGCGAAGACGTCGGACGGCCGCAGCCTGCCTGTGGCGTGCCTTGTCCAAACGCCGGAATCCCGGGCGTAGAGGTCGATCCGGGGTCCGTCCACGACCACTTGGAGTGCGACGTCCTCGGCCGGGCCGAGCCGCAGCGGCGTTTCGATCGTCAGTTCGGCCACGCTCGCCTTGCCCGCGTGCAAGGCGAGTTCGACGAAAGCGGTCGCGGGGAACAGGGTCGTGCCGCTGACGACGTGGTCGGCGAGCCACCCGTGCGAGCGCACGCCCGCCGAACCGCCGTGCACGATCCTGGGGGAGTCGGGCGCGACCAGCGCCGGGCCGAGCATCGCGTGCCCGTCACCCGCCGGGCTCCGGAGCGGTGGCGGGTCGAGCCAGAAACGCTCGCGCTGGAAGGGATAGGTCGGCAACGAAAGCCGGCGCGCCGTGCTGCCGTCGAACACCGATCGCCACGACACGGGGACTCCGGCGGTGTGCAGCTCGCCCGCCGCTTCCAGTACCCCACGACTGGTGTCCAGTGTGGACACTGTGGGGAGCACGGCTCCGGCGGCCCTGCTCAGGACGGCCGACGGGCCGACTTCCAGGCAGATACCGGTTCCTTCGGCGGCGACGGTGTCCAGCGCGTCGGCGAACCGGACCGTGTCCCTGGCGTGCCGAACCCAGTACTCCGGGTCGGCGCCGGTGAGCGCGCGGCCGGTCAGGCCGGAGATCAGCGTGCTTTCCGGGCTGAGGTAGGTCAGCCCGGCGGCGACCTCGCGGAACTCGGCGAGCATCGGATCGATCAGCGGCGAATGAAACGCGTGGCTGACGCGCAGGCGCGTCGAACCCGGCCACTGGGCCGCGATCGCTTCCGTCACGCTCCCGGCTCCGGACAGGACTAGGGATCGAGGGCCGTTGACCGCGGCGATCGCCACCTGGTCGGCGAATTCCCCGACCAGCGGCGCGACCTCGCTTTCGGCCGCCCGGACCGCGATCATCACGCCACCCGGCGGCAACGCGGCCATCAGGCGGCCGCGCGCGGCCACCAGGATCCCGGCGTCTTCGAGGGAGAGAACACCGGCGACGTGCGCGGCGGCGATCTCCCCGATCGAATGCCCGGCGACGACACCGGGCCGGACGCCCCAGGATTCCAGCAGCCGGTACAGGGCGATCTCGAAGGCGAACAAGGCGGCTTGCGCGTGATCGGTCCGGTCCAGCAGTTCGCCGCCGTCGAATGCGACGTCACGGACTTTCCCGCCCAGCGCTTCACAAGCCGCGTCGAACGCCGTGCGGAACACAGGGAAGGTGTCCGAGAGTTCCCTGCCCATCCCCGCGCGCTGCGCGCCTTGCCCGCTGAACAGGAACGCCGCCGTCGCCGGTCCGCGCACGATCCGGCCGCGGCGTTCGCCCGTGGCGAGTGCGCGCAGCGCGGCGAGATCGCCGGACGAGACCATCGCGCGATGCTCCAGCGAGGTACGGGTGGTGAGGGTGAACGCGACGTCGTCCTCGTCCCGGCCGCCCGCCGTCGCCAGCAGCCGGGACGCGACCGCTCGCAGCGCGCCGTCGCCGGCGGCGCTCAGCAGCCACGGCGCGGTGAGCGACGCCGGGCGTCCGGCCTCGGCCGAAGGCGGTGCTTCCGAGACGAGGACGTGCGCGTTGGTGCCGCCGATCCCGAACGCGGAAACCCCCGCGTGCCGGGGTTTCGGCCCGGCACGCCATTCCCTGGCCTCGGCGAGCAGGGTCACGTCGCCCGCCGACCAGTCGATACGGGGACTCGGATCGTCGGCGTACAGCGACGGCGGCAACTGTTCGTGCCGCAGCGCTTCCACCATCTTGATCACCCCGGCCACGCCCGCCGCGGCCTGGGTGTGCCCGATGTTGGCCTTCACGGACCCGAGCCACAACGGCCGGTCACGCCCGGCGCCGTACGCGGCGATCAGCGCCTCCGCCTCGATCGGATCGCCGATCGGGGTGGCTGTCCCGTGCCCCTCCACGGCGTCGACGTCCGCTGCCGTCAGACGGGCGTCGGCCAGCGCCGTCTCGATCACCGCGCGCTGGGCCCGTCCGCTCGGCGCCGTGATCCCGTTCGACGCCCCGTCGGAGTTGACGGCCGAACCGCTCACCAGCGCCAGCACCGGATGCCCGTTCCGGCGGGCGTCCGAAAGCCGCTCCAGCAGGACGACCCCCGCGCCCTCGGCCCAGGCCGTGCCGTTCGCGCCCGCCGCGTAGGAGCGGCAGCGCCCGTCCGGGGAAAGGCCGCGCTGGCGGCTGAATTCGAGGAACGTGCGCGGCGTCGACATCACCGTGGAGCCACCGGCCACGGCGAGCGAACACTCACCGGCACGCAGCGCGCGCACGGCCCAATGCAGCGCGACCAGCGAGGAGGAGCACGCGGTGTCGACGGTGACCGCCGGGCCGTTCAGGCCGAAGGTGTAGGAGATCCTGCCGGACGCGAGCGCGTGTGAGGACCCGATGCCCAGCCGTCCTTCCAGCTGGTGCCCCTGCAAGCGACTGGCGTAGTCCTCGTTCATCACGCCGACGAACACGCCGGTGTCGCTGCCCCGCAGCGTGCCGGTGTCGAGACCGGCGCGTTCGAACAGTTCCCACGACGTCTCCAGCAGGAGCCGCTGCTGAGGGTCGGTCGACAGTGCCTCGCGCGGTGACATGCCGAACAGGGCGGGGTCGAAGTCCGCGGCGTCGTAGACGAATCCGCCGCGCCGGGTGGTGGATCCGCCGATCCGGCCGGGGTCCGGGTCGTACCGCACAGCCTGGTCCCAGCCCCGGTCGGCAGGGAAGTCCCCGGTGGCGTCGACACCGCCGGCCACCAGGTTCCACAGGTCCTCGGGTGAGGTGACGCCACCAGGGAACCGGCAGGCCGTCGCGACGATGGCGATCGGTTCGTCGCTGCCGGCGGGCGCGGTTCCCGCCGTGACGGGCCGTCGCTCCCCGGACAGCAGGCGTTCGAGTTCGGCGATGACCGCCGCCGGTGTCGGGAAGTCGTAGACGAGGGACTGGGGGAGGGCGAGGCCGGTCGCCTCGGCCAGCCGGTGCCGCAGGTGCACGCCGCCCACCGACGTCAGGCCCAGTTCGGCGAACGGCAGGTCACGCCATCGCTCCCCGGCGTTCCCTTCGCACAGTTCGGCGACCGCCTCGCGCACCAGCGCTTCCACGTCGTCGGCCGGGGGAATCCGCAACTCCCGCCGCAGCGCCTTTCCCGACGGCGTCCGCGGAAGCCGCTCGACCAGGTGAAAGGCCACGGGAACCTTGAAGGGGGAGAGCCGCTGACGGCACAGACGGCGTACCTCGTCGAGGTCCGGCTCGTCGGACACCAGGAACGCCACCGGCACCGCGCCGAGGACCCCGTCGGGTCTTCCCGTCACGAGGACGTCTTTCACCGCGGGAAGTTCGGCGATGACCGCCTCGATCTCCGTCGGGTGCACGTTCTGGCCGCCGCACACGATGAGGTCGTCGGCCCGCCCGTCGAGCGTGAGCCGTCCGTCGGCGAGACCGCCCATGTCGCCGGTCCGGTACCAGCCGTCCACGCCCGCCGCGCTCGGCGCCACCCCGGGACCGCGCACCTCGATCTGCCCGTCGGCGATCCGGATCTCCATGCCCGGCACCGGGATCAGGCCTTCCTCGCCGGGGAGCTGGGCGGCGATCTTGCCGCTGGTCTCAGTACTGCCGTAGCCGTCGAGGACCGGGATGCCGAACAGGTCCCGGACCGCGGTCCGGGCCGACGGGGTGCAGGGTGCGCCCCCGGACAGGCACAGGCGTGGCGCGGGGAGCGTGCCGCGGACCTCCTGCCGCAGGTTCAGGAAGGTCGCCGGGACCCCGGCGAGAACGCCGCCGGGATACGCCGTGAGCGCTTCCCGCAGGTCGTGGCCGACGATCCGGGTGTGCGTGCCCAGCGCGATCGTCCCGGCGAAGGCCAGCGACAACGCGTACGCGTGGTGCAGCGGAAGCGGCCAGAGCAGCGTGTCTTCGCCGGTGATCCCGTACATCGGGCCGTAGCAGGCCGCCGACGACCAGAGGACCGCGCGCTGTGTCGTCAGGACGCCTTTCGGACGGCCTGTCGTGCCCGAGGTGTACAGCAGCCAAGCGGACTCGTCGAGACCGAGATCGTCGCGCGGTTCACCCTGGGACGGCATCGGCTCGTCCTCGACGAACACCACCCGCAACCGGGGCCGCTCCGCCTGGACTTCCCGCACGGCCGCCGCGTGCCGGGCTTCCGTGACCAGTAGGACGGCGCCGGAGTCGTCCGCGATCCGGGTCAGCTCGGCCGCCGTCGACCGCGCGCTCGCCGGAACCCCGACCCCGCCCGCGCGCAGTACCGCCAGGCAGTACTCCGCGAACTCGACGCGCCCGCCGAGGTGGATCAGGACCCGGTCGCCGCGGGCGATGCCGAGCCCGGTCGCCAACCGGCCGCTCGAGTCCAGCAATTCCCCGAAAGTCAGGGTCCGGTACTCGTCGGTGAACGCCGGCCGATCACTCGGCAGTTCTCGCAACAAAGTCACCAATGGCCGCAGCGGCCCGCCGCGAATCTCGGTCATTACCCGAAGGTATAGCCGCGCTGCTCCACGCTGGTACAAATGGCCGCGGCCGCGAACGCAGCGAAGTCTTTTCTTGCCCGATCGTGCACTGTCCGCGGACGGATCGCGCATTCCAGACTGGATGTTCCGCAGTGAACCCAGGAGGAAACATGACGGAGACCGCGGCCTCTGCCGAAGCCACACAGATTTTCGAAGCCGTTGAGGCCGAACAGGAAATCCACGTTCCGGCGGACGCGAAGTGGGGCCGGTTCACGTTGCGAGGAGGACAGGGCGGACACGGCAACGCGGATTCCGGCGGCCCCGGGCACGGTGCCGAGGTCGAAGCGACCGTGCCGGTCAAAGGCGGGGAAAAACTCAAAATCCAGGTGGGCGAACAAGCAGGCAGATCCGGCGGTTCCGGATTCCGCACCGGTGGCAGAGGCGGTTCCGGGGAAACCGATTCCGGCCGCAACGGCGGAGGGGGCGGTGGAGCGAGCGCGGTCTGCCGCGGCGACGTGCCGTTGATCGTCGCGGCCGGTGGAGGCGGTGCCGGCGGTGGGGCACTGATCGCCCGCGGCGGTGACGGCGGGGCAGGGGACCAGAAGCCGCACAAGGGCGACGGCGGCGAGGCAGGGGCGCTCGGAGTGGGCGGCGACGGCGGAGGCGGTGGCACCGCGAAGACGTCCAAGGGTGACAACGGTCAGGGCGCGCCTGGAGCGTCGACAGCCGGTGGCGGAGGTGGTGGCGGCGCGGGATACACGCTGGACGGCGGCGGCGGAGGCGGGGGCGGCAAGTCGGGCACCAACGACTCTGCGGGCGGCGGCGGTGGCGCCGGGGCTTCGTACTGCGTCGAGGGCGCCCGGAACGCGTCGATCCACAAGACCGGCGCGAAGGGGAACGGAACAGTCAAACTGTTGGAGTGGCTGAAGAAGTGACCCTCCCGTTTTAGAACTCGTGAGTGGTAAAGGCGGTTCTAACGCAATGCCGCGTAGCTTAAGTTGATCTTGGCACGCGCCCTTCGGTGACTGTCGGTCTGATCGATCAAGCTGGACAAGTCGTCGGCGCCGAACCTGTGGGGTGACTGTTCGCAGAGGACGCCAGCTGGGATCGAGGTGCCTGATGTGGGTGCTTTGCGTAGTCGTACCGGAGGGTCGTGAGTGACAAAGAGCGTTCTAACGCTCTTTGCCACTCACGACCCCTTGATAGAATCGCCCATTAAGTAACAAGTCAGGCATCCTGTCGGCGATAAGTGTCCACAGTGGACGCCCGACGCCTGGTCGGCTCCCATCGGCCAGGGCAACGTGTCCTGTCGTTGAGGTGTGCGCCCAATGCCACAGTGGGGGCTTCCGGGTGGGCGGGATCGGTGTCGCTCTAGGTGTCCCGAGCGCCACGTTCGAGACGATGTGCGTCCCCAGCGTGGCGCTCGGGACACCCACGCCGACCCAGCACGACACGCCAGGTTGCCTTACCCCTCAAGAGAACGACACTTGCCACTCGCGAGGACGGTAAAGGGGGCCTTCACGGCGTCCGGTCGGTCGGGGTGCCCCCGATGCGGCATGGGGGACACTCACCGTCCCCAAGGCCACATTCGGCGCACACCACTCACGAGCGTCAAGCCTTATCGGTCCCTATTCCGTCCAGGTGACCGGCAACGCGTGCACGCCGTAGATGTTCATGTCGGTCTTGAGCTTGATCTCGCCGGCGGGGACGGCGAGCGCGAGGGTCGGGAAACGGCGCAGCAGGCCCTCGAAACCCGCGCGCATTTCGATCCGCGACAGCTGCTGGCCGAGGCACTGGTGGACGCCGTGCCCGAACGAGAGGAGACCGCGGGCGTTGCGGTGGATGTCCAGGGTGTCGGGGGCCTCGAAGCGCCGCGGGTCGTGGTTGGCGGCCAGCAGCGAGACGATGACCGTCGAGCCCGCGCGGATCGTTTCGCCGCCGAGTTCGAGGTCCTCCGTGGCGTAGCGGAAGAAGATGTCGGCGACGGACAGGTAGCGGAGCAGTTCCTCGACGGCGCCGGGGAGCAGCTCCGCGTCGGCACGCAGTTCGGCCAGCTGCCCGGGGTTCTCCAGCAGCGCGAAGGCGCCCAGCGCCAGCATGTTCGCGGTGGTCTCGTGCCCGGCGAGCAGCAGCAGGAAGGCCGCACCCGCCAGCTCTTCGATGGTGAGGTCGTCGTAGCGGCCCAGGTCGGACAGGATGTCGTCGTCGGGGGTCTCGCGTTTGCGCGTGACCAGCTCGGTGAGGAAGGTGTTCATCCCGATGAACGCGGCCATCTTCTCTTCCAGCGTCTGGTCCCGGACCATGAGCTGGGCGGAGCTGGCCTGGAAGCTCTCGCGATCCTCGTAGGGGACGCCGAGCAGTTCGCAGATCACCAGCGACGGCACCGGCAGCGCGAACTCCTTGACCAGGTCGACCGGCGGGACCAGCTTCGCCATCGCGTCCAGGTGCTGTTCGGTGATCTCGACGATGTGCTCTTCGAGCTGCTTCATCCTCTTCACGGTGAAAGCGCCGGTGAGCCGCTTCCGCAGCCGGCCGTGGTCCGGCGGGTCCATCGCGACGAACATGCCCGGCATCGGCGGGGACGGTTCGGTCGGGGTGGGCATCCCCGGCGTCTCGTACGGCATGTGGAGGATGCCGATGTCCTGCCGCGAGCTGAACCGGGTGTCGGCCATCATCTGCCGGACCTCGTCGTAGCCGGTGACGAGCCAGCCTTCGTGACCGTCGGGGAAGACCATGGGACTCACCGGGCGGGCCGCGCGCAGCCGGGTGATCTCGCTGGGCGGGTCGAAGGGGCCCGCGTCACGCTGCATCGGGAGGCCCTGCGGGACGGGAACCGTCTGAGTCATCGGGTCGCCTTTCGTGGTGGTTGTGAAGGCCACTGTCCTCGGAGCGCCTGACATGTGGCTGACACGGCGCTGACACCACCCGTGTCAGCGCCGTGGCGGGGGCGTGTCAGCGGGGCCGCCCAGAGTGATGCCCATGAACGACACAGCGATTGCGGTCTCCGGGCTGCGAAAGACCTTCGGCGACAAGGTCGTGCTCGAGGGGATCGACCTGGAAGTCCCCGCGGGCACCATCTTCTCGCTGCTCGGCCCGAACGGGGCGGGCAAGACGACGACGGTGAACCTGCTGACCACCTTGATGAAGGCCGACGGCGGGACGGCCAGGGTCGCCGGGCACGACCTCGTGACCGGGGCCAAGGCGGTGCGGGCGGCGATCGGCGTCACCGGCCAGTTCGCGGCGGTCGACGAACTGCTGACCGGGCAGGAGAACCTGCAGCTGATGGTGGACCTGAACCGCGGCGCCGCGGGCAAGCGGGTCGTGCCCGAGCTGCTGGAACGCTTCGACCTGACGGAATCGGCGCGGAAGCCGGCGTCGACCTACTCCGGTGGGATGCGCCGGAAGCTGGATCTGGCGATGACGCTCGTCGGCGACCCGCGGATCATCTTCCTCGACGAGCCGACCACGGGCCTGGACCCGCGCAGCCGTCGCACGATGTGGTCGATCATCCGCGAGCTGGTGGCGGGTGGCGTGACCGTCTTCCTCACCACCCAGTACCTCGAAGAAGCCGATCAGCTGGCCGACCGGATCGCGGTCCTCGACCAGGGCCGCCTTGTCGCCAGCGGCACTCCCGACGAGCTCAAGCGCCGGATGCCCGGCACGCATGTCCGGCTCCGGTTCACCACCGTCGCCGAACTCGACGCCGCGGCACGGATCTTCCCCGGCGCCACCCGGGACGACGAGACGCTGGCCCTGCGGGTCCCCAGCGACGGCGGGACGAAATCCCTGCGATCGCTGCTGGACCGGCTCGACGAGCACGCGATCGCCGCCGAAGAGTTCTCCGTCCAGACCCCTGATCTCGATGACGTTTTCCTCGCCCTGACGGGCCACGACACGGAGGCCGCGAAGTGATGACCACCCGGACCACGACCACACAGACCCAGGCCACCTCGACCGCGCGCGCCAAGTCCCCTTCACTGGTGATGTTGCGCCGCAACTTCAAACACCTCACCCGCAATCCGACCTCGGTGTTCAACGCGATCCTGATGCCGGTCGTGATGATGCTGATGTTCGTGTACGTGTTCGGGGACGCGTTCAGCGTCGGCGTCGACTACATCGACTACGCGACGCCGGGCCTGATGCTGCTCGCCGTCTGCTACGGCCTCGGGGCCACCGCGACCGCGGTGAACTCCGACATGACGAAGGGCATCATCAACCGCTTCAAGGTCATGGACGTCTCCCGCGGCGCGGTGCTGACCGGGCACGTCGTCACCAGTCTGCTGACCAACCTGATCGCCATCGCGGCGCTCACCGGAGTGGCCTTCCTGCTGGGTTTCTCCCCGGCGGCGGGTTTCCTCGACTGGCTCGGTGTCGTCGGCATCGTGGTGCTGCTCGGTTTCGCGGCGGGCTGGCTCACGATCGCGCTGGGCCTGGCGGCGAAGTCCCCGGAAACCGCGGGGATGGCCTCGGTGCCGCTGGTCATGCTGCCGTTCTTCAGCAGCGCGATCGTGCCGGCGGAGAAGATGGGACCGGGGCTCCGGGAGTTCGCGGAGTACCAGCCCTTCACCCCGATCATCGAGACCCTGCGAGGGCTGCTCAACGGGGCACCGGCCGCGGGCGACGTGCTCCCCGCCCTCGGCTGGTGCGTCGGGATCGCGCTCGTCGGCTACTTGTGGGCGTCGTCGACGTTCAAGAAGCGAGCGTGACCTCGACCAGTTGCTTCCATTCCGCAGTGGTGCCTTCTCGCGCCGCCTCCGCGAACTTCGTTTCGCCGAGGCGGCGCAGCACTGTCTCCTCGATCCGCGTCACGTCCGGACGTGACCGGTCCGGCAGCCCGCGCAGCTCGTCGGCCGCCGCGAGCAGCCGCGCGGCCTGCTCCGGATCGTCGCGGCGCAGGGCGTAGTCCGCGATCCCGACGATCATGTGGGCGATCAGGGGCACGTGCCGTACCTCGGCCGCCGCCTGCCAGGCCGCTTCCCGATGCTCCCGTGCCTTGTCGAGGTCGTCCGCGAAATAGCCCATCAGGTCGTTGGCGATGGCGCGGACGTGGCCCAGTTCCGCTTCGTCGCCCATCACGCTCATCGCGATGTCGAGTTCCCGTGCGGCTTCCCCGGTCTCACCGCGCCAGTGCGCGAGTTCCGCGCGGGCGAGGGCCAGCATGCCGAGCGCGCCCGGCCACGTGACCTGTTCGGCGCACCGCCGCGCTTCGGCCGCGGCGGCCGCACTGGCCTCCTCGTCGCCCATCAGCCAGTACAGCTGCGCCTGCCGCGACCGCAGCCGGATCAGGTCCTCGACGGAACCGACCTCGGTCACCACCGTGATCGCCTGTTCGTAGTACTCGCACGCGGTCGCGAACTCGCCGCGGGTGGCGATCCGATCCGCGAGTTCGGTCAGGGCGAAGGAGATCCCGAACCGTTCGCCGAGGGCGCGGAACTCGGTGAGCGCCTGCTCGAGGTACGTGTCCGCCTCCCGGCCGGGGTGGCCGAGCGTGATCCGCATCTTGCCGAGGTGCAGCCGCGCCAGCGCGCGGACCCACGCGTTTTCGTTCTCCAGCACCGGTTCCCAGGCGGACAGTGTTTCCTCACCGGCCAGCATGCGCACCAGCGGAACGATGAGCCCGAGCAGCGGATGGTTGTCCTCGCTCTTCTGGCCGAGCCGGTACGACTCGTGAATCCACTTCTCCGCGGTGTATTCGTCGGCGAAACCGGAGCTCACGAACAACGAGACGAGCCCGTACACGATGGCCGCGACGTTGTCGGGCACTTCGCCCGGTGTCTCGACGGCCGCCTTGACCAGTTCCATGCCTTCCGTCCGGTGCCCGCTGAGCCACCAGTACCAGCCGCAGGCCGCCGCGAGCCGCATCGCCGCCGGTGCCTCGGCCGCCGCGAGCGCGCCGCGCATCGCGGAGGTGATGTTGTCGTGGTCGGCGTTGAGCTTCGCGAGCCATTCCAGTTGCTCGGCCTGGCGGAGCATCGGCTCCGCGGCTTCGGCGAGCTCGATGAAATAGGCTAGATGCGCGTCGCGCGCCAGCGCCGATTCCCCCGCCTCGGCGAGCCGGAGTTCGGCGTACTCCTTGATCGTGCCGAGCATCCGGTAGCGCGGTGCTTCGTCGCCCGCGGCGACCAGCAGCGACTTCTCGGTCAGCGCGGTGAGCAGTTCGAGTACCTCGTACCGCTCGACGGCTTCGCTCACGCAGACGTGCTCGGCCGCTTCCAGGCTCGCCCCGCCCGAGAACACCGAGAGCCGGCACAGGACCGTCCGCTCGGCGTCGCTCAGCAACTCCCAGCTCCAGTCGACCATGGCGCGCAACGTCCGGTGCCGCGGCAACGCGGTCCGGCTGCCGCCGGTCAGCAGGCGGAAGCGGTCGTCGAGCCGGTTGGCGAGCTGGTCGATGGACATGGTGCGCAACCTGGCCGCGGCCAGTTCGATCGCCAGCGGCATCCCGTCGAGCACCCGGCACACGCGCGCCATCGTGGCCAGCGTGGCTTCGTCGGCCACGAAGTCCTTGCTCACCGCGCTCGCCCGGTCCCGCAGCAACCGGACGGCGGGGGAGGATTCGATCTCGCCGGGGGCGGCGTGCCTGTCCGGCAGCGCCAGCGGCACGACCTGCCACAACGCCTCACCGGTGATGCCGAGCGGTTCCCGGCTCGTCGCCAGGATCCGCAGACGGCGGCATTCCCCGAGCACTCGATGCGCGAAGGCCGCGGCCTGCTCGATCACGTGCTCGCAGTTGTCGAGGATCAGCAGGACTTCCCGGTCGCGGATCGCGGCGACGACCCGGTCGGCGGGCTCGGCGCTCGGTGCGTCGCCGAGCAGCGCGTCCCGCAGGCCGAGCGCGGCCAGCGTCGCTTGCGCGACATCGCCCTCCGGGCCGATGGCCGCGAGTTCCACCAGCCAGGCCCCGTCCGGCAGGTCGCCGAGCATCGTGCGCGCGGTTTCCGTTGCCAGCCTGGTCTTTCCCGAACCGCCGGGCCCGATCAGGGTGGTGAGCCGGTGCTCGGCGACGAGTCCGCGGACCTTGGCGACATCGGCTTCCTTGCCGACGAAACTGGTCAGCTCGGCGCGCACGTTGGTCTTGCGGTTCTCCTCCCGCCGTCCCAGCTCGCCCCGCAGCAGCGCGACGTGCACCGCGGACAGCTCCGGTGAGGGATCGACGCCCAGCGCGTCGGCCAGGGCTTCCCTCGTGCGCTGGTACACGAGCAGCGCTTCGGTGTCGCGCCCCGTCGCCGCGAGGGCCCGCATCAGCGCGGCGACGAGCCGCTCGCGCAGGGGATGCGCGGCCGCCAGGTCGGTCAGTTCGGTGACCAGTTTCGCGCCGTGGCCGAGTTCGAGCTCCGCGTCGAACCGATCCTCCATGGCCGTCAGGCGAAGACCTTCGAGCCGGGTGACCGCCGCGTCGAACGCGCCGCTGTCCTGCAGGCCGACGTCCTGCATCGCGGCGCCGCGCCACAGGGCGAGGGCTTCACGCAGCCGCCGCGCCTCCTCGTCGCCGCTCGCCTGGCCGAGGAGGCGCTCGAACCGCACGGCGTCGACGTCTTCGGGCGCGACCTTCAGCCGGTAGCCGTCCGTCTGCCCCTCGACGACCCCTTCCGGCAGCACCTTCCGCAGCCGGGAAACCAAGCGCTGCAAGGCGTTCGTCGCGTCGGCGGGCGGCTGCTCGCCCCAGATCCAGTCGACGAGCGTCGCCTTCGGGACCACTCGGCCCGGGTCGAGCGCGAGGGCGATCAGCAGCCCCCGCAGCCGGGCGCCCGGCACGTCGGCGAGCCCGCCGTCATCCGTGCGAACCTCGAAGGAGCCCAGCATCCCGATCTGCATTGGGCCGATTTTGCCACGGATGATCAGCGGGCCTCCCGTCGCGGACACCGGTTGGCTCTGCGTATCCCGCCGGTGTCACCGAGCTACGACTCGCCGCTGATCCTCGCCGTGCCGATCGAGGCCGCGGTGATCGCCCTGGCGGCGGTCTGCGTCGACGAACTGGAGGTCAGGCCGGTGAGCGACGCCTGGTTGAGGGCGTGCACGACGAACTCGTAGGTGTTCACGGTCGAGGGCGAGCACGGACCCTGGTAGCCGTAGAGGCTCGCGCTCCCGCGGTAGTAGATCTGCCTGGCCCCGGCGGGAACGGGCGGCTTGTAGACGTGCTGGACGTTCTGGGGGAGCGAGGCCGTGGCCGGCGGGATGTCGTAGATGACCCAGTGGATGAGGTTGTTGTTGTCGAGGTCGCGCATGACGATCGCGTAGCTCTTGGCCGCGGCGGGAGCGCCCGACCACGCCAGCGGCGGCGACTCGTTCCTCTTCGCGGGGTCCTGGCCGCCGCCGCTGGTGCACTCGTGGACCTTGGGGATGAGGCCGCCGTTGGCGAAAGCGGTACTGGACAGGGTGAACGCGTTTTGCGCCGCCGAGGCCGTGGGGGGAAGGCAGGCGGCGCCGAGGGCGAACAAGGCGCAGAACACGATTCTCGTTGTTCTCACTGGAGACTCCCGAGGAATTTTGTGATTTCCGTGCGCGGAATTCAGCGTAGGCAGCACGGAATGCGGCGGCTAGCGCACTTTCCCGGTCGAACGAGGTGTTTTCGCCGTGATTCAGGGGCGCACGAGCACGGAGAAGTAGATCGGCTTGTTGCCGGGGAACAGTTCCCGGTCCTGTTCGTCGACCATCTTCCAGAACACCTTGCAGTCGGCCGGGGCGGTCGGCGGGGTGCTCACGGTGACCGTCACCTGGACGTTCCCCTGCGGCGCGGTGTCGTTGACCGGGATCCGGTCCGGGGTGCGGCAGGCGCCGGGCGCGACCGGGAGGTCGGTGCGGCGCAGGTACCGCTTCTTCCACTCGACGGTGCCGGTGTTCTTGATCTCCCACACCTTCACGAACTGCGTGCCCGGCTTGACCACGGTGTCGTCGGGGATGGTCACGTCGGCGACGAAACTGCTCGAATCGCCGGGATGCGGCGGTCCGGGCTCGCCCGGCAGCAGGATGACGACGACGGCGGCGATCACGGCGACGAGCACGAGGGCCAGCGGCACCAGGACCCGCTTGGACCGCCAGCGCGGCGGAACGGGTGTGGGTTCAGGCTCGCGCTCGGCGGACAGCACGAGCTGGACGCCCTGCCATCGGGCGTGCCACTCCTCTTCGTCGCCGCCGCAGGCGCGGACGAACTCCCGGACGGTCTCCCACGGCTGCAGCCGTCTGCCGGTGACGGTGAGGTGCAGGGTCGCGTGGGACACCGCGCCGGACTTCGCGGCCATCTTCCGGAAGGAGGGCTCGCCGGCCCCCGTCCGCAGCTTCCGAAGCCCGTCCATGAACGCTTCGAGCTCCGGCGCCCGTTCTTCCGCTTGCGGTCCCGGCACGCTCCCCCTCGCGTTCGTGTCCAACGTGACAACGATTTTCGTCACTCTGCGCGGCCAGGTGACTATATCGCGAACTTCGTCCGGATCGCCGTGCCGACCAGCGGGGCTGCCCTGGCCGAGGCGCTGTCAAACGCTGTCAACCTGCGGTTTTTGACGTCAGACGTTCCGTCCAGGTGGTTCCGGACGGTCCCTCGTCCAAGGCAGTGTCGGTCACAAGCTGTTCACAGGAAGCAGCACCGAGTGAAGGAGCAGTCATGCGCAAGGTGGCAACCGCCGCGATGTTCACCGCTCTGTCCGGCGCCGCGCTCATGGGGGTGACGGCGGGACAGCCCGCGGTGGCCGCGCCGTCGGTCAACATGGAGGCCGTGATCAAGGCGGCCATGTGGGATCCGTACAAGGCCGACCAGGCGATCACGCCGGGCTCCGGCCCGAGCGTCAAGGTGGTCGAAGAGGCGCTGGCGGCGAAGAACATGCTCGACAAGAAGCAGGTCGACGGTCACTTCGGCACCTCGACGGTCAAGGCGTACGAGAAGTACCAGAAGTCGCTGGGACACAGTGGCCTGGCCGCGACCGGGCTGCCGGGCAAGGGCTCGCTGACCGAACTGGGCAAGGGCCGCTACACCGTGACCGCGCCGATCAGCGTCGGGTCGAAGACCAGCCTGGACGGCAAGACGGTGAACAAGCGCACCGCCGACATGATCGCGGCCGCGGAGAAGAAGGCCGGGGTCAAGTTCACCGTCACCCAGGGCTCGTACAACGCGGGCGGCGTCGGCGCCTCGGGCGGCACGCACGACGGCGGTGGCGCCGTCGACATCTCGGTGAACAACATCTCGAACAAGAACGCCGCGGTGAAGGCACTGCGCGAGGTCGGGTTCGCCGCGTGGCACCGCACCCCGGGCCAGGGCGACTGGGCGGAGCACATCCACGGCATCGCGATCAGCGACACCGACATGTCGCCGCAGGCGCAGGCCCAGGCCGGTGACTACTTCAAGGGGCTCAACGGCCTGGCGAGCCACGCCAAGGACGACGGCCCCCAGGTCAAGAAGGTGACCTGGGAGGAAGCCAAGCGCGGATGACCTCAGGGCGTTTCGAGAAGGGCGGGCGGCTTCGGCCGCCCGCCCTTCTCCGTAAGGTCGTTCTCGTGGACGACATCATCGCGGACCTGGACACCACCGGGTTCACCGTGGTCGAGGGGTTCGCCGTGCGGTTCTTCCGGCGGGAGAGCGTGCCGGGGCACGGGTTGCGGTTCGTCGACGGCGACAACGTCCTGCTCGCCGAATTCTCCTGGTGGGACAACGTGGAAGTGACCGTGCGGGACTGGACGCTCGACGACATCCCGCTGGGCACCCCGCGGGAGCCGTTCCGGGAAAGCGACCAATGCTGGCTCTTGCTGATCTGGCGCGAGGGCGAGGACGTGCTGATCGCCGAGACGGACGACCCTCACGATTCGGTGTTCGAACGGCGGTCCCGAGTGCCCGCTTCGGCCTACCTCGACGCTTGGAAAGCCGCTCTAAGCGAGGCCCGCGAACTGTCGGACGGATAGACGCCTCCCGCGTTGTGTGTCACCGCAGGCTTGTCCGCCGCCAGTGTTCGGGCGCCTCGCTCATGTCCTGGTGCAGATGCCGGAAGAACCGACTGGTGGCCTCCAGTCGCGCCCTCGCCGGGCCGTCGAGCAGCCCGGCGCCCCGCCGGGTGACCTCCGCCCACTTGGTCATCGCTTCGAGACTGGCCTGCCAGGCCCGGTAGCCGAACTGGTCGTCGATGACGTACCGCTGCCGCCTGCCTTCGCGTTCGCGGCCGATCAGGCCGCGTTGCCCGAGCCAGCCGACGGCCTTGGACACCGACGCGGGGCTGACCTCCAGCCGCGCGACGAACTAGCCAGGCTGCTCTTCGACGGGCTCCGTCTTCCGGCGGGTGCGCGCGACGCCGACCCACAGCAGCGCGGAGACGACGGCGCCCGGCACCGTCGTCAGATACACCGGCCACGCGCGGAAACCCGACACCCACAGCATCGTGGCCAAGCCGAGGGTGATCAACGTCCATGCCAACGCGAGAGTGCCGCCTCTCCGCCGCCAGCGAGCGACGATGTCGCGCATCCTGTTCTCTGCTCGGATCACACCGGTGAGTACCCGCTCAGCGCCTGGTCAACCCTCGAAAATCAGGTGCGCAGGTAACCGGTGATCATCGTCACGAGTTCGTTCTCGAGTCGCTTGGTGTCGATGGAGCCGGGCGCGGCGATGAGGTGATGCACGGTCATCTCCACCGTCGACGTGACGAGCCGGGCCGCGGTGTCCTTGTCCTGGACCCGGACCTCGGGATGTGTGTTGAGCAGATCGAGCAGATCGTCGATCATCTCCCACTTCACCCGGGTGACCCGCTCCAGCACTTCCCCGGAGCGCGGCGCCTGCTCGATCATGATCCGCAGCAGCTGCGGATCGTCGAGGTGGTTGTCGATCACCGTGCGCACGAACGCCCTGATGATGGTCTCGAGCGGTTCGGGCGATTCCTTGTAGCTTCGGAGCGTGGCTGTGCCGCGGTCGCCGTCGAGGTGGCGGGTCAGCAACTCGGCCAGGATCGCGTCCTTGTTCGGGTAGTACTGATACAGCGAACCGATGGAGACGCGGGCCCGTTCGGCGATGCGGTTCGTGGTCCCCGCGGCGTACCCGTACTCGGCGAAAATGTGAGCAGCCGCGGTGAGGATGCGCTGCCGGGTCAGCTCGGCGCGGACCTGGCGAGGCTGTTTACGTGGCTGGATGCGGCGCTGGTCCGACGTCATGGCACTCCTGGGTGAAGCGGCGTGAAAGCGAGTAGCGGACGGGCTGAACAATTGCTCATAATTGTGCCATGACCAGCAGTTATCTCGTCAATGAGACGCGTCCGCGCCGGATCTCGTACGAGGAGGTGCGCGCCCGGCTCGGCGCACCGGAGGCGATGATCAAGGCCAAGGTCCACGACCGCGTCGACAAGCACGGCCGCCGGTTCATCGCGCATGCCCCGTTCGTGGCGATGGCGACGGCGGACGCGACGGGCCTGCCCGACTGTTCACCGCGCGGTGACTACCCGGGTTTCGTCAAGGTGCTCGACGAACGGATGCTGGCGATCCCCGACCGGCCGGGCAACAAGCTCGCCGACTCCTTCCGCAACCTCTCCGAGAACGACGGGATCGGGCTGATGTTCGTGGTCCCCGGCATGCGGGAGGTGTTCCGGGTCAACGGGCACGCGTATCCCACCGACGAGCCGGACGTCCTCGCCCGGATGCGCACCGAAGGCAAAGAGGCGGAACTGGCGATCGTCGTGGAGGTCGCCGAGACGTTCTTCCACTGTGGGCGTGCGCTGGTCCGCTCCCGGCTCTGGGATCCCGCGAGCCAGGCGCTGGCGGACGAACTGCCGTCCGCCGGCGAGATCGCCACCGAGCAGATGGGCCTCGACCTCGATCCGTCGGTGCTGGAGGAAATGCTCGAAACCAGTTACCGGCAGCTGTACTGAGGGGATTTCGCTGATGCAGAAGACCATTCTCGACCGCGTCGAGCCGGTCGCCGAAGGCACCGTCTCCCTTGTCCTGCGCGGCGCCGAGGGGCCGCTGGCCCCCTGGGAGCCGGGCGCGCACGTCGATCTGGCGTTGCCGAACTGGCTGACCCGGCAGTACTCGCTGTGCGGGGATCCGGCCGATCGCGGCAGTTACCGGGTCGCCGTCCGGCACGACCGGCTCAGCCGGGGCGGCTCGGAGTACATCCACCTGTTCCTGCGCACGGGCCGCACTCTCGAAGTCTCGTTGCCGCGCAACAACTTTCCCTTGCTGCCCGCGCCGGAGTACCTGTTCCTGGCCGGCGGGATCGGCATCACTCCCATGAAGCCGATGCTGGCGGCGGCGATCGCGGCGGGCGCGTCGGCCGGGTTGGTGTACGTGGGCAGGTCCCTGGCCGCCATGCCGTTCGCCGCCGAACTCCAGGCCGCCTACGGTGACCGGGTGCGCGTCCACGCCACCGACGAGCACGGCCGACCTGATTTCACCGCGCTGGCGGCCGAGCTCGGCCCGGAGGCGCTGGTTTACTGCTGTGGCCCGGCTTCGATGCTCGACGCGGCCGAGGCGGCGTTTCCCGCGCAGGGGCTGCACCTGGAGCGTTTCCGGCCGGTGGTCAAGGAATTCGCGCCCCCTGAGCCGTTCGAGGTGAACTGTGTCCGATCAGGACGGACGGTGCCTGTCGCCGCGGAAGAGTCCCTGCTGGACGCTTTGAACCACGCGGGGTTCCGGATCCCGTCCGGGTGCCGCGAAGGGGTTTGCGGCAGTTGCGAGATCGGCGTCGTCGGCGGCGAACCGGAGCACCGGGACGACATCGGCGCGCCGCCGGGGCGGATGTACTGCTGTGTCTCACGTGCGTCGTCGCGGCTCGACCTCGATCTCTGACCTTGTCGTTACAGCTTGTCGTATACAGGTTGTCGGCGCCGGGTGGCTAGGCTCGCGCGATGGCCGAGCCCGCGTACGATCCCGAACTCGCCGCCGTGCTGCCCGCGCTGGCGGGCCATGTCCCGGTCGGCATGACCGCGGAGCAACTGGAGCGCTTCCGGGCGTTGAAGTTCCCGTCCATCGAAGAGCAGATCGGCGACCGCCCGGTCACCTGGACCGACCACACGATCCCCGGCCACGACGGCGCGGAGATCCTCGTCTCGGTCATCGCGCGCGAGGACCACCGTGGCGGCGGGCCGGGGATCTATCACGTCCACGGCGGTGGAATGGTGATGGCCGACCGGTTCGCGTCGGTGCACCCGCTCGTCGACTGGGCGATGAAGTACGACGCGGTCGCGGTCACCGTCGAATTCCGCCGCGCGCCGGAACATCCGCATCCGGTGCCGGTGGAGGACTGCTACGCCGGTCTGGAGTGGATGGCCGCGCACGCGGACGAGCTGGGATTCGACCCGGACCGGCTGGTCATCTTCGGCGGGAGCGGCGGCGGTGGCCTCGCCGCGGGCGTCACGCTGCTGGCGCGGGATCGCGGCGGACCGAGGTTGTCCGGGCAGTTGCTCCAGTGCCCGATGATCGACGACCGCGACGAGACCGTGTCGGCGCGGCAATACGACGGGGTCGGCGTCTGGGATCGGACCAGCAACCTGACGGCGTGGACGATGGTCCTGGGTGAGCGGCGGGGAACCGCCGACGTCTCGCCTTATGCGGCTCCCGCTCGCGCGACGGATCTCAGCGGTCTGCCGCCGACGTTCATCGACGTCGGCGCCGTCGAAGTGTTCCGGGACGAGGCCGTGGCGTACGCGAGTGCGATCTGGGCCGCCGGCGGCGAAGCGGAATTGCACGTCTGGGGCGGCGCCTTTCACGGCTTCCACGACCTCGCACCGGAATCCGCTGTCGCCCGATCGTGCCTCGCCGCACGGGAATCCTGGCTGGAACGGCTGCTCGCCAGACGTGAATGAATTTCCCCGAATTGCCGGGCGTGGAGAGCGGTGTAACCCTGGTCATACCGAACGACACCACCACCACGATGTACAGGAGTCGTTATGACCACCACCGAAATGCCCGCTGTCCACGAATGCACGGTCAGCGGATGTTCGTACAACCACGACGGCTGTCACGCTTTCGCCATCACGGTGGGTGGCGGCAATGGATCGGCCGATTGCGGAACGTTCGTGCCGCTCAACACCAAGGGTGGCCTCGATCGGGTGACCGCGCAGGTGGGAGCCTGCTCTCGGTCCGATTGCCGGCACAATTCCGCTTTGGAATGCACCGCATCGAGTGTCCGGGTGGGACCGGGTGAAGGTGGTCACGCCGCCAATTGCCTGACCTACGCTCCGTAGGCGCTCTTTCGCTTGCCTGTCCGAGGAGTCGTGAGCGGTAAGTGTCGTTCTAGCGCTCCTTGTCACTCACGACCCCCTTTGCAGACCGCTCAACCGGGTACTTTGGCGGGAAAGTTGTCCCTTGTGGACAGTCGAGGTCACGTCGCGAAGGCCGCTGGTGTGAAGCCGTTCGCGAGGGCCCGCGCCATACGTGTCTTACCCCTCAATGGCGCACGACGCTGTTGCAGGTGCGAGGCAGGTTGCGAAAGCCACTTTCGCAACCTTCAAAGTTGCGAAAGTGGCTTTCGCAACGCTTGCCGCCCCCCAGCCGCGCGGACGCTGTGACTGCTGGTGCTCCTGAGGCCGCAGGCAGGTATCGCAAGTCCGTGAAGGCCTCCTTTCCTACCCTCAAGGTAGTGAAGGAGGCCTTCACGGAGTTCAGGTGGCTGCGGGCCTCAGTTGGGCACGCGCAATTCGGTGTTGCCGTTGAAGAACACGCATTCGCCGCTGGGGAAGTAGAGCAGCCTCAGGCCTTCGCATGTCGCTGCCTGTTCGTCCCCGGTCCCGGCCCAGCGGCCGACGACCGTATAGGAATCCTGGGTGGCCGAAGCGGGTACCGCGACGGAAACCGCGGCGCCGACGTCGCGAATCGGGTTCCGGCTGAAAGGTGTTCGCGGGCAACAGGTCTGCCCGATCAGCTGCCGACCTGGTCGCACGAGGCGGCGTCGGTGCCCAGCGCCGGGTCGGTGACCGGGCGGTGGTCGATGGCGACGGTGTTCTGGGTGGTCAGCGCACCGTCGCGAAGGGTGTAGACGGTGCGGGTGCCGCTGTAGGTCAGCGGGTCAGCGCTGATGTCGTCGGCTTCGGCGGCGACGGTTTCGAAGGTGCGGCCGCCGCCTTCGAGCGGGGTGCACTGGTAGCCGAGGTGGGCGGCGACGCCGCCGCCTTCGGCGATCGAGAGGGGCTTGCTGTCGTTGTCGACGACCTGGCTGAGGTTGCGGCCGTCGAAGTGCAGGGCGGTGAAGAACGTGGTGTTGGCACCCACCGACTGGGTGACGATGAGTTCGGCGCGGCCGTCACCGTTGAGGTCGGTGACGCGCGGGGCCTCCAGCGGGACGGCGCTGTCGGCGCCGAGGTGGATCGAGGTGAACGTGCCGTTCACGGTCGCGGAGATGACCTGGTCGCCTGTGCCGGTGAGCTGCGCGGTGACGGTTTCGAGTTCGCCGTCGCCGTCGAGGTCCGCGACGGTTGTGACAGGGTCGCCTCCGGGGCCGGCCAGCGGGTTGCTCAGCGGGCCGGCCAGCGCCGGGACGATGGCGGCGAGGCTCAGTGCGGCGGCGACGCCGGTGATGGTGGCGGTGCGGACGATTCCCTTGTGCTTCATGGTGTTCTCCCTCCAGCTTCGGTGAGCTTTTCACCGAAAGTGCTCTCACAAGGGGAGACGGTTGCGGATCATGGACGTGCATCGAGAGTGTGATGGGCCACACAAACGCAACCGGGTGACCCGCCACCCGAAAGGGGGCGGGCCACCCGGCAAAAGGCGGACTACTTGATCGCCCACAACTGAAGTGCGGAGCCGGTGTCGGCCCGTTGGGTGACGGCCGCACCGTCCGAAGTGGACGCTGTCGTCAGCAGCAGGTTCGACCGGACGCTGGCGATCTTGTAGGTGCCGTCAGGCTGCTTCGCCGCTGTCCAGCGCTGGTTGGGCCCGCCGGTGCACGTCCACTGGATGACCCGCGCGCCCGCGCTGGTGGCCCCGCCCTCGACGTCGGCGCACAGTTTCGAATGCGTGTTGGTCAGGGTGTAGGAACCGTCGGACTGCTTGGTGAACAGCCACTTCTGGTTGGCGCCCTGGTTCGGTGCCCAGGTGACCAGGGGAGTCCCGGTGGCCGTCGACGAATCCGGGTCGTCGAGGTTCTTGCCGGACGCGGTCAGTGTGTGGATCCCGTCGAGCGTGCCCGCGCCGGCGTCGGTGAACTTCAGCGTCTGCTCGGCCGCGGTCCGCCCGCCACCGACGGCGTTCCCGGTGGTGTCGGTCCAGGATCGCAGCGGAGCGGTCTCCGCGAGGCGCGACGTCTTGCCGGAGAGGCCGAGCACGAGCCCGCTGTAGCGGTTCACCAGCCGGAAGGTTCCCTTGTCCACAGTGGACGGGATGATGAACCATCGCTGACCGACCGTCGAGGACGACGTGACGGTGGGCTTCGCGCCCCAGGCGCGGCCCGCCTGCACGGCGTCGACGCCGAGGAACTGGCCGGTGGCGGCGTTGGTGACGCGGTAGGAACCGTCGCCGTCGGACGAGAACTGCCACGCCTCACGGTCGGTGCCGGTCGTGCTCGCGACGGACGTCGTCGCGCTTCCGTTGCCCTGCGCGAGAACCCGGCCGTCGCCGAGGCCGATGCGGTACTTGCGGGAAGTGTCCACAGGGGACGGTGCGGGAGCGGACGAGGTGATGGTCTGGGTGGTGTACTCGCCGCCCGCGCCGCCGGAGCACGCCACCGCGCAGTACGACCGGAACTGCTTGCCGATGATGGTCGAGTTCGTCTTGTTCGCGGCGTCGACGAACCAGCGGTACCAGGACTGGTTGGTGTAGCTCCCGGTGTCGCCGATCAGCCGCCATTTCTGCGTCGCCAGATCGTCGGTCGCGTAGTACCGCTGGGGGACGACGCTGTCCACGGCCTCCGGCGCGCCGATGTAGAGCCCGAGATGCGCGTTGTAGGCGATGTTCATGATGAACAGGTCGGCTTTGCGCGGCAGCTGTCCCGCGGCGATCTGCCGGCTGACGTTGCCGGTGTTGGCCGGGTCGTAGTCGTCCGCGACGGGCGTGTAGCCGGTGTCGCCGGCGGCGGACACCGGGGTCATGTTGCTCTCGCGGCCGCCGACGCCGGGCTGGGTCCAGCCGCCGTCGAACCACTTCTGCCACGAACCGGTCGCCATCTTGGCCGAGATCGGCGAGCGGGCGACGTGCGCCAGCCCGACCATCGGGCCGCCAGCGCCGGCCTTCGGAACGATGCGCGAGCCGTAGTAGACGTAGAAGTACCCGGAGGCGGTGTCGACGAACAGGCGCGGGTCGCCGTCGCCGTAGTCGAACGTCTGATGCGGGAAGGCCGTCGTGTCCCCGCGTTTCGTGCTGTAGGGCGAGGTGATCGCGTGGTCCTTGATGGACCAGGTCTTCCCCTGGTCCTTCGAGACCGCCATGTCGATCGCGTCGTAGTGCGAGAACGAGTAGGCGCCGAACGGTTCGGGTGTGAACTCGTTGTGGATCAGGCCGTACCAGTCGCCGGTGTCCGGATCGACCCAGGTGCCGACGAGGTCGCAGAAGTTCCGCTGCGAGTAGCCCGAACCGGCGGGCGGATTCGTCGACTCCTTGCCGGTGGGGCTGTTGTTGCAGCGCCAGGTCGTGTCGTCGTTGCGGTCGGCCGGGTTGGCCGGGTTGACCGCCTTGCTGATGGGGTTCTTGGTGAAGCTGTCGAAATCGCGTCCGCTGTAGAAGTCCCACTCGCGCGGCTGGTCGGCGCCGTAGAGCGCGGCCGCCTGCTGGAAGTAGAACGTGCCGTCCTTGTCGACATAGCTACTCGCCGGGGTGTCGGTGGTGGGGCTGAACGACTTCTTGGCGTCGACCGTGATGGTGTACGTCGCGTCCGGCGGCGCGGCGTCGGACGATGCCGGTACCACCGTGGTCGCCGCCACGGCCAACGCCGCGGCGCCGAGAAGAGGCAGGGTCCGCATGACTCTCTCCCAAGGGTGACCCGCACCACAGTTGGCGGGGCGGTCGCCGATGTTATGAACGTTACTGCGCGTAAGTCAACGCTTTCGCTCAACTTCAAGCGTTGTTCATGCACTTAGTGCGCGGAAAGTCCAAGCGGTGCCGCACAGAAGTCCAAGGGGGTCAGTCGGGCACCAGCGGCGGGTCGTCGGGCGAAGGGATCCGCGAACTCCAGCCACCGGGGACGGCCTGGACGCGTGACTCGCGGAAGCGTCCGGGGGAGACCCCTGCCCGGCGGGTGAAAAGCCTGCTGAAGTAGGCGGCGTCCTCGTAGCCGACCGCCTGGGCCACCTCCTGGACCGGCATCCGCGTGGTGGCCAGGAGTTCCTTCGCGCGGTTGAGGCGGAGCGTCAGCAGATGGTCCTTCAGTCCCGATTCGGTGCTCCGGCGGACGGCGGCGCGCAGTTCGGGCAGCGTCATGCCGCGGCGGGCCGCGATCTCGGCGACGCTGATCGGCAGCAGCGCGTCGCGCGCCAGCGCCTCCAGCAGAGAGCCGTCGCTGGGGGTGCTGTCGGCGGCCCGCCGCAGCGCCACCAGCAGATGGTGCACGGCCGCCGAGGCATCGACCTGGGCCAGCGGGCTGCCGCCCCGTGCGCAGCGCACGATCCGGCTCACGATGTCGCGGACGACCTCGACGTCGCCCAGCGGCACCACCGGTGTCCCGGGGGTGACGTAGCCGAGCTCCACGTAGGCGTCCACGGCGCTGCCCTCGAAGTCGACGAAGCACTCTTCCCAGCCCTGCCCGGGGTCGGACGCGTAGTGGTGACCGACCCCGGGGACGAGCCACAGCAGGGCGGGCGCGACGACCTCCTGCCGTTCCCCGCCCGCCACGGCGAACCACCCGCGCCCCTTGGACACCACGACGGCCACGTAGTGATCGAGCACGCGAGGCCCGACGACGGGCAGCGCGCCGTGCTGCAGCCCGACCCCGAGGCACACCAGGCCCAGCCGTCGGTGCACGGCGGACGGTGTGAAGTACCGCATCCAGGTCCGGTAACCCATCCCCGCATCTTCGCGCAATCACCCCAGAGCGGCGTCGAGGGTGACCGCCGCGTCGATGAGCGCGAGATGGGTGAACGCCTGCGGGAAGTTGCCGAGCTGCTCACCGCTGGGCGCGATCTCCTCGGCGTAGAGACCGGCGTGGTTGGCGTAGGTCAGCATCTTCTCGAACGCCGCCCGCGCTTCGTCCAGCCTGCCCGCCCGGGTCAGCGCGTCGACGTAAGCGAAGCTGCACAAGGAGAACGTGCCTTCCGAGCCCGCCAGGCCGTCCGGGGACGCCGCCGGGTCGTACCGGTGGACCAGGCTGTCGGTGACCAGGTCGTTCCCGATCGCGTCGAGGGTGGAAAGCCACAGCGGGTCCCGCGACGGGAGGAAGCCGGTGCGGGGCATCCGCAGCAGCGACGCGTCCAGTTCGTCCCCCGTGTAGTGCTGGACGAACGCCTGCCGTGTCCGGTGCCAGCCCTGGTTCAGGATCTGGTCGTAGATGCTGTCGCGCTGCCACGTCCAGTCCTCGATCGGGGCGGGACGGCCGTGCGCGGTCGCCATCCGGAGGCCGCGGTCGAAGGCGACCCAGCTCATCAGGCGGCCGTAGGTGAAGGACCGGCGCCCGCCCCTGGTCTCCCAGATGCCCTCCTCGGGCTGGTCCCAGTGCTCGCCGAGCCAGTCGAGCGCCGCGCGCACGGCGACCCAGCCGCGGTGGGGCAGTTCGAAACCCGCCCTGTCGGCGGCGAAGACGCTGTCCAGCGCCTCGCCGTAGATGTCCAGCTGCAGCTGTCCCGCCGCGTCGTTGCCGATCCGGACCGGGGTCGAGCCGCGATACCCGGACCAGTGCGAGAGGTCTTCCTCGCCGAGGTCCGTCGCGCCGTCCACGCGGTAGAGCACGGCGAGCGGCCCGCCCTCGCCGCGCCCTGGACCGCCTTCGCGGATCCTGTCGCCCAGCCAGCCGCCGAACCGGGCGGCCTCTTCGGTGAAGCCGAGAGCCAGCAGCGCGGAGACCGAGAACGACGCGTCCCGCACCCAGGTGTAGCGGTAGTCCCAGTTCCGTTCCCCGCCGAGTTCCTCCGGCAGGCCGAGGGTGGGCGCGGCGACCAGCCCGCCGGTCGGCCGGTAGGTGAGCAGTTTCAGGGTGATCGCCGAACGGGTCACGATCTCCCGCCAGCGTCCGCGGTAGGTGGAGCGGGCCAGCCACGAACGCCACCAGCCCACCGTGTCGTCGAACAGGTCGGTGAACTCGCCGAGCCGGATCTCCCGCGGCGGTTCCGCGGTGTCCGTTTCGAGCACCACCCCCCGGACCTGACCCGCGGTCAGGCCGAGCCGCAGGTGCACGTCGCTGCCTTCGAGCCGCGTCTCGGCGAGATACTCGTCGTCGGGTTCGCGGACCGGGTGGAGCGTCAGCGACAGTTCACTCGAAACGAAGACGGCGCCGTGTCCGAAAAGGATCGCCTCGTGCTGACGGCGGCCGTAGTCGAACCGGGGCGCGACCACCATGTCGAAGGTGATCTTCCCGCGGACACAGCGCACCAGGCGGGCGATCCGATGCTTGGCGGTCGCGGCGTCGTCGAGCGGCGGCATGAAGTCGACCACCTCGCCGATCCCGTCCGCGCTGGAGAACCGGGTGATCAGGACCGCGGTGTCCGGGTGGTACATCTGCCTGCTCGTGTACGGCCCCGCGGGGTGGATGCTGAACCGGCCGCCGCGTTCGTCGTCGAGCAGCGCGCCGAAGATCGACGGTGAATCGAAGCGCGGGCTGCAGAACCAGTCGATCGACCCGCCGGTGGTGACCAGTGCGGCGGTCTGCAGGTCGCCGATCAAGCCGTGATCGGCGATCGCGGTTTCGGGCATGGTGCCTCCTCTGGCATCGGGTGCGGTCGGTGAGATCACCGTCGTCCCGGCGGGCGGCCACTGCCTCATCCGCCCGGGGTGAGGTGGCCGGGGTGCCGGTCACGACACCGTGTGCGGCACCCGAGAAGGAAGGCCACGCCGATGATCGTGCCGCCCTTGGCCCTCGCCCAGTTCATCGCCAGTTACGCCGCGACGACGATGACCGTGGCCGTGAGCGTGATCGCCGCGGACCTCGGCACGACGGTGCTCGGCGTCCAGACCGCGATCACGTTGTTCACCCTCACCATGGCGTCGCTGATGGTGCCCGGCAGCAAGCTGACCGACGTCCTGGGCCGCAAAAGATGTTTCCTGCTCGGCCTCGTCGTCTACGGCGCGGGCGCGCTGCTCGCGTCGGCCGCGCACGGGACGGTGACCCTGATCCTGGGGTACTCCCTGCTGCAGGGCATCGGGTCGGCGCTGATGATCCCGCCGATCTACATCCTGGTCACCGTCACCAGCCCCGACGTCGAGACCAGGGCCCGCCGGTTCGGCGTGGTCAGCGGCGCGGGCGCGCTCGGGGCCGCCGCCGGGCCGCTGCTGGGCGGGCTCGTCACGACCTGGCTCGGCTGGCGGGCCTCGTTTCTCCTGCAGGTACTCGTCGTCGGCCTGATCGCCCTGCTGGCCCTGCGGCTCACGGAGCCGCCGGGACGGCCGGCCAGGACCCGGTTCGACGTCGTCGGCGCGGTGCTTTCGGCGGCGGGCCTGTTCTGCGTCGTGGTCGGGATCCTGCGGATGGGCAGCTCGATGTTCTGGATCTTCGCCGGGATCGGCGCCGGGATCCTGTGCGTGTTCGCCGCGCACCTCCACTCGCGGGAACGGGCGGGCCGTGAACCGCTGGTGTCCTCCGCGCTCTTCCGCGACCGCGCCACCCGCTTCGGTCTGATCACCCAGCACGTGCAGTGGCTCGTTCTGCAGGGCTCGTTCTTCGTGATCGCCGTTTTCCTGCAACAGATCCGCGGCTACGACGCCATCGAGACCGGCCTGATGCTGACGCCCGCGACGGTCGGCATCCTCGCCGCCTCGGCGGCCGCGGGGCGGATGGCCCGGCGGCACTCACAGCGCCGCCTGATCCGCGGCGGCTTCGTGGTCGCCATCGCCGGACTGGTGCTCGTGCTGCTGCTGGTGCGGGCCGATTCGGGGGTGGCGAGCGCCGTGCCGGGGCTCTTCCTCCTCGGCGCCGGAGTGGGGATCATGCTGACCGCGTCGGTGAACCTGGTCCAGTCGGGCAGCCCGGACTCGGCCCAGGGCGACATCTCGGGGGTCTCGCGCAGTGTGTCCAACCTGGGCTCTTCGGTGGGGACGGCGCTGGCCGGTTCCGTGCTGGCCGGGGTGGTACGGCCGGGCGGGACGTCCTTCGCGCTGGCGCTCGCCACCTTGACGCTGGCCGCGGTGGTCGGACTCGTCGCCGCCCTCTTGCTTCCCAAGCCGCGGTGAACCGTCCGATGTGGACGAACGCCGGTGCCGCACGGCGGTCACGATCAGCCGCAGGGCGACGCTCAGCACGATCAGATTCGCCACCATCTGGATCGTCACCAGTATCCGCGCCGTCGCCGAAACCGGAGCTATGTCCCCGAAACCGACCGTGGTGAACATCGTGACCGTGAAGTACAGGGCGTCCGTCCTGCTCAGGCCCGTGCCGAACGAACCGGGAAAGTCCTGGCCGAGGATGTAGTAGACGTCGGCGAACAGCAGCAGGAACAACGGCACGATCAGGGCCAGCGCCTGGATGCCCTGCAGGGCGGGGAACGGTGAGCGGAGGATCATCCGCACCTCGGCGACGACGAGGAAGGCCACGACGGCGAGGCCACCGGCGAAGGCGGCCACGGTCCAGGTGCGCACCCCTTGGTCGACAGGGAGGAGGTAGTACAGGCACAGCAGCGCGGTGACCGTGAGCAGCGGCCGCAGTATCGCGAGATGGAAGAACCGCCAGCCGGGCGCCGCGGTCAAGACGAGAGCGCCTTCCGCTTGAGGACAAGGAACTCCTCCTCGGTGATGACCCCGTCGTCCCACAGGCGTTTCGCGTCGGCGATCCGCTCCGCGGCGCCTTTGTCCACTATGGACGAACGGGAATGTCTGCCCTGGGTGCCGAGATAGAGCAGGACGCCGACGAACGGCAGCACGAACACCAGCACCGTCCAGCCCGCCTTGGCCCAGCCTGAAACACCTGGCCTGCGGTAGAGGTCGGTCAGGACGAGGAACAGGAGCCAGAACCAGGCGACCCAGCAGAAGAACACCAGCATCGTCCACATCAGCTCGGAGAACGGGTAGTCCGCGCTCGCCATGGCCATTGATCTCTCCTCACACTGGATCGGGGCGTGTCCGGTTCACTCGACCGGATCCAGGGCGTACTCGCCTCACCCGAGCCGGGTGAGGCGAGCACGCTCAACCTGTGAAGTCGGTGAACTCGGTGTCCAGCAGGCCGCGCCGGAGCGCGGTCGCCACGGCGTCGCGTCGGCTGCGGACGTCGAGCTTCGCGTAGATGCCGCGGACGTGGGTCTTGACCGTGTTCGGCGAGACCGTCAGGTCCTCGGCTATCTCGTCGATCGACCGCTGGGTGGGCAGCAGGCGCAGTACGTTGCGTTCCCGTTCGGTCAGCGGAGCCGGCATCTGCGGGGTGCGTAGTTCACGGCGCAGGGCGAGCACCTGGCAGGCGAACCGCTCACCGGAGCCCAGCCTGCCGAGCCGAGCGGTCAGGAACGTGATGACGTCGGAAGGGGCGAACACGAACGGGAACCGGACATCGCCGGGTTCGGCGGCGCGCAAGGCCTCGTCCAGCGACCGCACCGCCCGCTCCCGTGCTCCGGCCGCCAGTGCCGCCCGCACGCCGATCAGCGACGCTTCGATCCCCGCCCACGGCAACAGCATCGGCGCGTCCTCTTCCGACAGTGAGCGCAGCACGGAACTCGCCGCGTCCTGCCTGCCGAGCCGCAGCTGGGTCCTGGCCCGCATCAGCAGCAGCTCACCCGAGCCGGCGATGATCGGCTGGGCCCAGCGGAGGGTCTCCCTTGCCTGATCCGCCGCGCCGAGCCGCAACGCCGCCCGGTGTTCCAGCACCGAGCACCACGCCGCGTGCTCGGCGGAGAAACTCCGTCCGGTGCCGAGCCGCGTGCGTGCCCGCCGCATCCGCCGCAATCCCGAATGCCAGCCGCCGAGCTCGAACTCGGCCGCGCCACGCAGGGTTTCGGCGATCAGGCCCAGATTCCGGGCCGCCCTGGCGGGCGCGTCGCCCAGCATCCGTCCGATCTGCTTCGCGTGTTCGACGCACTCGGCGGCCTCGCCACGCAGTAAGGAACCGAAGGCGAGCTGAGCGGACACCTGGGCACCTTCGAGCGAGCGATGCGGATCGTGCGCCGCGTGGCGGGCCAGCACCCGGCGGGCCAGCGTCTCCATCACCCGGTAGTCGCCATCGGACCCGGCGAGCCCGCTCAGCGTGATGAGGCACTGGGTGACCAGGAAAGGGTGATCCGCGCTCTCGGCGGCGTCGGCGACACGGGACAGGGCGTCCCGGGCCGAGCCCCGGTCACGGCGGGCGGTCAGGGTGCCGATCCGGTGCAGGGCCGTCAATCCGCTGAGCCCGGTGTCCGCCGCCAGATGCTCGTCGATCTGCTCGGCCGCGCGGACGGCCTGCGCCGGTCCGCGATCGACCTGCGCGAGCCGGGAGCGCACGAGCTGCCGCAGCACGGTCAGCTCCGCCTCCGGCTCGGCGGGCCAGGCCACGTCCGCGCAGCTCAGCTGCGACTCGGCCGCCGACGGCTCACCTCTCTCCAGATGCAGCGCGGCCGAGACCAGCGCGAGCAGGGGAGAGGACACGGCCCGCCGGTCGCCGAGGACGGCGAGCCCGAGCCGCAGCACGTTGTGCTCGCCGGTGAGGAACAGTGTCACCGCGTGACGGCGCAACAGTTCGCCGACGCGGGTGGTGTTCCCCGAGCGAACACTGTGCAGCAACGCGGAGGCGGGCCGGTCGTGTTCGGCGAACCAGCGCGCCGCCGACGCGTGCAGGCTCCGCGTCCGCTCCGGGTCCCGGCGCAGCAACTCGGCCCGTAGGTAGGTACGCAGCAGAGGCGGCAGCCGGTGCCGGGCCGGGGACCCGCCGGAGTGGACCACCTGCCCGGCCGGTTCGCCGAGTTCGCGGAGCATCGCCTCCGCGTCCGGCCGGTCGCCCAGCGCGGCCGCCAGTCCGGCCGGGACTTCCTCGCAGATGCTGATCGCGCGCAGCAGATCCCGCTGGGCGACGGTCAGGGGAGCGAGCACCTCGTCGGTCAGGTAGTCGAGCACCGCCCGGTCCCGTCCGGCGAAGAAGTCGGCGAGATTCCCTTGCCGTGCGGCGGAAGCGGCGGCGAGCCGCAGCCCGGCGGGCCAGCCGCCCGTCCTGGTGACGAGCAGTCCGACCTGCTGTGGCGGGATACCCGGCCCGGCCGCCTCGACGAGTGTTCCGGCCTCCTCCGGTGAAAAACGCAGGCGGTTCACGCCGACTTCCAGCAGCCGTCCCGCGACGCGGGCGCGCACCAGCGGCAGCGGCGGCTCACAGCGGCTCGAGATCACCAGGCGCAGCCCCGACGGCTGATGCCGGAGAAGGGCCTGCAGCCCGCGCCACGTGCCCGGATCGGTGATCTCCTGAGCGCCGTCGAGGACGAGCAGGACGGGTTCGTCCACCGTGTCCAACGCGTCGGCGAGCGTGGCCAGGAAGGCGAGATCCGTGCCGGGGGCGGCGGGGACGGCGAGCGTCCGCACCGGATTCCCCGCCGGGATCCGGTCGCAGCCACTGAACGCTTCGAGGATCGCGGACCAGAAGAGCCGGTCGTCGTTGTCCTCGGCGTCGGTGGACACCCAGGCGATCGCACCGCGGCGGCGGCCCGCCCAGTCGGCGAGCAGCACCGTCTTGCCGTAGCCGGCAGGAGCCCCGACGAAGACCATGGCGTGCTCCGCCCCGTCGTCGAGCGCAGTGAGCAAACGCGGCCGGGAAACGAGATCCCCCGGGGGTTCGGGGATGGTCACCTTTGTCATCGGAACCCGTCTTCGCGGCGAAATGTCTTGGTTCTTCATCATGCGCCAGCCTCCTTTGCGGCCAGTTTCACATCGTCTTGGCGGATCCTGCCACGCAATTCGGCCGTCTCACCCGCGTTGGGCGAGGAAAAGGACACGCCTACCCAGAATCGTGTGCCCCGTGAAGGCTCGTGGAGATTACTGGATAAATCAGAAAGGCCGGAAACGGCCGACGTCGGTATTCATCGCGACGCAGTTCTTCTGGATCGGTCCCGTCGAGTTCGTGACACTCGACGTCCTGCGGACCGGTCGCGTCGGACCCGAGGCGGTGCTGTTCTCGCTCGCCGTCCTGTTCGCCACCCTGACCTCGGTGACCTCGATCCGGCTCGCCGTCAGGGCCGGTCTCGACCTGTTCGCGAGGCTGGTGTTCCTGCCGTCGAACACCTGGTCTTCGATCATGTCGGCGGTCGACCTGGCGATACTCGCCGCGGCGTGGTTCCTGGCGGGGCGGGCCGGAAGGGGGGAGGGGAACCGATGAGCCTGTCGATTCCGGTCCAGGGTGGACCATTGGCCGGAGTGAATTACGTCTTCCGGGGCAGCGGCCGAATCCCCGAACAGGCGAACGGGGCGGTAGACGATTTCCGGGGAATGCTCGTCGTCCCGGTCGGCACGGAGATGATCGTTTTCGGCACCGTCACCGATCAAGGAAGCATTTCCCGCATTCTGCGGACGCTCGAGGCGCTCGGTATGCGGGTGGACTCGGTGCACCGAGTCCGGGAACTACCCGAATACACGACCATTCGATAATCCGTCCGTGAAGGCCTCCTTGAAGGACCCAGGGTCCTTCAAGGAGGCCTTCACGGACTTACCCGTCGTGTGCGGTCAGAGCCGTTCGGGGAGCGGGAACTCGCCGAAAGCGGTCCGCAGCCGCGCCTCTTCCTCGTCGGAGAGATTCGTGGTCAGCAGGGTGGCACCGGTCTCCTTGAACGGCTCCGCGACCCTGTCCAGGACGGTGCCGTCCGCCATCACGAACAGCGCGGACGTGCCCGGGATGACGCGCTCCCGGACGGTGGCGACGAAGTCGTCGTCGATGCCGATATGGGACAGCGAACCGGTCAGTGCCCCGATCGCCGCGCCCACGGCCATCCCCAGCAGCGGGACCAGGAAGATCAGGCCGAACAGCAGCCCCCAGAACCCGCCGCCCAGCGCGCCGGCACCGGTCAGGGAGCCGAGGTCCTTGGTCTTCGGCTTCTTCCGGTCTTCGGGCCAGGTGACGTACGCCGCGTCGGCGATCGAGATGAGCTGTTGCTTCTGCAGTCGTTTCAGCAGCTCGAGCGCGTTCTCGGCGCCATCGGCGGTGGGAAAGGCCCATACGGTCAGCGAACTCATGATGTGGTCCTCCTCGGTCGGCGAATCGATCGTCCGAGCGGCACTGTGCTCGCCGTCGCCGCTGCCCCGCATCGCCCGTGCGGCGTGAGCCGGAGACCGCTCCGGCCAGGCCTGATCTCACCTGACGCGGGCGAGGCCCCCGTCACGGTGGACGCACCATGATCGCCCGAGTCCGCAGCCTCTCCTTCCGAAAAGAGGGACCATGAGTGAAAGAACGCATCACTGGACCGCCACGGCCGGGACCGGCCCGCCGCCGTCCCCTCCGGACCCGGCCACCGCCCGGTCCGGACGGTCGGGTTGGATCTGGTTCGCCGGGTCGATCACCGTCATGGCAGGCCTGTTCACGGCGGTGGAAGGACTGGTCGCACTGTTCGACCGGAACTACTACCTGCTCGGCCCCTCGGGGTTGCTCGTCTTCGACCTCGGCGCCTGGGGGTGGATCCACCTGATCGTCGGGGCCCTCGCCGTGCTCGCGGGGAGCGCGCTGTTCACCGGAGCCCCGTGGGCCCGCATCATCACCGTCGTGCTCGCCGGCTTCAACGCCTTGGGGCAACTGGTGTTCCTGTCCGCGTACCCGATCTGGGGCGTGGTGGTCATCGCGCTCGACGTCCTGGTGATCTGGGCGGTGCTCGTGCACGGGGACGAGGGCAAGTACGAGATCTGGTGACCTGTAGGCCACTCCGGCGATCAGTACAGTCGTGGCCTCCGCCGGCTCAGACGCGGAACCGGGGTCGCGATCCTTCGGACGATCGAGAGGTTGACTTGCCCGCTCGAACGACGTCGCGGTCCTGGCGGATCCCCGGAGCGAAGGTGACGGTGCCGCGGGTGCCGGGCATCTTCGTCCCGCGTTCCCGGCTCATGGCCCTGTTCGACCGCGTCACCACCCGGCCGGTGACGGTGCTCCGGGCTCCGGCCGGCTCCGGAAAGACCACGGCACTGGCCGGGTGGGCCCGCGATCGGCGGGACATCGCCTGGGTGTCACTGGACGACGACGACAACGACGAACGACGCCTGTGGGCGGCGATCCTCCTCGCGCTGCGGCGTAGTCCCCACCTGCCGGAGGACGGTTCCCTGTGCCGGCTCGGGCCACCGATACCCGGGCGGCGCACCGAGTTCCTCGCCGATCTCGGCGACGCGTTCGCCGGGCTGCGTGAACCGGTGTGGCTGGTACTGGACGACGTCCAGGAGATCACCGGTCCGGAATCGCTGGAAGCGCTCGCGGCGCTGGCCCGGCACCAACCGCCGATGCTGCGGCTGGTGCTGGCCACCCGGGTCGAGCCGAAACTCCGGCTGGCCCGCCTTGAGGTCGAAGGCACCCTTTCGCGGCTCGGTGCCGTCGAACTCCGGTTCAGCGCGGAGGAGACGGCATGTCTCCTCCGCGCCACCGGGGCCACGGTGAGCGAAGACCGCGTCCGCGAACTCACCGAGCGCACCGCCGGTTGGGCCGCCGCGCTCGGCTGGGCCGCGGTGTCGGTGCGAGACGCCGAGGACGCGGACGGACTCGTCGCCGCGGTCGGGGGCGACGAGCTCGCCGTGGCCCGGTTCTTCGCCGACGAGGTGCTTTCGCGGCTGCCGTCGGCGACGTCGGATCTCTTGCTGTGCATCAGTGTCTGCGAAACGGTGAGCGCGTCGCTGGCCGCCCGCCTGTCGGGTTCGCCGGACGCCGGGGTGACACTGGACGAACTGGAGCGGGAGACCGGTCTGGTCGTGCGTACCCCCGCCGACACCTACCGCCTTCCCGCGCTGTTGCGCGGTTTCCTGCAGGCCGAACTCGCGCGGCGAGCCCCCGCGCGGGTTCGGCGACTGCAGGGGATCGCCGCCCGCTGGTACGCCGGGGAAGGCCGGTTCGGGGAAGCCCTGACGCACGCCGTCGCGGGACGCGATCGCCAGCGCGTCCTGCACCTGGCGCGGGACCACGCGGTGCGCCAGGTGCTGGCGGGCGACGGGGCCCTGGTCCGGGGAGCGCTCGCCTATCTGGGGGAGGGGGCGTTGACGGCGAGCCCGCGGCTGCGGCTGGCGTCCGCGCTGGAACACGTCCAGCGCGGGGATTTCCTCGCCGCCGCCACCGATCTCGGTGACGACGGCCTGCGGCTGCTGGCCGTGCCCCATCTCGCGCTGGTGACCGGGAGCAGGCCGCCCGAGATCGCGGTGCCCCCGGTGGCGCGGTCGCCGGAGGCCGTCGCGTGGGACAAGCTCGACCTGGTCTGGCGGTCCCTCTACCGGGGCGCTCGCCGCCACGCCGTCACCCGCGCCGAAGAAGCGCTGCGCGCGGCACACGGAGAACGTCTGGAACACCTCGTGCTCCACAGCAGACTCGCGCTCGCCGTCGCTACCGCGCTGCTCGGGGACCACACGGCGATGCGGCGGGCGTGCATCGGCGCGCTCGCCGTCGCCCGGCGGCACGGCTGGCGCCGGTCACCGGGCGTCGCCGAATGCCATCTGATGCTGGCCTATGACGATCTGATGCGCTTCGAGCCGGTGGCGGCGGCGGGCGAACTGGCACAGGCCCCGAGAACGGAGGTGCCCGGATCCACTCCGGTTCTCGGGCCGCTCCGCGGGTTCTTTGAAGGCATGGTCCGCTTCGACAGCGGTGACCGGGCGGCGGGCTCGCAGGCCATGCGGGTGGCACGGCGCCGGCTCGCGGACCTCGAACTGCCTCGCGAGATCACGGCGATCTGCACGGTGGCGGAACACCATGCGGCGCTCGTGGTCGGCGAAGGACTGCACGCGGCCGAGGTGTTCGCCTGGGCACAGGAGAGATTGCCGGGTACCGCCGAACTGGCCCTGCTCCAGATACGGGCCCATCTCGCCGTCGAAGAGACCGGCCTGGCCGAGAAGATCCTGCGCGCCACCGCGGCCGCTCCCGCGCTGTTGCCCGCCACGCCGGTGGACACCTGTCTGGCGGAAAGCGCGCTCGCGTCGCGCTCCCACCGGCGGACCCTGGCGCTGCACGCCCTGGACCGTGCGCTCACTCTCGCCCGGCCGCACCGCCTGGTACGCCCGTTCGCGCTCGCCGAGCCGCGGGTCCGGAACCTCTTGATCGACCATTCGGGCGGTTTCGGCTCGCTGGACGGCTTCGCCCAGTCGGTCCGCGGCAGACTCGTCCCGAACACCCCGCCCAGCGAGCTGACCGATCGGGAGCAGGTGGTGCTGCAGCGGCTGCCGTCGCAGCGCTCGCTGGACGAGATCGCGTCGGATCTCACGGTCTCGGTCAACACGGTGAAGACCCACGTCCGGTCCATCTACGGCAAACTCGGGGTGAACAACCGCCGGTCGGCCGTGGTGGTGGCGCGCCACCACGGCCTGACCTGAGCGGCCGGTCACTCCGGCTCCCGGTTCGGCGCGCACAGCAGCGCCTCCGCCCAGCGGGCGCGGGGATCGACGTCGATGAGCAACGCCTTCGCCAGCAGCGTCGCCGGCACGGCCAGGACAGCGCCGAGCGGGCCGAGCAGCCAGGTCCAGAACACCAGCGTGAGTACGGTGACCAAAGTGGACAGACCGACCGATTCCGCGACGAACCGTGGCTGGATCAGCGACTGCACCACGAAGTTCAGCAGGACGTAGACGGCGATCGTCACGACCATGGCACGCCAGCCGCCGTCGAGGAGTGCGATGAGCGCGGGCGGGACCACCCCGATCACGAAGCCCACGTTGGGCACGTAGTTGGTGACGAACGACAGCAGACCCCACAGCACGGCCGCCGGGATGCCGAGCAGCGCGAGCGCGACCGTGTCGAGCGCCGCCACCACCCCGCCGAACACCGTCGTCACGACCAGATAACGCCGGGTGCCGAAAGCGAAGCGCCGCAACGCCATGCTGATCCACGGCCGATCCCGCGCGATCCGGTCGAGCCGCTGCCCCGCCCACGCCGATTCGGTGCTCAGGAACAACATCAGCGCGAGCAGGAAGGCCAGGTTCGTGACCAGGCCACCGACGCTCGCGAGCAGGGAACCGGCGATACCGACCAGTTTCCCGGTGTCCACAGCGGACAGCATCTCGTGCAGCTGCTGGTCGCCGACCCCGAACCGGCCGAGGAACGCCATCCCGTCCCGGAGCAGTTCGTCGGCCTGCCCGGCGTAACGGGGGAGCAGGGCCGACAGTTGCGCGAGGGACACCACGACCACCAGGAACAGCGTGAGCAACGCGGTGTACACGGTGACGACCAGGACGGCGACCGTCAGCCACCGGGGTAGACCCTTGCCTAGCAACCAGGTCCGCACCGGATCGAGGGTGATCACGATGACGAGCGCGAGGAACACGGGCCCGACGAGCCAAGCGACGGCATTCACCCCGGCCAGCACGATGACCGCGGCGGCGGCGCCCAGCAGCACCACCAGCGCGCGAGGCAGCGCCGTGCCGGTGGCCCGCTGGTCCGAGGGCGGCCACGAAACCCGTGGCGCGCCGGTGTTGAGCTTGCCCGCGAACCCGCGGATCGGATGGCGGGATTCCCGTCGCCGCCCCGTTCTCTGGCGGCGACGGGTCCATCGAGGGCGGCGGAACCGGTACACGGGGAATTCGTCGAGTCGCACCATGCGGCATCCTCCGGAGACGGTCTGGTGTTGCCCTACGGTGGCAGGGTTTCGCCGTGGGAAGGTCACCCGGTGCGGGCGAAAGCTCCGGTGGTCTTGAGTGGTTCGGGTCGCTCTGGGGCGGCGTGTCGTGTCGTTGAGGTGTCCCCAATGCCACATTGGGCGCAGGCTCGGTGTCGTGAAGGCCTCCTTGAGGACGTTCAACGTCCTGAAGGGGGCCTTCAGGACAGCGGTGTAGTCCCCTTCAGTAGCCCGACCCCTTTGCCTCACCCCTGATTTGTCCCTTGTGGACAGTCGCGGTCTATGTGCCGCGAAAGCCACTTTCGCAACGTGGGTTCCGGCGCCTGCGTCGGGGTCGCGACCGGTTGGCTCCTGCCGAGAGGGGGCCGGAGGGGTGCGGCCGAGCACTGTCGCCGCATAACGGCGACGTCGAAGGATCGTGACCTGAAAAAAGGGGATCCGCCCGCCCCGCCACTCCCTGAAGGCGAAATCCTCAGCCGCGCTCCAGTGCCTGCGCGACCACCGGAAGTTCCGGTATACGTGGAATGGACAGCGCCGCCGGGGAGGACGGCATGGCGCGTCAACGCAAGGGGGATTCAATTGTTCGACGCACGTATTGTCGCCGATCAAGTCAGTCCGGTCGCCAAGCCGAAGATCAGAATTCTGTTCTACACGGATTTCATCGGCTTCAGCGGTAACGGTGGTTTCGCACTGGGCATTCTTCGCGATCTGATCTTGGCGAATCAGCCGTTCTTCGCTCAGATAGAGATCGATCTGATCAATCGGCACGACGGCGGGCATGCCGCCAACAAACTCACTTCCGGTGTGCTCGGCAGATACGAGCAGGTGTGGTTCTTCGGTCTGGCGCAGTCCAATATGCCGGGACAGCCGGAGAACGAACTCGTGGACGCTGAGGTCGCCGCCCTGCGGACCTGGATGGACGCCGGCGGCGGTGTGCTCATCACCGGCGACCACTCCAATCCGCGTCCGCCGGGGGCGGATCCGTCACTGGCCGAGTACCTGAACCTGGGGCGCGCGCTGGGGCACCGGGTCCCGCGTGCGGGTGAGCTGCGGGTGTGGGACGACCGGCCGGATTCGAGTATCGAGTTCAGCCACAACACCCACCAGCCGGACCCGTGGGGCAGTGACCTCAACCAGCCGATCCCGAACGATCTGGACCCGTACCCGCAGGAGCTGATCCTGCGGCGCCGGCTCGGCAGGCCGCACCCGTTGTTCCAGGGCAGGCGGGGGCCGATCACCGTCTTCCCGGACCACATGCACGAGGGTCAGCTGCTCATCCCCGAGCGGTTCCCGGCGGACGTGTGGCCGTCGGGCCGCCTTGGCCGGCCGAAGCCCGAGATCGTCGCGCATGGCACCGACAAGCGCAACGGCGCGGTCTACGGCGTGTCCAGTGTGTACGACGGGGCGGCCGCGGGCGTGGGGCGGATCGTGGCCGACGCCACGTGGCACCACTATTTCGACCTCAACCTGTGGGGGTTCCAGAAGGGCGGCGACGTACTCGACCGCCTCACCGAGTACTACGTGAACCTCACACTCTGGCTGACGCCGAGGCTGGTCAAGCGGGAGGTCAACGGGCAGCTGCTGTACTGGCTTTCGCACAGCCTGAGCATCCGGGCGGTGCTGCCGGAGGGCTTCCGGGTGCCGGGGATCACCGCGGCGGGCCTGGTCCGCGAGGTCGCCGGGCAGGGTGTCCTGGACGACCTGGTCTGGCCACTCGAAGGGACGCCCGGGGTGCCGGAAGAGCTGTTGCTGGGCGCCGTCGTCAAGGCTTCCGTCGCCGCGCTGAGCAGCGCGGATGCCGCGGCGTTCGACACCGCGGACGTCGTCGGACGGGGCCTGCGGGCCGGCACCGAGGAGTACGCCGCCGAGCTGCGGGCGGCGCTCGGCGAGCTCGACGGCTTGAACGAGCTCATCACCCAGGGTCTCCGCTGACCTGGTTCCGCATGCTCGAGGGCCCCCTTTTCCGCGTTCGGCGCGAGGGGAGGGGGCCTTCGCCAAGGGTCGGCGCCGGGACGGAAGCACCCCGTGATCGAGTGGGTACAAAGCGTGGAGGAGTATCGGTACCGCCATGGCTTTGTGGCATCCGTCACGGGACGGTTTCGTCACTCGGCCCGGGCGGGCAAGATCTACCGCAAGGCGCCCGTGGCGCAGGTGAGCGAAGACGATGCGACCCCTCCGAGCAGAGGGTTCGTCCTGGCTGTTCAACACGGCGCGCACTCGGTGCTACCGGTTGGTAACATATTGTCGGGGCATCGAAAACCCCATAAGAGACGGCAAAACCGCGCTGCCTACAATGTCGGGCATGACCTACAGCGAACCAGCGCGATCAGCTGCCCCCCGCACCGGATCGCTGGCGTCCGCGTCCCCCTCGGCCGTCTTGACCAGGGGAATCACGATTTATGGCTGCGGGCAGGACGAGGCCGCCTTGTTTCGGGAGATGGCACCTCGTTTCGGCATAATGCCGACCATCGCGGAGGCGCCGGTATCCGAGGCCAATATCGAACTGGTTTCGGGAAACCGTTGTATCAGTGTCGGTCATAAGACCCCGATCACGAACTCCATTCTTTCCGCACTCGCCAAGGCGGGCGTGGAATACATCTCCACGCGGAGCATCGGCTTCAACCACATCGACGTGAACCACGCCGAGAGCGTCGGTATCACCGTCGGTAACGTCGCCTACTCGCCCGACAGCGTCGCCGACTTCACCCTGATGCTGATGCTGATGGCCGTGCGCGACGCCAAGTCCATCATCCGCCGGACGGAAGTCCACGACTACCGGCTGAACGAGGTCCGCGGGAAAGAACTGCGCGATCTGACCGTCGGTGTGGTCGGAACCGGGCGGATCGGTGTCGCTGTCCTGGACAGGCTGCGCGGTTTCGGTTGCCGGGTGCTGGCCTACGACACGCTGCTCACCGCCCCCGTCGATTACGTCTCTCTTGACGAATTGCTGCGGGAGAGCGACATCGTGACGCTCCACGTGCCGCTCAACACCGACACCTACCATCTGCTCGATCAGCGGGCCATCGAGAAGATGAAGCACGGCGCGTACATCATCAACACCGGACGTGGTCCGCTTATCGAGACCGAGGCCCTCATTTCGGCCCTGGAAAGCGGCAAGCTGGGCGGAGTGGGACTGGATGTCCTCGAAGGAGAGGAAGGGATCTTCTACGCCGACTGCAGGAACAAGACGATCGAGAGCAAGACGTTGCTGCGGTTGGAGAAACTGTCGAACGTTCTCATCAGTCCGCATACCGCCTACTACACTGACCACGCGCTGAGTGACACTGTTGAAAACTCCATCATCAATTGTCTCAAATTCGAAAGCGGGAAGTAGCATGGATAGGTTGAAAATCGGAATTCTGTTCGGCGGGCTTTCCGAAGAACACCCTATCTCCATCAAGTCTGCGAGCGAGGTCGCGAAGAACCTCGACCTCGAGAAGTACGAGCCGTTCTACATCGGGATCACGCAGAGTGGTTCCTGGCTGCTGTGCGACGGCCCCTCCGCCGACTGGGAGCAGACCGCGAACCCTCGCCCCGCCATCCTGTCGCCGGACCGCGGCGTGCACGGCCTGCTGGTCCTGGACGAAGGCAAGTACGAGACGATCGCCCTTGACGTGGTGCTGCCGGTCCTGCACGGCAAGTTCGGTGAAGACGGCACGGTGCAGGGTCTGCTGGAGTTCTCCGGCATCCCTTACGTCGGCTGCGACCTCCCGAGCTCGGTCATGTGCATCGACAAGTCGCTCACCTACTCCGTCGTCCGCAGCGCGGGCATCGCGACGCCGAACTTCCACATCGTCACGGCGGACAACGACATCGATGCCGACAAGCTCACGTACCCCGTCTTCGTGAAGCCGGCCCGTTCGGGTTCGTCCTTCGGTGTCAGCAAGGTCTCTTCGAAGGAAGAGCTGCCCGCCGCCCTCGCGGAGGCGCGTCAGTACGACGGCAAGATCCTGATCGAGGAAGCCGTCATCGGCAGCGAGATCGGCTGCTCCGTCCTGGGCAGCGGCGACGACCTGCTGACCGGTGAGGTGGACCGGGTCGCGCTGACCCACGGGTTCTTCAAGATCCACCAGGAAGAGAGCCCCGAGACCGGTTCCGAGAACTCGAGCTTCATCGTTCCCGCGGACATCCCGGAGGAGGCGAGCACGCTCGTCAAGGAGACCGCGAAGGTCATCTACCGCGCCCTGGGCTGCAGCGGGCTCGCGCGGGTCGACCTCTTCCTCAAGGAGGACGGAAGCGTCGTCCTCAACGAGGTCAACACCCTGCCCGGCTTGACCTCCTACAGCCGGTACCCGCGGATGATGGCGGCCGCCGGCATCTCGCTCGACGTCCTTCTCGACCGGCTGGTGACGCTGACCCTGGCGGGTCGCAACGGATGAGGGAGGATTTCGCCTTCGTCGACGAGGTCGTCCCCGGAATCCGCTGGGACGCCAAGTACGCCACCTGGGACAACTTCACCGGCAAACCGGTGGACGGCTACCTGGTGAACCGCGTCGCCGGCACGCGTGCGTTCTGCGCGGCGCTGGAGAAGGCACGGGACAAGGCCGAGTCGCTCGGCTTCGGCCTCCTTCTCTGGGACGTTTACCGCCCGCAGCGCGCCGTGGACCGCTTCATGCGCTGGGCGGAGGAGCCCGAAGACGGCCGGAAGAAGGCCAGGCACTACCCGAACATCGATCGCCCCCAGATGTTCGAACAGGGCTACGTCGCCACCAAGTCGGGCCACAGCCGGGGCAGCACGGTGGACCTGACGCTCTTCCGTCTGGACACCGGTGAACTCGCCGACATGGGTGGCGACCACGACGTGATGGACGTCGTCTCCCATCACGGCGCGGCCGGTGTCACGGAAGAACAGGAAAAGAACCGCAAACACCTCTGTTCCGTCATGGAGGACAGCGGCTTCAGCTCGTACGAGTGCGAGTGGTGGCACTACAGCTTGAAGGACGAACCGTATCCGGACACCTATTTCGACTTTCCGATCGCCTGATCGGAAAGAAGGGGACCGGTGTCCGCCCGGTCGGTCATGTCGATGCCGCGGGTGCCCTGAGTGGCACTCGCGGCATCGCCGTCTTCTGACAAAGTTTGTCTTCCTCACTCGGCCGGGGTAGCCCGAACCGTGGATATATCCGGAAATCTCCCTCCGATCGAGCGGTGTGCGCCCGCCTCCGGGTGAAGAAGCGGAGAACAGCAGGTTCCCGACGGCCGCCGCTGCGTGGACGGTTCAGGGTCGCCTCCACCTTCGCACTCCCCGCTTTGCTCCCGGCGCTCGTCGCTCCTCGGTATCGCATAGGGGGAAGAACCGTGCGATAGCGGACCAACCGTTGAGAAGCGCCGACTCGACCGTTCGTGTGAACAAGTGTCGAAGATCGGAACGGGGCGACCGGGTGCCGTGATCATCCCACGTTTGAAATCAAGTCCTGCGAATGGACTAACGGACCCCGCCGGCGGCTCGGTCACCATGTCCGTGACCTGCGCAGGCGGTAGTGCGCTACTTACCGTCGGCGATCGAGTCAATACCGAAGTTGAAGTTTCGAATATTGATCTTGGGTACCCGCTTCGCTGCGGAATTACCCTGTTCGTCAATTGCCGACAACGATTTGCCGTGCCATGCTGCAGTGGTGTGCAACCCGCTGGGGTTGACCGGGTGCGCACTTACTGGGGACTCGAGGGGGGGCGACGGTGTCTCGCGATGCAGTCATAGATTCCGGCCGGTGAGCCACTGATCCGAACCGGTGTCGAGAACACCAGATCGAAAACTTCCGAGACCTCGCTTTGTGGTGGGCTCCGGCTTCTTCGGGCTGAACGGGTGTAGGCCCTTGCCGGACCGAAGCCGCTGAGCGAATGTCTTGAGGAGAGCTTCAGCCGGGGCGAGGGAAGGATTTCCTTCCGCCTCGGTGGTTCGTCGGAACACACGCTGCCACCGGTCAGCTGGGAGACCGTGGAGGCGGACCGCACGCGGTCCCGCAGGTGGCGTTTTCAGTAGTCCTCACCGTCGAGGACGCCCGCCGCGCGGCGGAGATCGCGCCGGCCGGGATCGTGGTGTCCAACCACCGAATCCAAGCAGTTGGACGGTGGGTCCACAGTCATGTCAAAAAAGTGACGAACAACAGATTCAGTGGGGGCTAGGTGGATCCGACGAGAGTTGACCTGTCCGCTCTCCCGGTCGTCGAAATCGAGCTGTCACGGCTGTCGTCCGTGTGCTCGCCGCGAACTTCGGGCGAGGATCCGGACCACGTCGAGACATTGCTGTCGGCAGAATGGGAGCTTCCGCCCATTCTCGTGCACAGACCGACGATGCGGGTGGTCGATGGCCTGCACAGGCTCAAGGCGGCGCGAGTCAGAGGCGACACGAAGATTCAGGCAAGATTCATCGACGGCACCGAATCCGATGCCTTCGTCCTGGCCGTGGAAGCGAACATCCGGCATGGTCTGCCGCTCACACTGGCGGATCGCAAACGAGCGGCCGTCCAGATCATCGGAACGCATCCACAGTGGTCCGACCGGCGGGTGGCCTCGGCGACGGGGATCTCCGCGGGCACGGTGGCGGATCTTCGCAAACGTGGTGGGGACAACGGGAACGAGGCCAGGATCGGCCGGGACGGGCGCGTCCGCCCCGTCGACAGCTCGGAACGGCGGAAGCTCGCCGCCGACCTCATCCGCAGTGATCCCGGTCTTTCGCTCCGGCAGGTCGCCAAGCAGGTCGGCATCTCCCCGGAGACGGTCCGGGACGTGCGCGGCAGGCTGGAACGCGGCGAGAGCCCGACCCCGGACGGGACCCGGAGACTGAGGGCCAAGCCGGATCCGTTGAACCTGACGGAATCCGACCTTGGCCACACCATGGATCGGGAACGACTCACCGTGCTGGAGCGGCTCAAGGCCGACCCGGCGCTGCGGCTGAGCGAAGTCGGCCGGATCCTGCTGCGGATGCTCGCCATGCATTCCCTGGACGGGAACGAGTGGGAAAGGATCCTGCACGGTGTCCCGCCGCATCTGTACGGCGTGGTCGCCGGATTCGCCAGGGAACACGCCAGGGTCTGGGCGGGGTTCGCGGATCACCTGGAGCACCGGGCGACCGATCTGGCCGCGCGATGACCCCGGAAGGCATCGGGTAGGCGAAGAACGCAAGACCGGCTTTCGCCGGTGATCGGGGCGAAGGGGATCTTCCCGCGCGACATGCGGTGAAGGTCCTTCTCGCCCCGTTTCTTTTTGTTGAGGGGTAAGGCAAAGGTGCCGTTGAGGTGTCCCCAATGCCACATTGGGCGCACACCCGGGGTCGGGGGCTCGGTGTCGTGAAGGCCTCTTTGAAGACGTTCAACGTCCTGAAGGGGGCCTTCAGGACAGTGGGGTGGCGCGGCGAAAGTCCCCTTCACCAATCTGACCCGGTGGCCTTACCCCTCGACAACTGCCAAGGCCCCGCGGCTCGACATCCCCCGGAGCACGGCCTAAGAAGTAGGAGTGACCATCGAGAGCGCGCTTGTCGACGGCACCGGACTCATCGGCACCTCGGCCGCGTTGGCCCTTCGCGAGAAGGGCGTGACGGTCTACCTCTCCGACATCGACGGGCGGGCCGTCCGGCTGGCGCGGGAGCTCGGCGCGGGGCGGGAATGGGCAGGCGAGGAAGCCGACGTCGCGGTGATCGCCGTACCGCCGCACCTCGTGGGGGAACGGCTGGCCGAGCTGCAGAAACAAGGTGCCGCAAGGACTTACACCGACGTCGCCAGCGTCAAGGCCGACCCGATCGCCGACGCGGAGCGGCTCGGCTGCGACCTGACGTCCTATGTGCCGGGACATCCGCTCGCCGGCCGCGAGCGGTCCGGCCCGGCCGCCGCCCGCGCCGAGCTGTTCCAGGGCCGTCCCTGGGCGCTTTGCCCCGGGCTCCGTACGGACGCGGAAGCCTTGAGACGGGCGCGGGAGCTGGTGACGCTGTGCGGGGCGACGGCCGTCACCGTCGGCGCGGCCGAGCACGACTCGGCGGTGGCGCTGGTGTCGCACGCCCCGCATCTGGTGGCGTCGGCGATGGCGGCGAGCCTGCAGGGAGGCGACGACGTCGCGCTGAGCCTGGCGGGGCAGGGGTTGCGCGACGTGACGCGTATCGCCGCCGGGGATCCCTTGCTGTGGCAGCGGATTCTTTCCGGGAACGCCGTGGCGGTGGCCGGGGTGCTCGACCGGATCGCGGCGGATCTCGCGGTGGCGGCCTCGGCGTTGCGATCCGGCGATCCTGCAGGGGTGACGGATCTGCTCTGGCGTGGCGTGGCGGGTCACGGCCGGATCCCCGGTACACCGGGCTGCCGGGACCCGGCAGGTTCCACGGGACGCTAGGCGAAACGACGGTTCCCGGTGGGGCGCCCGCTTCCGCCCTGCGGCAAGGCCTTCACGAACGCGTCCAAGTGCCGAAAGTGCTCGCTTGGACCACTCGTGGACATCGACCCGATTCAGCACGATTGAGATCGCCGACTTGGCGTGTGAGAGAGGTGACCGAATGGACGTGGTGTTGCGGTTCGGGGGGGTGGACAAGAGCGATGACGATCCCGATCCCTGGGTCACCAAGGTCCACAAGGGAACGGTGCGCCGGGTGCTCACCTACTTCCGCCCGCATATCGGCAAGGTGGCGCTCTTCGTTCTCGTCGCCGCACTGGAGGCGCTGATCGTCGTCGCGACTCCGTTGCTGCTGAAGGAACTCATCGACGAAGGCATCGTCAAGAACGACGTCGGGGTCGTGGTCCTGATGGCCTGCATCACCGCCGGGCTCGCCTTCGTGGCCGCGGCGCTGGCGCTGGTGTCCGGCTACATCTCCGGGAAGATCGGCGAGGGGATCACCTACGACCTCCGGGTGCAGGCGCTCGAACACGTCCGGCGGCTGCCGATCGCGTTCTTCACCCGCACCCAGACCGGGATCCTGGTCGGCAGGCTGCATTCGGAACTGATCATGGCGCAGCAGCATTTCACCGGGCTGCTGATGGCCGCCACCGGCGTGGTCATGGTCGTGGTGGTGCTGGCCGAGCTGATCTACCTTTCGTGGCTCGTCGCCCTCATCACGCTGGTGCTGATCCCGATCTTCCTGGTGCCCTGGATCCGCGTCGGCCGGGTGATCCAGAAGCGCAGCGTGGCGCAGATGGACGCGAACACCGGCCTCGGCGGGCTTCTCCAGGAGCGGTTCAACGTCCAGGGGGCGATGCTCTCCAAGCTCTTCGGCCGCCCGGCCGAGGAGATGGCCGAGTTCAAGGAGCGGTCCGGCAAGATCCGCGAAATCGGCGTGAGCCTTTCCGTCTGGGGCCGGACCGCGTTCGTCATGATGGCGCTGATGGCCTCGCTCGCCACGGCGCTCGTCTACGGGATCGGTGGCGGGCTCGTGCTCGCCGGGGCGTTCCAGCTCGGCACGCTGGTCGCCATCGCCACCCTGCTCTCGCGGCTGTTCGGGCCGATCACCCAGCTGTCCGGGATGCAGGAGCTCGCGCAGACCGTCGTGGTGAGCTTCTCGCGGGTCTTCGAGCTGCTCGACCTGAAGCCGCTGATCCGGGAACGCCCCGACGCGGTCGACCTCGAAAAGAACAAGGCGCCGGACATCGAGTTCGAGAACGTCCGGTTCCGCTATCCCACCGCGGACGAGGTTTCGCTGGCGTCGCTGGAGCACCTGCGGACCGAGCGGGAGCGCGGCGAAGTGTCGCCGGACGTCCTGCGCGACGTGAGTTTCCACGTGCGGGCCGGCACCCTCACCGCGCTCGTCGGCCCGTCCGGCGCGGGGAAGTCCACCATCACCCACCTGGTCTCCCGGCTGTACGACCCGAACTCCGGGACGGTCCGCGTCGGCGGGCACGATCTGCGGGACCTCACCTTCGAGTCGCTCCGCGACACGGTGGGCGTGGTCAGCCAGGACGCGTACCTCTTCCACGACACGATCCGGGAGAACCTGCTCTACGCCCGCCCGACCGCCACCGAGGAAGAGCTGGTCGAGGCGTGCAAAGGGGCCCAGATCTGGGACCTGATCGAGTCTCTCCCGCTCGGGTTGGACACCGTCTCGGGTGATCGCGGCTACCGCATGTCGGGCGGGGAGAAGCAGCGGCTGGCCATCGCCAGGCTGCTGCTGAAGGCGCCCTCGATCGTCGTACTCGACGAGGCCACCGCTCACCTGGACTCCGAATCGGAGGCCGCCGTCCAGCGGGCGCTCAAGACCGCGCTGCGCGACCGGACCTCGATGGTGATCGCCCACCGGTTGTCCACGATCCGCGAGGCCGATCAGATCCTCGTGATCGACGGCGGCGGGGTCCGGGAGAGCGGGACGCACGACTCGCTGCTGGCGGCGGGTGGTCTCTACGCCGAGCTTTACCGCACGCAGTTCGCCAACCCGGACCGCGACGCGCCCAAGCCGGAGCTCGAAGAAGCCGAAGTGGAAGAGCCCGAACCGGCGATCCAATACATGGGTTTCGGAGGTTGACGATGAATTCCGCAGCGCGGACCACTCGGACGGTGCTGGAGCTGTTCGCGTCGCACGTGGACCGGACACCCGACGCGGTGGCCGTGGTCGACGGTGACCGGGTTCTGACGTACCGGCAGCTCGATGAGGACGCGGGCAGGCTGGCCGGACGGCTGGCCTGCCGGGGCATCCGCCGCGGCGACCGGGTCGCGGTGATGATGGGCCGCTCCGCGGATCTGGTGGTGGCGCTGCTTTCCGTGTGGAAGGCGGGGGCGACGTACGTCCCGGTGGACGCCGCCTACCCCGCGCCGCGCGTGGAATTCATGGTGTCGGATTCGGCGGCCGCGCTGACGGTGTGCTCGGCCGCCACGCGGGCCGCCGTCCCGGCGGGGACGGCGTCGCTCGAAGCGGACGCCGTCACGGACGAGGACGCGGGCGACGTGCCCGCCGAGGCGGTGCGCCCGGAGGACCTGGCGTTCGTGATGTACACGTCCGGTTCGACGGGCACGCCGAAGGGCGTGGCGATCTCGCAGCGCAGTGTCGCGGAACTGGTGCGGGATCCCGGTTGGGCGATGGAGCCCGGCGAAGCGATCCTCATGCATTCGCCGCACGCCTTCGACGCGTCCCTGTTCGAGGTCTGGACGCCGCTGGCGTCCGGCGCGCGGGTGGTGATCGCCGAGCCGGGCGCGGTGGACGCCCGGCGCCTGCGGGAAGCGGCCCGGGCCGGGGTGACGAGGGCGTACCTGACCGCGGGGAGTTTCCGTGCGGTGGCGGAGGAATCGCCGGAATCGTTCGCGGCCTTCCGCGAAGTGCTGACCGGCGGTGACGTGGTGCCCGTGCACGCGGTGGAGCGGGTGCGGGCAGCCTGCCCCCGCGCGCGGGTCCGGCATATGTACGGCCCGACGGAAGCGACGATGTGCGGGACCTGGCAGCTGCTGGAGCCGGGTGACGTCCTGGGTTCGGTCCTGCCGATCGGACGTCCGCTGGCGGGGCGCGGGGTCCGGGTGCTCGACGAGTCGCTGCGGCCGGTGAAGCCGGGTGTCGTTGGCGACCTGTACCTTTCCGGCAGCCTGGCCGAGGGCTACTTCGGCCGCGCCGGGCTGACGGCGGAGCGGTTCGTGGCGGATCCGTCCGAACCGGGACAGCGGATGTACTGGACGGGGGACCTCGCCCAGTGGACCGCCGACGGTGAGCTGCTGTTCGCGGGCCGGGCCGACGACCAGGTCAAGGTCCGCGGGTTCCGGATCGAACCCGGCGAGATCGAGGCCGCGCTGATCGCCCAGCCGGACGTCCAGGACGCCGTGGTGGCGGCGATCGACGGACGGCTGGTCGGCTACGTGGTGGCCGAGGACGTGGATCCCGCTCTCGTCCGCGAGCGCCTCCGTGCGGTACTGCCGGAATACCTGGTTCCGGCTGTCGTGCTGGCGTTGGACGCGTTGCCGCTGACCGGCAACGGCAAGGTGGACAGGGCGGCGCTGCCCGCGCCCGAGTTCGCGGCGAGCACCACGGGCCGTGAACCCGGCACCGAGGCCGAACGCGTCCTTTGTGGACTGTTCGCCGAAGTGCTCCGGCTCGACAGGGCCGGTGTCGACGACGGTTTCTTCGAACTGGGCGGGGATTCGATCCTCGCGATGCGCTTGGCGGCACGCGCGGCCAAGGCGGGCTTCCTGGTGACGCCCGCCCAGATCTTCGAGGAGACGACTCCCGCCCGGCTCGCGGCCGTGGTGCGCGACCTCCCGTCCGACAGGCCTGACAACGGCCCTTTGCTCACCCTGACCGAAGCGGAAGAGGCGGAGCTGGCGATCGCCGCTCCGGGCGCCGACGAGATCTGGCCGCTGTCCCCGCTGCAGGAGGGGTTGCTGTTCGAAGCGATCCTCGACGACCAGGGTCCCGACATCTACCAGGTGCAGGTGATCCTGGAGCTGACCGGGCCACTGGACGAGACCCGGCTGCGGGCCGCGTGGGAAGCGATCGTCCGGCGGCACGTCGAACTCCGGCTGACCTTCCACCGGCTCGAGTCGGGCAAGACGGTGCAGGCCGTCCACAGTGACGTCACCCTGCCCTGGCAAACGGAGGATCTGACCGGCGCCGAAGACGTCGACGCGGCCTTCGAGGCCCTTGCCGTCCGGGAACAGGCGAAGCGGTTCGACCTCGCCGCTGCGCCGCTGGTCCGGCTGGTGCTGGTCCGGGTCGGTGAGGACCGGCATCGCCTGCTGGTCGTCATCCACCACATCCTGGTCGACGGCTGGTCGGTGGCTGTCCTGCTCAACGAGGCTTTCGAGGCGTACACGTCGGACGGCCCGTTGCCGGGACTCCGGGGCGGCGCCTCCTACCGGGACTACCTGGCCTGGCTGGACCGGCAGGACAAGGACGCGGCGCGCGAGGCCTGGCGGGCGGAACTGTCCGACCTCGGCGAGCCCGCGCTGATCGCGTCGGCGGCCCCCGCGACGGACTACGACTACCGCGTCACCCACCTGTCGCCGGAGCTGCACACCCGGCTGCTGGAGTTCACCCGCGAGCGCGGGCTGACGCCGAGCACGGTGGTGCACGCCGCCTGGGCGATGGTGCTGGCGCGGCTCACTCGCCGGACCGACGTGGTGTTCGGCACCATGGTCGCGACCCGGCCCGCGGAACTGGCGGGCATCGAGTCGATGCCGGGCCTCCTGATGAGCGCGATGCCGGTCCGGGTGGCCTTGGACGGCGGCCAAGCGGTCGCGGACATGCTCACCGATCTGCACGGCCGTCAGCTGGCCCTCATGCCGCATCAGCATCTGGGGCTGCCGGAGATCCAGAAGGCGGCCGGACCCGGCGCGACCTTCGACACGCTGCTGGTGGTCGAGAACTACCCGCGTGAGTACGCCGGCCAGTACAAGTATCTGCGCACGATCGAGGGCACGCACTATCCGCTGACCCTCGGCATCACCCCGGGGGACCGGTTCAAGATCCAGCTCGGCTACTGGCAGGGACAGGTCCCGGAAGCCGTCGCCGACTCGCTGCTGGACTGGTTCGTCGGCGCCATCGGCGCGGTGGTCGCGGATCCGGCGGCCCCGGTGGGGCGGATCGGCGTCGGCACGGCCGAGGTACGCCAGTGGGCCCCGCCGTTGGTGGCGGGGGAGCCGCTGCCGACGCTGGTAGGACGGATGGCGGCGCAACAGCCGGACGGCGTGGCGCTGGTGGACAGCGCCGGCGAGTTGTCCTACGCGGAGCTGTGGGAACGGTCGCTGAAGTTCGCGGCGGTGTTGCGTGCTCAGGGTGTCGGGTCCGAATCCCGGGTCGGCCTCGTGGTCGGCCGGTCGTCCTGGTGGACGGTGGGCATGCTGGGAGTCATGCTCGCGGGCGGCACCTTCGTGCCGGTGGACCCGGCGTATCCGGACGAGCGCAAGGAAACGATCTTCCGGAGCGCGGATCCGACGCTGGTGGTGTGCGCGGGAGCGACGCGGGGAGCGGTGCCCGCGGAGTTCGCGGACCGGCTGCTGGTGATCGACGAGGTCGAGCTGACGGCGGGTCCGGAAGCCGAGCTGCCGCAGGTGGATCCGCGCAGTGCGGCGTACGTGATCTACACGTCGGGGTCGACGGGAACCCCGAAGGGAGTCGTCGTCACCCACACCGGGCTGGGGAACCTGGCGCTCGCGCATATCGACCGGTTCGGGGTGACCCCGGCGTCACGGGTCCTGCAGTTCGCGGCGCTCGGCTTCGACACCATCGTGTCCGAGGTGATGATGGCGCTGCTGTCGGGAGCGACGCTGGTGGTGCCGCCGGAGCAGGAGCTGCCGCCGCGGATGGCGATGTCCGAAACGCTGGAACGGTGGGCCATCACGCAGGTGAAGGCTCCGCCGTCGGTGCTGGCCACCGTCGACGTGTTCCCCGCTCGGGTGCAAACCGTGGTCGCGGCGGGGGAACTCTGCCCGCCCGGTCTGGTGGACCGGTTGTCCGGGGAGCGGCGGATGATCAACGCCTACGGGCCGACCGAGACCACGATCTGCGCGACGATGAGCATGCCGTTGTCGCCGGGGCAGCAGCCTATCCCGTTCGGCGGGCCGGTTCCGGGGGTGCGCGGCTATCTGCTGGACTCGTTCCTGCGTCCGCTGCCGCCCGGGATCACCGGAGAGCTATATCTGGCGGGGATCGGGGTGGCCCGCGGCTATCTGGGCCGTCCGGCGCTGACGGCCGAGCGGTTCATCGCCGACCCGTTCGCCCCCGGCGAGCGGATGTACCGGACCGGGGACCTGGCGTACTGGACCGACGACGGCGAACTGGTGTCCGCCGGGCGGGCCGACGACCAGGTCAAGATCCGCGGCTTCCGGGTCGAACCCCGCGAGATCGAATTCGCCTTGTCCGCCTACCCGCGGGTCACCCAGGCCACGGTGACCGTTCGCGACGAGCGACTGCTCGCCTACGTGACGCCGGGCGACATCGACACGCAGGCGGTACGGGCGCATCTCGCGTCGCGCATGCCCCAGTACATGGTGCCCGCGGCGGTGGTGGCGCTGGACGTCCTGCCGCTGACGGCGCACGGGAAGATCGACCGGCGCGCGCTGCCCGATCCCGATTTCGCCACCGGCGCGCCCGCCAGGGAGCCCGCCACCGAGACCGAGCGGACCATGTGCGAGCTGTTCGCCGGCGTGCTCGGCCTGGCACAGGTCGGGGTGGACGACAGTTTCTTCGATCTGGGCGGGGATTCCATCCTCTCCATGCAGCTGGCGGCGCGGGCGCGGCGTTCGGGGCTGACGTTCACCGCGGCGGACGTCTTCGACGGCAAGACCCCGGAGCGGATCGCGCAGCTGGCGGAGGTTTCGACGCCGCCGGAGCAAGGTCGTGCCCCGCAGACCGACGGTGTGGGCGAGGTCGCCTGGACACCGGTGACGCGGCTGCTGGGGGACGGTGTCGCGGGGCCGTGGTTCGCGCAGTGGATGGTCGTGGGAGCGCCTTCGGATTTGACGGAAAAGACGCTGCTGGCCGGGTTCTCGGCTGTGGTGGAGACGCACGACATGCTGCGGGCGCGGGTAATCGACGGTCGTTTGGTGGTGGGCGAGCGCGGGTCGGTGAACGTGGCCGGGCTGGTCACGCGCGTCAGGCTCGACGGTCGTTCGCCGGACGAGGCCGTGGCGGACGCGGCGCGAGACGCCGTGAGCCGGTTGGACCCGTCGGCGGGGGTGATGGCGCAGGCTGTGTGGTTGGACGCCGGACCGGATCAGCCGGGGCGGTTGCTGGTGGTGGCACACCACTTGTCGGTCGACGGGGTGTCGTGGCGGGTTCTGCTTTCGGACCTCCAGGTGGCTTGCGAGGCGGCGGCCGCGGGACGGAAGCCGGTGCTGGAGCCGGTGGCCGTGTCCTTCAGGCGATGGGCGGGACTGCTGAAGGAGTGGGCGGTCTCCCCGGAGCGGGTCGGTGAGCTGGCGGCGTGGAAGGCGATCCTCGGGCAAGAGGATCAGCCGGCTGGCAAGGCTTCGGAAGGCGAGGTGCGCTCGCGGTCGTGGGTGGTGCCCAAGGCGTCGGCGTTGGTCGGGCGGGTTCCGGTGGCGTTCCACTGCGGGGTGAACGAGGTCCTGCTTGCGGGGCTGGCCGGAGCGGTGACGCGCCGGCGCGGCGGGGACGCGGTGCTGGTGGACGTCGAAAGCCATGGCCGCCACCCGGTCGGCGGCACGGACTTGTCCCGGACGGTGGGCTGGTTCACCAGCGCGCACCCGGTGCGGCTGGCTGTGGCGGGGACCGATCTGGCGGACGCGCTCGCCGGTGGCCCGGCGGCCGGGCGGTTGCTGAAGCTGGTCAAGGAGCAGTCGCGGGCCGTGCCCGGCGACGGGCTCGGCTACGGCTTGCTGCGGTACCTCAACGACGTGACGGGTCCAGTGCTGGCGGACTCGCCGTCGCCGCGGATCGGGTTCAACTACATGGGCAGGTTCGCCGCCGGTGAGAAGAGCGGTGTGCGGGCTTGGCAGCCTGTCGGTGACATCGGCAGTTCGCTGGAAGCCGGGATGGGCTTGCCGCACGCGCTCGAAGCCAACGCGATCGTCCAGGATCTGCCTGATGGTCCCGAATTGACGCTCATGCTGGAGTGGCAGGACGGTGTACTGGACGAGGCCGAGGTCGAGCAGCTGGGCCAGGGATGGCTCGACATGCTGTCCGGGCTGGCCCGTCAGGCGGACGATCCCGCCGCGGGCGGGCACACCGGGTCCGACTTCACCCTCGTCGACCTGGAGCAGGCCGAGATCGAGGCCCTCGAAGCCGAATACGCCGACGCCGGTGGGGTGACCGACGTGCTGCCGCTTTCGCCGCTGCAGCACGGTCTCGCCTTCCACGCCGGTTATGGCGGTGACGGCGTCGACGTCTACACCGCGCAGGCTGTGCTGGAGCTGACCGGTCCGCTGGACCTCGGGCAGCTGCGGAAGTCGGTGCGCGGACTGGTGGACCGGCACGCGAACCTGCGCGCCGGATTCCGGCACGCCGCCTCCGGGACCGCCTATCAGGTGATCCCCGGCGTCGTCGAGGTGCCAGTGTCCTTTGTGGACGTGGCCGGGTCGGCGGATCCGGAGGCCGAGGCGGCGGCGGTGGCCGCGGCAGACCGGGCACGGCCGTTCGACCTGGCCAAGCCCCCGCTGGTGCGGTTCACGGTGGTTGCCCTGGGTCCCGACAGCCACCGGCTGGTGCTGACCAACCACCACATCCTGCTCGACGGCTGGTCGACACCGCTGCTGGTGGACGAACTGCTCACGCTGTACCGCGACGGAGCGCCGGCGCCGGTCAACCCGTATCGGGAGTACCTGGCCTGGGTGCGCGAAACCGATCGGGACGCGACGATCTCCGCGTGGCGCGAAACCCTGTCGGGCTTGCCGGAACCGACCCTGGTCGCGGTGGACCGGGAGGTTCCGGTCCAGGTGCCCGGGCAGATGTGGGCCGAACGGGACGAGGTGTTCGCCGACGCGCTGGCGGCGCGGGCCCGCGAGTGCGGGGTCACGGTCAGCACGATGCTGCAGGCGGTATGGGGCCTGGTGCTGGCGGCGATCACGGGACGCGACGACGTGGTGTTCGGGGCGGTGGTGTCCGGGCGCCCGGCCGAGCTGCCCGGGATCGAGACCATGGTCGGACTGTTCATCAACACCGTCCCGGTCCGGGTCCGGATGCGGCCGGGGCACACCTTCGCCGAGCTGGTGCGGGAAGTCCAGGACGAGCAGATCGCGTTGCTGGCCCATCACCACGTCGGGCTCGCCGACATCCAGCAGGCTGCCGGGCTCGGCAAACTGTTCGACACCCTCGTCGTCTACGAGAACTACCCCAAACCGGCCGGGGCCGCCGAGGCGGACCAGGATCGGTTGCGGGTACAGGGAATGACCGCCGCCGACGCCACGCACTATCCCTTGGCGCTGGCTGTCGTCCCGGGCGACACTCTGCGACTGCGGCTGGAGCACCAGCCCGCGCTGTTCACCACCGAGCAGGCCGCCGCCGTGCTGGCCCGGTTCACGCGGGTGCTCGAAGCCGTGGTCGCCGATCCCCGGACGCCGCTCGCGGCGGTGCCGATCCTGTCCGGCGCCGAACAGCGGGAGCTGGCGGCGCGCAACGACACCGCGGTGCCGGTGCCGGACCGGACGCTGCCGGAATCGTTCGCCGCGCAGGTCGCCGCCACCCCGGAAGCGACCGCGGTGATCTCCGAAGACCTGTCGCTGTCCTACGCCGAACTCGACGCCCGCGCCAACCAGCTGGCGCGCCTGCTCATCGAGCGGGGCGTCGGGCCCGAAAGCCTGGTCGCGGTGATGCTGCCGAGGTCACCGGAGCTGGTCGTCACGGTGCTGGCGATCACCAAGACCGGCGGTGCCTGGCTGCCGATCGACCCGGTCTATCCGGCCGATCGCGTCGCCTACATCCTCGACGACGCCGCGCCGGCGCTCGTGATCACCACCGCCGCGCTGACGGCGTCGCCCGCCGGTGCGGTGGTGATCGACGATCCTGAGACGGTGGGCGACCTGGCGGGCCGTGACAGCGCGCCTGTCACCGACGCCGACCGCGCTCGACCGCTGGACCCGCGTCATCCGGCGTACCTCATCTACACCTCGGGTTCCACCGGCCGTCCCAAGGCCGTCGTCGTGACCCATCGGAACCTGGCGAACTACCTGTTCCACTGTGGACGGAAGTATCCGGGGCTGCGGGGACGATCGCTGCTGCATTCGTCGATCGCCTTCGACCTGACGGTCACCGCGATGCTCACGCCGTTCACCGTCGGGGGAGCGGTTCAGGTCGGTGCGCTGGAAGACCTGATCGGCACGGTGGACAGCGCCCCGGCGGTGTTCCTCAAGGCCACGCCAAGCCATTTGAAGACCCTGGAGACCGGTTCCCGGGAAAGCGCCGTTCCGGGCGATCTGCTGCTCGGTGGCGAACAACTGTCCGTCGACACGATCGCTCAGTGGCGCCGGACGTACCCGAACACCGTCGTGGTCAACGAATACGGGCCGACCGAGGTGACCGTCGGGTGCGTCGAATACCGGCTCGAACCCGGGCAGGCGCCTCCGCCCGGCGACGTGGTGCCGATCGGCACTCCGATGACGAACCTGCGGGCGTTCGTGCTGGACTCGTGGCTGCGGCCGGTGCCGCCGGGTGCGGTGGGCGAGCTGTACGTGTCCGGCGAAGGTGTCGCACGGGGGTATCTGGGACGGCAGGGACTGACCGCGACGCGGTTCGTGGCCGATCCGTCCGGCTCCGGTGACCGGATGTACCGGACCGGGGACCTGGTGCGCTGGAACCCCGACGGGGAACTGGTGTTCGCCGGTCGCGTCGACGACCAGGTGAAGGTGCGGGGATTCCGCATCGAACCCGGCGAGATCGAAGCGGCACTGGTGGCACACGAGTCGGTGGGGCAGGCCGTGGTGATGGCCCGCGACAGCGCGTCCGGCAAACGACTCATCGGCTACGTGACCGCCGCCGGGGAGTCCGGAGTGGACGTGGCCGCGGTGCGCGAGGCCGTCGCGGCCCGGCTTCCGGAGTACATGGTGCCCGCGGCCGTGGTGGTGCTCGACGCGCTTCCGTTGACAGCCAACGGGAAAGTGGATCGGGACGCGCTGCCGGATCCCGACTTCAACGAACGCGTTTCGGGCCGGGAACCGGTCACGGAGGCCGAGCGGCTGCTGTGCGCGCTCTTCGCCGAAGTGCTCGGCCTGGAGCGGGCCGGCGCGGACGACAGTTTCTTCGAACTGGGCGGGGATTCGATCCTTTCGATGCAACTGGCGGCGCGGGCGCACCGCGCGGGAATGGCCTTCGGTGCGCGCGAGGTGTTCGAGCAGAGGACGCCCGCGGGGATCGCGGCGGTCGTGGAGCGGGGCGCGGGTTCGCCTGCGGCTGTGGAGCTTGTCTCGTCGGATGTCGCGCTTCTTGAGCTTGGTCAGGACGAGATCGATGAGTTCGAGGCTGAGTTTGAGAGCGGGCGCTAGTTGGGGGGGCGGGCGGGTTGGTCGTGAGTGGTAAGTGTCGTTCTAACGACACTTACCACTCACGACCAACTGGACGCGGCTGGGGCCTGAGTTGGTTCCTTCCCCGCTGGATTGTCGGTCGCAGGGTTTGAGGCGCGCGGCCTTGATCAACGGAAGATCCGGGACACTCAACGTCCCCATTCCTCCACCGTCGATCCGGGCGCGGACTGGGAGCGTTGCGAAAGCCGCCTTCGCGACATCGGTTTCGCCACACCAAACCTGACTGATCCGCGAACCCGAACCCCGGCTGGACATGTTGTCCGGCAAGGCCGGGCAGGTGGATGATCCCTGCACGGGGGATCTTCCGAATACGACGTCGCTCTCCTCGATCCGGTTCCAGAACCGGGTCGAGGAATTCAAGCTGAGTTCGGCGAACTTCACGCCCTTCGCTGATTGAGGGAGATATTGATGAACCAGTCGCGGATCGAGGAAATCTGGCCGCTGTCGCCTTTGCAGGCCGGGTTGCTCTTCCACGCGGTTTACGACGGCGAAGGGCCTGACGTCTACGTAGGTCATTGGATCCTGGATCTGGACGGACCGGTGGACGCGGCCCGGCTGCGCGCGGCTTGGGAGACTTTGCTGACCCGGCATGCCCCGCTGCGCGCCTGCTTTCGGCAGCGCAAGTCGGGCGAGACGGTGCAGATCATCGCCAAGCAGGTGGACCTGCCGTGGCGCGAGATCGACCTCTCCCAGCACGACGAACCCGGCGAGGCTGTCCGAGAGCTGGCCGAGCAGGACCGGACGACGAGGTTCGACCTCGCGCAGGCGCCGTTGCTGCGGCTGACCTTGATCCGGCTCGGCGACCGCGCGCACCGCCTGGTGGTGACCTGCCATCACACGATCATGGACGGCTGGTCGCTGCCCATCGTGCTCGACGAGATGGCGAAGCTGTACGGCGGCTCGGCGGAGCTGCCGGAGGTGACGTCGTACCGGGAGTATCTCGCGTGGCTGGGCCGTCAGGACAAGGCGAGGTCGCTCTCGGCCTGGGCGGCACGGCTGGAGGGGACCGACGAGCCGACGCTGGTGGTGCCCGCCGACCCGGGGCGCGCGCCCGCCGAGCCGGAGAGTGTCGAGGCTGAACTGCCGGAGGACCTCACGCGGGCGTTGGCTGGGCTGGCCCGGCGCCAGGGGCTGACGCTGAACACGGTGGTGCAGGGCGCATGGGCGCTGGTGCTGGCGCAGCTGTCGGGCCGGACGGACGTGGTGTTCGGGGCGTCGGTGTCGGCGCGCCCGCCGGATCTGCCCGGGGTGGAAGGGATGGTGGGGCTGTTCCTCAACACCGTTCCCGTGCGCGTGCGGCTGAACGGCTCGATGCCGGTCGCCGAACTGCTGACGGATCTGCAGAAGCGGCAGTCGGCGCTCATCCCCGACCAGTACGTGGGGCTGGCGGACATCCAGCAGGCGGCCGGCCCCGGCGCCGTCTTCGACACGTTGATCGTCTTCGAGAAATTCCACCACGATTCCGGCGAATTGGGTTCCGCGGAGACCTTCGGCATCCAGGTGCATCAGGGCCGGGTGGCCGCGCACTATCCGCTGACGCTGGTCGCCGTCCCCGGCGAGTCGCTGTACTTCAAGCTCGACTATCTGACCGATCTCTTCGATCGGGACACCGCGCTCGCGATCGTCGAGCGGTTCACGGGCGTGCTGCGTCAGCTGGCGGGCGCGGGCGACCTCACAGTGGCCGGTGTCGAGGTGACGAGCGCGGCCGAGCGCGCCTTGGTGGTCGACGCGTGGGGAGCGTCGTCCCAGTCGCCGCCGAGCCTGACGGCGCCGGAGCTGTTCGCCGGTCAGGTGGACCGCCGTCGCGACGAGGTGGCTGTCGTCGACGGCGATCGGGCGTTGTCGTACGGAGAACTCGCCGAGCAGGCGGAGCGCCTCGCCGGTTTCTTGCACGACAAGGGAGTGCGGCGCGGGGACCGGGTGGCCGTGGTGCTGGACCGGTCACCCGAGCTGATCGCGACGCTGCTCGCGGTGTGGAAGGCGGGCGCGGCGTACGTGCCGGTGGACCCCGCCTACCCGGTCGAGCGCGTGAAGTTCATGCTGGCGGATTCCGCGCCCGCGGCGGTGGTGTGCGCGAAAACGTACCGGGAAGCCGTGCTGGACGTCGGCCTCGATCCGATCGTCCTGGACGACCCCCGGACGCGGCAGGCGGTGGCGGGGTCCACTCGCCTGTCGGCGGGCACGAGCGCCCAGGACCTCGCCTACGTGATGTACACGTCGGGTTCGACGGGGACGCCGAAGGGTGTCGCGGTGTCGCACGGCAATGTCGCGGCGCTGGTCGGCGAACCGGGGTGGCGGGTGGGTCCCGGCGACGCCGTGCTGCTGCACGCCTCGCACGCGTTCGACATCTCGCTGTTCGAGCTGTGGGTGCCGCTGGTGTCGGGCGCGCGCGTGGTGCTGGCCGGAGCGGGCGCGGTGGACGGCGAGGCGCTGGCGGGTCACGTGGGCCGCGGTGTCACGGCCGCGCACCTGACCGCGGGGGCCTTCCGTGTGCTGGCCGAGGAATCGCCGGAGTCCGTCGCCGGTCTGCGCGAGGTGCTGACCGGTGGCGACGCGGTCCCGCTGGCGGCGGTGGAGCGGGTGCGGCGGGTGTGCCCGGACGTGCGGGTGCGCCATCTGTACGGTCCGACGGAGGCCACGCTGTGCGCGACGTGGTGGCTGCTCGAACCCGGTGACCGGACGGGATCGGTGCTGCCGATCGGACGACCGCTTCAGGGGCGGCGGGTCTACGTCCTCGACGCGTTCCTGCGGCCCGTGCCCGCCGGCGTGGCAGGCGAGCTGTATGTCGCCGGAGCCGGTGTGGCGCGAGGCTATCTGGAGCGTCCCGGGTTGACGGCCGAGCGATTCGTGGCCGATCCGTTCGTTCCCGCCGGGCGCATGTACCGGACCGGGGACCTGGCGTACTGGACGGATCAGGGCGTGCTGGCCTTCGGCGGGCGCGCCGACGACCAGGTGAAGATCCGCGGCTATCGCGTGGAACCCGGCGAGATCGAGGCGGTCCTCGCCGGTCTGCCGGGGGTCGGCCAAGCCGTGGTGCTGGCCCGGCACGAGCACCTGATCGGGTACGTGGTCGCCGAAGCGGGACGAGAGCTCGACCCGGCGTGGCTGCGCGAAGAGCTCGCCGAGACGCTGCCCGAGTTCATGGTCCCGGCCGCCGTGTTGGTACTGGACGAGTTGCCGTTGACGGTCAACGGAAAGGTGGACCGGCGGGCGCTGCCCGAACCGGACTTCGCGTCGAATTCGGCGGGCCGGGAACCGGTCACCGACGCCGAACGAGTCCTTTGTGGAGTGTTCGCCGAAGTCCTCGGCCTCGACCGCGTCGGGATCGAGGACAGCTTCTTCGAGCTGGGCGGCGACTCGATCTCGTCGATGCAGGTCGCCGCCCGTGCGCGACGCGAAGGGATTTCCCTTACCCCGCGCCAGGTTTTCGAGCTGCGAACCCCTGAGCGCCTCGCGGCCTTGGCGCAGGAGGCGAGCACGGCGCCGCGCGCCGAGGTCGTCATCGGCGTGGGGGAGATCCCGCGGACGCCGGTGATGCTCGCCCTCGGGGAAGACGCGGTGCGCCCCGGCTTCGCGCAGGTGCGGGTCGTCGTCACCCCGGCGGGCTTGAAGCTGGACGCGCTGGTGAGCGCCGTGCAAGCGGTGCTGGACGCGCATGATCTGCTGCGGGTCCGGGTGGAGCCGGACGGTCGGCTGATCGTGCCCGAAAGCGGTGCGCTGGACGCGGCCGGCCTGGTCACGCGGGTGGCCGCCACGACAGCGGAACTCGACGAGATCGCCGAGCGCGAGGTCCGGACGGCGACGGGCACGCTGGACCCGTCGGCGGGGATCATGGCGCGGGTCGTGTGGGTCGACGCCGGGGACGCCGGGCCGGGCCGGTTGGCCTTCGTGGCGCATCACCTGGCGGTGGACGCGGTCTCGTGGGGAATCGTGCTGCCGGATCTGCAGGCGGCTTATGACACGGCGAGCTCCGGCGGGACCCCCGCACTGGAAGCTCCCACGACGTCGTACCGGCAGTGGGCGCGACGGCTGACCGAACAGGCGCTCAGTGAGAGCACCGTGGCCGAACTCGAAGACTGGGCCGCCGTGCTGGAGGGCGCGGACCCGGCACTGGAGCAGGACACCGGGCAGCACGCCGGGCAGTCGCATTCGTGGTCCACGCGCCTTTCCGGCGCCGAGGCGCGCAATCTGGTGGCGCTGGTGCCGGGAGCGTTCCACTGCGGGATCCAGGACGTCCTGCTGGCGGGTCTCGCGGGTGCGGTGGCGCGGGTGCGCGGTACCGGCGCCGGGCTGCTGGTGGACGTGGAAGGGCATGGCCGCGAAGCCGCCGACGGCGAAGATCTGCTGCGCACCGTGGGCTGGTTCACCAGCGTTCACCCGGTCCGCCTCGAACTGTCCGATGTGGACCTCGCGGCCGCCGGACAGTTGCTGAAGACCGTGAAGGACCAGATCCGTGCCGTGCCCGGCGACGGGTCCGGCTACGGACTGCTGCGCCAGCTCAATCCCGACGCTCGCGCGAGGCTGGCCGGGTTGCCGTCCTCGCGGATCGGCTTCAACTATCTCGGCCGGACCGTCCTCGCTCCCCAGGACACCGCGTGGCAGCCAGGGGGCGAAGGGCCGCTGGGCGGTGGCCCGGACATGGTCCTCGCCCACGCCGTCGAGGTCAGCGCGGAAGTCCAGGACACGCCGGACGGACCTCGGCTGGGGCTGGCCATCGACACCCGGGATTCCGACTTCGCCACGGTGGAGCGGCTCGGTGAGGCCTGGCTGGAGACGCTGATCGGCCTCGCCGCCCTCGCCGGGGATCCTGACGCGGGCGGGCACACGCCGTCCGACTTCGAGCTCGTCGGCCTGACACAGCGGGACGTGACGGAGCTGGAGGCCTCGACGCCGGGGCTGGCGGACATCTGGCCGCTGTCTCCGCTGCAGGAAGGCATGCTCTTCGAACGGGCCTTCGACGCCGACGGGGTCGATGTCTATCAGAGCCAGCGGATCCTGGACCTCGACGGGCCGCTCGACGCGCGACGGCTGCGCGCGGCCTGGAACCAGGTCCTCGTCCGGCACGCATCGCTCCGCACCGGCTTCCACCAGCTGGGTTCCGGCGAAACGGTGCAGGTCGTCTCGGACGCGGCCGAAATCCCTTGGCGCGAGGCGGATCTGTCGCACCTCGACGAGGCCGCCGCGGCCGCAGAGGTCGAACGGCTGCTCGCCGCCGATCAGGCTCAGCGATTCGACGTGACCAAGCCGCCGTTGCTGCGGCTGTCGCTGATCCGGCTCGGCGCCGACAGGCACCGGCTCGTGCTGACGTCACACCATGTCGTGCTGGACGGCTGGTCGACGCCGCTCATCGTGGGCGAGGTGTCGACCGCCTACGCGGGCGGGCAGCTCCCGTCGGCACCGTCCTATAAGGACTATCTGGCGTGGCTGGGCCGTCAGGACGACGACAGGACGCGTTCGGCATGGGTGGCCGAGCTCGCCGGGGCCGACGAACCGTCCCTTGTGGACGTCGACGCGGGCAAGGCGATGGTCATGCCCGGGGACCACGCCGAACTGCTGTCCGAGGAGACGACCCGCGCGCTCATCGAGCTCGCCCGGGGGAACGGTTTGACGACGAGCACGATCCTGCAGGCCGCCTGGGCGCTGGTGCTGGCGCGGCTGGCGGCCCGGACGGACGTGGCGTTCGGGTCGGTGGTGTCGGGGCGGCCGGCGGAGGTCCCGGACGTCGAGCGGATGGTGGGGATGTTCATCAACACCGTCCCCGTCCGCGTACGGCTCGACGGCGCTCAGCCGGTGCTGGAGCTGTTCCAGGACCTGCAGGGGCGCCAGGCGGCGCTGACCGAACACCAGTATCTGGGGCTGCCGGAGATCCAGAAGGCGGCGGGCGCGGGCGCTGTTTTCGACACCATCGTGATGATCGAGAACTATCCGCACACCGCCGACGGTCTCGGCGACGGCGGCGGGGTCGCGATCAGCTCCGTCGTCACCCGGACCGGCACCAGCTACCCGCTGACCATGAACGTCAGCCTCGGGGATCGCTTGCGGATCACCGTGTCCTACCGGCCCGACAGGCTCGGCGCCGAAACGGCCGCCGAGGTCGCCAGGCAGGTCGTGCGGGTCCTGGAACAGGTGGTGGCGCGGCCTTCGCTGCCGGTGGGCCGCCTCGGCGTGACGAGCGAACCGGCCCGCGAGTCGGTGGTGGAACGCTGGAACTCGACGGGCGAAGCGGCCGACACGACGTCGGTGCCGGAGTTGTTCCGTCGGCAGGCCAACGCTTCGCCGGACGCGATGGCGGTCGTGGACGGGGAACGCGCCCTGTCCTACGCCGACCTCGACCGGGAATCGGACCGGCTGGCCGGACAACTGGCCGGTCTCGGCGTGCGGCGCGGTGACCGCGTCGGCGTGGTGATGGCGCGCGGCGCGGATCTGCTGGTCGCCCTGCTCGCGGTCTGGAAGGCGGGTGCCGCGCAGGTCCCGGTGAACGTGGACTACCCCGCGGAACGGATCGAGCGGATGCTGGCCGACGCCGGGGTCTCGGTCGCGGTCTGCCTCGAAGCGAGCCGCAAGGCGGTGCCGGACGGGGTCGAGCCGGTGCTCGTGGACGTCCCGGCGATCGGCGCCACGCCGCTCGTCTCGGTGGGAGCGCACGACGTCGCGTACGTCATGTTCACGTCCGGATCGACAGGCGTGCCCAAGGGTGTCGCGGTGCCGCACGGAAGTGTGGCTGCGCTGGCGAGCGACCCGGGGTGGTCGCAGGGCCCCGGCGATCGTGTCCTGCTGCACGCGTCGCACGCTTTCGACGCGTCGCTGGTCGAGATCTGGGTGCCGCTGGTCAGCGGAGCGTGCGTGGTCGTCGCGGAGCCGGGCACTGTCGACGCGGAGCGGCTGCGCGAGGCGATCTCGCGCGGCGTGACCACCGTCCACCTGACGGCGGGCGCTTTCCGTGCGGTGGCCGAGGAAGCGCCGGAGTCCTTCCGTGGCCTGCGTGAGCTCCTGACCGGCGGGGACGCGGTGCCCCTCGCCTCCGTCGAACGGATGCGCCTGGCGTGCCCGGACGTCCGGGTCCGGCAGCTCTACGGCCCGACCGAGATCACCCTCTGCGCCACGTGGCTCGTCCTCGAACCGGGGGACGAGACGGGCGGCATCCTGCCGATCGGCGGTCCGCTGGCGGGACGTCAGGCCTTTGTGCTCGACGCGTTCCTGCAGCCGGTGGCGCCGAACGTGCCCGGCGAGCTCTACCTCGCCGGAGCGGGACTGGCGCACGGCTACCTGGGCAACACCGCGTCGACCGCGGAGCGGTTCGTCGCCAACCCGTTCGGACCCGGGAGGATGTACCGGACAGGCGATCTGGCGCGCTGGACGGAGTGGGGCGAACTGCTGTTCGGCGGGCGTGCCGACTCGCAGGTGAAGATCCGGGGCTACCGGGTCGAGCCCGGCGAGATCGAGGCGGCGCTGACCGAGGTCCCCGACGTCGCGCAGGCGATCGTGGTGGCACGGGAAGAACGTCCCGGCGAAAAGCGACTGATCGCCTACGTGACCGCGGAATCGGGACAGGGACTGGAATCCGACGCGGTCCGCGAGCAGCTCGCGGCCCGGCTGCCGGAGTTCATGGTGCCCTCGGTGGTGCTGGTGCTGGACGTCTTCCCGTTGACGCTCAACGGAAAGATCGACCGCGCGGCGCTGCCCGCCCCCGAGTTCACGCCGAGGGCCGCCGGTCGCGAACCGCGTACCGAGACCGAGCGGGTGTTGTGCGCCCTGTTCGCCGAGCTCCTCGGGCTGGACCGGGTCGGCGCCGACGACGGCTTCTTCGAGCTGGGCGGGGACTCGATCCTCTCGATGCGGTTGGCCGCCCGCGCGCGCCGCGAGAATCTCGTCTTCGGGGCCAAGCAGGTCTTCGAGCAGAAGACGCCCGCGGGGATCGCGGCGGTCGCCGAGCACGGCGGACAGGCGCGGACCGAGGACACCGAGGGTGTCGGTGAGGTCCCGCTGACGCCGGTGGTGCGGGCGCTGCTCGAACGCGATCCTCTCGGGCTGACCCGGGAAGGCATGGCGCAGTGGGTGATCGTGGACGTGCCCGCCGATCTTTCCGTGCCCGCGCTGGCGGCCGGACTGGGCGCCGTGATCGACACGCACGATCTGCTGCGGAGCCGGATCGTCGAGACCGACGGCGCGGAGCCCAGGCTCGTCGTGGCCGACAGGGGAACGATCGACGCGGCGACGCTGGTCGAACGGGCCGCCGGGGGCGACCTCGACGAGATCGCGAGTGACGCGGCGGCACGCCTGGATCCCGTCGGCGGCGTGATGGTGCGGGCGGTCCTGGCGGACGCCGGACGGCTCGTGGTGGCCGCGCATCACCTCGTGGTCGACGTGGTGTCGTGGCGAACCCTGCTCCCGGACCTGCAGGCCGCCTGTGAAGCCGCGATCGCGGGCCTGCGGCCGTCGCTCGATCCGCCGGACGTCTCGTTCCGGCGCTGGTCGCGGACGCTGGCCGACGAGGCGCTGCTCCGGACCGGCGAGCTGGCGACGTGGACGGCGGTCCTCGACGGGGCACAGTCGCGGCTGGGCGAGCTCGATCCTTTGCGCGACACCGTGTCGAGCGCGGGACGCCGGTCCTGGACCGTGCCCGCGGGCACGCTGGTGGAGAAGGCCACCTCGGCCTTCCACTGCGGTGTCCACGAGGTCTTGCTGGCCACCCTGGCCGGTGCCGTGGCCGGCTGGCGCGGCGGCACCGGTGTCGTGGTGGACGTCGAAGGGCACGGCCGTCAGCCGCTCGGCGAGATGGACCTTTCGCGGACGCTCGGCTGGTTCACCGACGTCCACCCGGTCCGGCTGGACGTCACCGGCGCCGACCCGGCCGAGGTGCGCGCGGGCGGCGACGCGGCGGGCCGATTGCTGAAGCAGGTCAAGGAAAACGTGCGAACCGTGCCCGACGGCGGGCTCGGCTACGGGATGCTGCGCTACCTCAACGCCGAGACGGGACCCGTCCTCGCGGCGCTGCCGAAGGCCGAGATCGGGTTCAACTACCTCGGCCGCTTCTCGTCGGGCTCCGACGGCGGCTCGCGCCCCTGGCAGATAACGGGAATCGTCGGCGGCGCGGCCGATCAGGACACGCCGTTGCGGCACGCCCTGGAGATCGACGCCGTCGTGGCGGACGGCCCGGACGGACCCGAGTTCAGCCTGACCGTGACCTGGGCCCGGCGGATCCTCGACGACGCCGAGGCGGAGTCGTTCGCCGACGCGTGGCTCGCCATGCTGGAGGGCCTCGCCACCCACGTCGACGGCGGCGGCGCCGGGGGACATACGCCGTCCGACTTCCCGCTCGCCGCGCTGACGCAGCGAGAGGTGACGGAGGTCGAGGCCGCCGCGCCGGATCTGCTCGACATCTGGCCGCTTTCCCCGCTGCAGGAAGGTTTGCTGTTCCACACCGCCGACGAGCACGGCCCGGACGTCTACGCGAGCATGCGGACCCTCGCCCTCGACGGCCCGCTGGACGTCGCCCGCTTCCGCGCGTCCTGGCAGGCCTTGCTCGACAGGCACGCCGCCCTGCGGGCGAGCTTCCTCCAGCTCAAGTCCGGGACGGCCGTGCAGGCGATCGCCCGCGAGGTGACGCTGCCCTGGCGGGAGACCGACCTTTCCGGCCTGCCCGAAGACGAGGCCCTGGCGGAATTCGGCAGGCTCGCGGACGAGCAGCACGCCGAACGGTTCGACCTGGCCCAGGGGCCGCCGCTGCGCCTGCACCTGGTGCGTCTCGGCGAACGCAAGCACCGGCTCATCGTCACGTCGCATCACATCGTGGTCGACGGCTGGTCCCTGCCGCTCATCGCCGCCGACGTGCTGGCGGCGTACGAAGCGGGCGGTGACGGCCGGGCGCTGCCCGCCGCGGCGTCGTATCGCGACTATCTCGCCTGGATCGCCCGCCAGGACAAGGCGGCCGCCCAGGAGGCGTGGCGGACCGAACTCGCGGGCCTCGACGAGGCGACGCAGGTCGTGCCGCCGGAGTCGATCCTCACGCCGCTCACGCCCGAACGCGTCCGGTTCGAACTCGGCGACGAGCCGAGCGGGCGCCTGGCGGAGTTCAGCCGAAGTCACGGCGTCACGCCGAACACGCTGTTCCAGGGGCTCTGGGCACTGCACCTGGCTCGGCTCACCGGACGCGAGGACGTGGTCTTCGGCGCCGCGGTGGCCGGGCGCCCGCCCGAGATCCCCGGCGTGGAGTCCTCGATCGGCCTGTACATGAACATGCTGCCGGTCCGGGCCCGGCTCATCGGCGCCGAACCGGTCGTCGACCTGTTGAAGGGCTTGCAGGAACGGCAGGTCGCGTTGCTGCCGCACCAGCACCTCGGGCAGAGCGAGATCACCAAGTCCGCCGGCCGCGGCGCCGCGTTCGACACGATCGTGGTGTTCGAGAACTACCCGCCCCCGCCGCCCCGGTTCGACGGTCCCGACGCGCTCGTCCTGAGCCCGGCGGGGAATTCGGACGACGACGGGCACTATCCGCTGTCCCTGCGCGCGTCCGTGGCGGGAGGCCCCGTCCGCGGCGAACTCATCTACCGGCCGGACGTGGTCGACCGGGCCGGGGCCGAGGAGATGGTCGCGTCGCTCCTCCGCGCGCTCGACCAGGTGCTGGCCGAGCCCCGGACGCCGGTGGGCCGGATCAGCCTGCTCGGCCCGGAGCAGCGCCGTCTGGTGGTGGACGAGTGGAACCGGACCGACGCGCCGCTCGTGGCGGAGACGCTGCCGGTACTGGTCCGCGACCAGGCGGAGCGGACGCCGGACGCGATGGCCGTCCAGGACGGGACGCGGAGCCTGTCGTACGGCGAACTGCTCGGCGAGGTCGAAGCGCTGGCCCGGCTGCTCGTGGGGCTGGGCGTGCGGCGGGAGACCCGGGTGGGCGTGGTCGTCGGCCGCTCGGCCGAGCTGGCGGTGACCCTGATGGCGGTTTCGTTCGCGGGCGGGGTTTTCGTGCCCGTCGACCCGGACTATCCCCGTGAGCGCGTCGAGTTCATGCTGGCGAATTCGGCACCCGAGGTGCTGGTGTGCACGAAGGCGACCCGGGCGGTCGTGCCCGCGGGGTTCGCGGGCACGGTGCTGCCGCTGGACGAGCTGCCCGCCGCCGATCCGGGCGTCGCCTTGCCGCCGGTGGCAAGGGAAGACGCGGCGTACGTGATCTACACGTCCGGGTCGACAGGGGTGCCCAAGGGTGTCCTGGTCACCCACTCCGGGCTCGTCAACCTGGGCTACGCGCATATCGAGCGGATGGCCGTGACGTCGTCCTCGCGGGTCCTGCAGTTGTCCGCGATCGGTTTCGACGCCATCGTCTCCGAGCTCTACATGGCCCTGCTGGCCGGCGCGACCCTGGTCCTGCCGGACGCGGCGAGCATGCCGCCCCGGATGACCCTGGGCGACGCGATCCGGCAGGCGGGCATCACCCACCTGACCGTGTCGCCGAGTGTGCTGGCGAGCGAGGACGACCTGCCGGACACGCTGCGGACCGTGCTGACGGGCGGCGAGGCACTGCCCGCCGCGCTGGTGGACCGCTGGTCGCCGGGCCGCCGCGTGATCCAGGCGTACGGGCCGACCGAGACGACCATCTGCTCGACGATGAGCGCCCCGTTGTCGCCGGGACACGACCAGGTCCCGCTCGGCGGCCCGATCCACAACGTGCGGCACTACGTGCTCGACGCCTTCCTGCGGCCGGTGCCGCCCGGCGTGGTCGGCGAGCTCTACATCGCCGGCGTCGGGCTGGCCCGCGGCTACCTCGGGCGTCCCGGCCTGACGGCGGAACGGTTCGTCGCCAGCCCGTTCGCCCCCGGGGAGCGGATGTACCGCTCCGGTGACCTGTTCCGCTGGACCCGGGAAGGCCAGCTGCTCTTCGCGGGCCGGATCGACGCGCAGGTCAAGGTGCGCGGATACCGGGTCGAGCCCGCCGAGATCGAGGCCGTGCTCGCGGAGCATCCGTGGGTCGGCCAGGTCGTGATCTCCGTCCGCCGGGACGGGCCGGGCGACAAACGGCTGGTGGCCTACGTCGTGCCGTCGGCCGAAGCCGCCGACGGGAACGGCGCGCTGACCGCCGCGCTGCGGGAACTGGCGGCCGAACGCCTGCCGGACTACATGATGCCCGCGGCGTTCGTGGCGCTGGAGAAGATGCCGCTCACCCCGAACGGCAAGCTCGACCATCGGGCGCTGCAAGCCCCCGACTTCGCCGCGCTGTCCTCGAAACGGGCCCCGCGCACCCCCGCCGAGGCGAGGTTGTGCGAACTGTTCGCGGAAGTGCTCGGCCTGGAGCAGGTGGGGCCCGACGACAGCTTCTTCGAACTCGGCGGCGACTCGATCACCTCGATGCAGCTTTCGGTCCGGGCTCGCGGCACCGGACTGAAGCTGACCCCGCGGCAGGTGTTCGACGAGAAGACACCGGAACGGCTGGCGGCGATCGCCCAGGAACTCCCGGGTGAGGACGAGACCGCCGCGGCGCCGGAACCCGCCGGGGGCACGCTCGTCGCCCTCTCCCCGGACCAGATGGACCTACTCGAGGCCGGGCTGGCCGAATGACCGCCTTAAGGAGCACATTGTGACCGTTGACGACACTCGCGCGAAGCGTCGCTCCAGCGTGGAGGACGTCTGGCCTCTTTCCCCGCTGCAGGAGGGAATGCTCTATCACACCGCCCTCGACGACGAGGGTCGTGACACCTACACCGTGCAGACCGTCTACGCCATCGACGGACCGCTGGACGCCGGTCTGCTGAGGGCGTCGTGGCAGGCACTCGTGGACAGGCATGCCGCGCTGCGGGCCTGTTTCCGCTATGTCAGCGGAGCGCAGATGGTGCAGGTGATCGCGCGAGAGGCGGAAATCCCTTGGCGTGAAACGGATCTCGCCGGACTGCCGGACGACGTCGCCGACAGCGAGGTGGATCGGCTGGCGGGCGACGAGCTCGCCGAGCGGCTGCGCATCGAGGCGGCGCCGCTGATGAAACTGCACCTGATCCGGCTCGGCCCGGAACGCCACCAGCTCGTGCACACACTGCACCACGTGCTGGTCGACGGCTGGTCGATGCCGATCCTGCACCGTGAGCTCGCCGCGATCTACGCGGCGGGCGGGGACGCGTCCGGCCTTCCGCCGACAGTGTCCTATCGGGACTATCTCGCCTGGCTTGGCAAGCAGGACAAGGAAGTGGCGCGCGCGGCCTGGCGGGACGAGCTCGTCGGGCCGGACACGCCGACCACCGTCGCCGCGCCCGATCCGGGCCGAATGCCGGACATCCACACGACGGTGGTCGAGCTGTCCACGGAGCTGACGGACGGTTTGGCGCGGTTCGCGCGCGGCAACGACCTCACCCTGAACACCGTCGTGCAGGGCGCGTGGGCCGTCGTGCTGGCGCAACTCGCGGGCCGTGACGACGTCGTGTTCGGCGCGACCGCCTCCGGGCGGCCCGCCGACCTGGACGGCGTTGAGGCGATGGTCGGCCAGCTGCTCAACACCCTGCCGGTGCGGGTCCGGCTCGACGGCGGCCTTCGCGCCGTCGAGCTGTTCGCGCGGCTGCAGCGCGACCAGTCGGCGCTCATGGCCCACCAGCATCTCGGGCTGCAGGACGTGCAGGCCGTCGTCGGGCCCGGAGCGGTCTTCGACACGCTCGTCATCTACGAGAACTTCCCCCGCAAGGGGCTCGGCCGGGCCTCGGACGAGGGCCTGACCCTGATCCCGGTGAAGCGCGGGCGCAACTCGTCGCACTACCCGTTCACGCTGATCACCGGACCCGGCGAGCGGATGCCGCTGATCCTCGACTACGACCGGACCCTGTTCGACGCCATGGCCGCCGGATCGGTCGTCGGTGCGATGGCACGGGTGCTGGAGCGGCTGGTCGCCGAGCCCGACGTCCTCGTCGGCCGTCTGACGCCGGCGAGCGAGGCCGAGCGCGCCCTGGTGGTGGACGACTTCAACGCGACCGCCGGCCCGGTGCCGGGGGAGTCCGTCGTCGAGCTGTTCGCCCGGCGGGTGGCCGCGGCGCCGGACGCGGTGGCGATCACCGCCGCCGACGGCGCGAACCTGACCTACGCCGATGTCGACGGCGCGTCGGACCGGCTGGCGGGCTACCTCGCCGGTCGCGGTGTCGGTCGCGGCGACCGTGTCGGGGTGGCCATGGAACGGTCGCCGGAGCTGGTCATCGCGTTCCTGGCGATCTGGAAGGCGGGCGCCGCCTACGTCCCGGTGGACGTCGAGTACCCGGCCGAGCGGATCTCGTTCATCTTCACCGATTCCGGCGTCTCGACCGTCCTGTGCACGGAAGCCACCGGCGCTGTCGCGCCGGAGAACGCGATCGTGCTCGACGCGCCCGCGACGCGCGCTGCCGTCGACGACTGTGCCGCGCCGGAGATCCGGCCGCACGCGGGCGATCTGGCGTATGTCATGTACACCTCCGGATCCACCGGCCTGCCGAAGGGCGTGGGCATCCCGCACGGGGCCGTCGCGGGTCTGGCGGGGGACGCGGGCTGGCAGATCGGGCCCGACGACGGCGTGCTGATGCACGCGACGCACGTCTTCGACCCGTCGCTCTACGCGATGTGGGTGCCGCTCGTCTCGGGCGCCCGTGTGCTGCTCACCGAGCCGGGGGCGCTGGACGCGGCCGGGGTCCGGCAGGCCGTGGGACGCGGCGCGACCTTCGTCCACCTCACCGCCGGCAGCTTCCGCGCGCTGGCGGAGACGTCGCCGGAATGCTTCGACGGCCTGATCGAGATCGGGACCGGCGGTGACGTGGTTCCCCTGCAGTCGGTGGAAAACCTGCGGCGCGCCCAGCCCGGTTTGCGCGTGCGCAACACCTACGGGCCGACCGAGACCACGCTGTGCGCGACGTGGCTGCCGATCGAACCCGGTGACGTGCTCGACCGGGAGCTGCCGATCGGCCATCCGATGACCAACCGCCGGATCTACGTCCTCGACGCCTTCCTGCGCCCGGTCGCGCCGGGGGTGGCGGGCGAGCTGTACATCGCGGGCACGGGGCTGGCGCGGGGATACCTGAACAGCCCCGGCCTGACGGCGGACCGCTTCGTGGCGTGCCCGTTCCTCGCCGGTGAACGCATGTACCGCACCGGGGACCGGGCGCGCTGGACCCGTGACGGCGAGATCGTGTTCCTCGGCCGCGCCGACGACCAGGTGAAGATCCGCGGCTACCGGGTCGAGCTCGGCGAAGTGGAGGCCGTGCTGGCGGCCCAGCCGGGTGTGGTCGAAGCGGTCCTCCTGGCGCGGGAAGACCAGCCGGGCGAGAAGCGCCTTGTCGGCTACTTCGTGTCCGACGGCGGCGACGCGGGGCCGGAGGAGATCCGGCGGCAGATGGCGCTGGTCCTGCCCGACTACATGGTCCCGATCGCGGTCGTCGCCCTGCCCGGCCTGCCCGTCACTCCCAACGGCAAGGTGGATCGCCGGGCCCTGCCCGCCCCGGATCTCGTGGGACGCGCGTCGGAGAAGGCGCCGGAGAACGAGACCGAGAAGGTGCTGTGCGCCCTGTTCGGCGAGATCCTCAGCGTCGAGCAGGTGGGTGTCGACGACGCCTTCCACGACCTCGGCGGCAGTTCGGCGCTGGCCATGCGGCTCGTCGCGCGGATCCGGGAGGAACTCGGCGAGGATCTGCCGATCCGGCAGCTGTTCTCCTCGCCGACGCCCGCCGGGCTGGCCAGGGCTCTGGCCGCGAAGTCCCGCCCCGTCCTGGAAGTCGCCCAGCGGCCGGACCGGGTGCCCCTCACCGCCAGGCAGCTGCGCGCCTGGCTGCTGGCCGACCCCGGCGGCGAGACGGCGGGCCTGACCACCTCGGTCGCCCTGCGGTTGCGCGGCAAGCTGGACGTGCCCGCGCTGACGGCGGCGCTCGGCGACGTCGCGACCCGGCACGAGCTCCTCCGCACGACTTTCCCCGGCGACGCGCCCGGCGACGTGCAAAGAGTGCACCAGCACGTCCACGACGCCCCGGCGGTCGAGCCGACTCCGGTCCCGGCCACCGAAGCGGACCTTCCCGGGTTGCTCGCGGAGCGGCGCGAGTCGGCCTTCGACCTCACCAAGGATCTGCCGTGGCGATGTGACCTCTTCGCGCTGTCAGACAAGGAGCACGTCCTTCACCTGCAGGTGCACCGGATCCTCGCCGACGACGACTCGCTGGACGTGTTCTTCCGCGATCTGGCGGCCGCGTACGGCGCGCGGCGCGAAGGCCGTGTCCCGCAGCGTGCGCCCTTGGCCCTGCAGTTCGCCGACTACGCGCTCTGGGAGCGGCGGCTGCTCGAAGACGAGGACGAGCCGGGCAGCCTGATCAACGAGCAGATCTCCTTCTGGCGGGACAATCTGGCGGGTATCGACGGGGAGACGGTGCTCCCGTTCGACCGGCCGCGGCCCGCCGTCCCCTCACGGCGCGCCGATACGGTCGCGCTGCGGCTGGACGCCGGCCCGCACGCCCGGCTGACGGCGGCTGCGGAGTCGACGGGCGCGGAGACGCACCAGTTGGTGCACGCCGCGCTCGCCATGCTGCTGACCAAGTACGGGGCCGGCCACGACCTGGTGATCGGTTCGACGTTGCCCAGGGACGAGGAGCTCTTCGACCTCGAACCGATGGTCGGCCCGTTCACCCGGCCGCTCGCCCTGCGCACGGATCTCTCGGGCGATCCGGGCTTCCTGGAGGTCGTCAGCAGGGTGCAGGAAGCCTTCCAAACCACGGAACAGCACTTGGACGTGCCTTTCGAACGGATCGTCGAGCTGCTGGACCTGCCCGCCTCGCTCTCCCGGCACCCCGTGTTCCAGGTGGGACTGCGGGTGGACGAGGAGGACATCGACGGCTGGTCGGCGGCGGAACTACCCGCCCTGCGCACCAGTGTCGAACCCGGCGGGACCGAGGCCATGGAGCTGGATCTCGCGATCAAGCTCGCCGAGCGCTTCGATGACGACGACAACCCCGGCGGTCTCGAAGGCGCGCTGCACTTCGCCACCGACCTGTTCGACCAGGCCACGGCCGAGTCGGTGGCCCGGCGGCTGGTCCGCGTCCTCGAACAGGTGGCGGAGGACCCGCAGCGGCGGATCAGCGACCTGGACCTCTTCCTCGACGACTTCGAACGTGGCCGTCCGCCCATCGCACCGGCGCGGTGGGCCGGGGCCGTGCCCCAGGTGGTCGCCGACCTCGCCGGGGACGACCCGGTCGGCGCGCTCGTTTTGGACGACCAGTTGCGTCCTGTCGCTCCGGGCACCGTCGGCGATCTCCATGTCGTCGGCCCGGCCGTGGACGCGGGACCGGCCGAGCTGCCGACCGTGCCCTGTCCGTTCGGGGAGGAAGGGCACCGGATGCTGCACACGGGTCTGCTGGCCCGGAAGACCCCCGCGAAGACCCTGGTCGTCGTGGGCGAGCGGCGGCGGGCGAGCACTTCGGTGAAGACGGGCGACTTCGAGATCCTGCTGCCGCTGCGGGTCGGCGGCGACCGCCCACCGCTGTTCTGTGTCCACGCGAGCGGTGGCCTGAGCTGGAACTACGAGCCGCTGCTGCGGTACCTCCCGGCGGACCAGCCGGTCTACGGCGTGCAGGCCCGCGGCCTGGCCCGGACCGAGCCGCTGCCGGGCAGCGTCGAGGAGATGGCGGCCGACTACCTGGACCAGATCCGCGCCGTGCAGCCGACCGGGCCGTACCACCTCCTCGGCTGGTCACTCGGCGGCCGCATCGCGCAGGCGATGGCCAAGCTGCTGGAGGCGGAAGGGGAGAAGGTCGGCCTGCTGGCCCTCCTCGACGCCTATCCCGTCTACATGGGACGCAAGACGACCGGTGCCGCGAGCGAAGAAGCGGCCCTGTCGAAGCGGAACCAGGCGGACCTGGATCTCGCGGGTCAACTGGTCAAGGGGGAGGCCGCCCGGTCGCGGCTGGAGGCTGTCATGCGCAACCTCTGGGACGTCGGGCCGAAGCACGTCTCTTCGCCCTTCGACGGCGACATCCTGCTCTTCGTGGCCACTGTGGACCGTCCCGAGCATCTGCCCGTCTCGGTGGCGAAGGCCAGCTGGAAGGACTTCACCAGCGGGACCATCGAGACCCACGACGTCCCGTCCAACCACTACGACATGGTGCAAACCGCGGCGCTGGGCCAGATTGGAGCCATCGTCGCCGAAAAACTCCGGCACCGCCCGGAAGGTGAAAGGACACAACGATGACGAATCCGTTCGACAACGAAGCCGGTTCCTTTTTCGTGCTGGTCAACGACGAGGGTCAGCACTCCCTGTGGCCGTCCTTCGCGGAGGTGCCCGCGGGCTGGACCCGTGTGCACGGCGAAGCCCCCCGCCAGGAGTGCCTCGCCTACGTCGAGGAGAACTGGACGGACCTCCGGCCGAAGAGCCTCATCCAGGAAGTCGGCGCCTGAGAAGGCGTCCAGCCGCTCAACGCGGACGGTTGGACGGCCGCGGTCGTGAGTGGCAAGTGTCGTTAGAGCGACCCGAAACACTCACGACCCACCGGTGGTGTTCGGCCGCGGAGCCCGGGTCGCCCTGGGACCGCCTGGTGGCGGTCGTGAGTGGCAAGTGTCGTTAGAGCGACCCGAAACACTCACGACCCACCGGTGGTGTTCGGTCACGGAGCCCGGGTCGCCCTGGGACCGCTTTGATGGCGGTCGTGAGTGGCAAGTGTCGTTAGAGCGACCCGAAACACTCACGACGTGCCGGTGGTGTTCGGTCACGGGAGATCGGGTCGCTCTGGACCCACCGAGGCTTCGGTGCCGACGAGGACCACATGCCTTCACGGACCTCGCGCCGGACCACGCGCCCGAACGAGCGCTCGGGAAGTGCCGGACAAGCCACCTTTGCGCTACCACTGTTCCACCGGCCGGCTGAGGCGAAAGGACCTTGTGCAGTGTTCGAGGAGAACAACGCCAACCGGGGCACGGAGATCCACCGGAGAGAGCGATTCGATCCGGGACCGGAGTTGCGTTCCCTGATGGCCGAAGGCCCCATGTCCGTGCTGGAGGCCGAAGAATGCCCCGCGGGGCGGACGGGCTGGCTCGCCACCGGGTACGACGAGACCCGGCAGGTCCTCGGCTCGGACAAGTTCAGCGCCAAGCTGCTTTTCGGCGGGACGGCGGCCGGCCGCATCTGGCCCGGCTTCCTCGGCCAGTACGATCCGCCGGAGCACACGCGCCTGCGCCGGATGGTGGCCTCCGCGTTCACTTTCCGGCGGATGCGGGACTTCCGCCCGCAGGTCGAGCTGATCGTCAAGGCCACCTTGGACGACATCGAGGCCACCGGTGGCCCGGTGGATTTCGTCCCGCGTTTCGCGTGGCCCATCGCGACGACGGTGATCTGCGACTTCCTCGGCATCCCCCGTGACGATCAGGCGGATCTGTCGCGTGCCCTGCACGCCAGCCGGTCCGAGCGGTCGGGCAAACGCAGGGTCGCGGCGGGTAACAAGTTCTGGACGTACATGGGCCAGGTCGCCGCCCAGACGCGCCGCGATCCCGGTGACGACATGTTCGGTGCTGTCGTGCGCGAACACGGCGACGACATCACCGACGCGGAACTGCTGGGGGTGGCCGCGTTCGTCATGGGCGCGAGCGGGGATCAGGTGGCCCGTTTCCTCGCGGCGGGCGCGTGGCTGATGGTCGAGCATCCCGAGCAGTTCGCCGTGCTCCGCGACGAGCCGGACAGCGTCCCGGATTGGCTGAACGAGGTGGCCCGCTACCTCACCAGCGACGAGAAGACCACTCCGCGCGTCGCGTTGGAGGACGTGTACGTCGGTGATCAGCTCGTCAAGGCAGGCGACGCGGTCACTTGTTCTTTGCTGGCTTCGAACCGCCGGAAGTTCCCCGACCCGGAGGACCGGTTCGACATCACCCGGGAAAAGCCCGCGCACGTCACGTTCGGGCACGGCATCCATCACTGCCTCGGCAGGCCGCTGGCCGAAATGGTGTTCCGGGCGGCGATCCCGGCGCTGGCGCACCGCTTCCCCAAGCTCAGGCTCGCCGAACCGGGCCGCGAGATCAAACTGGGCCCGCCGCCGTTCGACGTGGAAGCCCTCTCGCTCGACTGGTAGTGCGAAACCTCGGTAGCAAAGGAGTTTTCCCGTTGAGTGAGGACGACCCGCGCCCGCTGCACATCCGCAGACAGGGTTTGGACCCGGCCGACGAACTGCTCGCCGCCGGAGCGCTGACGAGGGTCACGGTCGGATCCGGCGCGGACGCCGAGAACCACTGGATGGCCACCTCGCACGCCGTCGTCCGGCAGGTGATGGGCGACCACCGGCAGTTCAGCACCCGGCGCCGCTGGGACGCGCGCGACGAGATCGGCGGGAAGGGCATCTTCCGGCCGCGTGAACTGGTCGGCAACCTGATGGACTACGACCCGCCCGAGCACACGCGGCTGCGGCAGAAGCTGACCCCCGGCTTCACGCTGCGCAAGATGCAGCGGATGCAGCCGTACATCGAACAGATCGTGACCGAACGGCTCGAAGAGATGGAGCAGGCGGGATCCCCCGCGGATCTGGTCGAGTTCGTCGCCGAAAAGGTGCCCGGCGCCGTGCTGTGCGAGCTGATCGGGGTGCCCAGGGACGACAGGGCCACTTTCCTGCAGCTGTGTCACGCGCATCTCGACGGCTCGCGAAGCCAGAAAAGGCGTGCGGTGGCGGGAGAAGCGTTCTCCCGCTACCTGCTGGCGATGATCGCCAGGGAACGCGAGGAACCCGGCGAGGGGCTGATCGGCTCGGTCGTCGCCGAATACGGTGACGAGGCCACGGACGAGGAACTGCGCGGCTTCTGCGTTCAGGTGATGCTGGCCGGCGACGACAACATCTCCGGCATGATCGGGCTCGGAGTGCTGGCCCTGCTGCGCCACCCCGAGCAGATCGACGCGTTCCGCGGCGACGAGCAGCCCGCGCAACGAGCCGTCGACGAGCTGATCCGGTACCTGACCGTGCCGTACAGCCCGACGCCCCGGATCGCCCGAGAGGACGTCACTTTCGGGGATCAGGTGATCAAGGCGGGCGAGAGTGTCATCTGCTCGCTCCCGGCGGCCAACCGCGACCCGGCCCTCGTGCCGGATCCGAACCGGCTCGACGTCACCCGCGAATCCGCGCCGCACATCGCTTTCGGGCACGGGGTCCACCATTGCCTGGGAGCCGCACTGGCCCGCCTGGAACTGCGCACGGTCTTCACCACCCTGTGGCGGCGTTTTCCCGCGCTGAGGCTCGCGGATCCGGCACAGGAGGACAAGTTCCGCCTGACCACTCCCGCCTACGGCTTGACCGAGCTGATGGTCGCCTGGTGATCGCCCGATCCGTCCACATGGAGCCGCTGGACGTCATCGGTGATTACCGGTGAAATTGGAGCGTCCGAAACGAGATTTTCCCGGCCGACAAGAGAGTTTCCATTCTGATGGGACACGGTAGCGATCAGGTCGCGCCACTCCTGCGGGAGCCGGCGAACTTCCAGCTGAGGACGGACTGCGATCCGCACGAGGACAATTTCGCGCTCCGGGCGCAGGGGCCGCTGGTCCGGATAACCGGGGAATCGTCCGCCCAGCTGGGCCGGGATTTCGTCTGGCAGGCACACGGCTACGACGTCGTGCGCGAGATCCTGGGCGACCACGAGAATTTCACCACGCGGCCGCAATTCACCCAGGCGAAATCCGGGGCGTATGTGGAGGCCCAGTTCGTCGGGCAGATCTCGACCTATGATCCGCCCGAGCACACGCGCCTGCGCAAGATGCTGACGCCGGAGTTCACGGTCCGCCGGATCCGCCGCATGGAGCCCGCGATCCAAAGCCTCATCGACGATCGCCTCGACATGATGGAAGCCGAGGGGTCGCCCGCGGACCTCCAGGGACTCTTCGCCGATCCTGTCGGCGCTCACGCTTTGTGTGAACTGCTCGGCATTCCCCGCGACGACCAGCGTGAGTTCGTCCGGCGGATCAGGCGGAACGCCGATCTGAGTCGCGGGCTCAAGGCACGGGTGGCGGACAGCGCCGCGTTCAACCGGTACCTGGACAACCTCATCGCCGCACAGCGCAAGGACCCCGACGACGGATTCCTCGGCATGATCGCGCGAGAGCACGGCGACAACATCACGGGCGAGGAACTGAAGGGCTTGTGCACGGCGCTGATCCTCGGCGGGGTCGAGACCGTCGCCGGGATGATCGGTTTCGGAGTGCTGGCGCTGCTGCGGAATCCCGGTCAGATCCCGTTGCTTTTCGAAAGCCAGGAAAAGGCCGATCGCGTCGTCAACGAACTGGTGCGGTATCTGTCTCCCGTGCAGGCGCCGAATCCCCGCCTCGCCATCAAGGACGTCGTCGTCGACGGACAGTTGATCAAAGCGGGGGATTACGTCCTCTGCTCGGTCCTCATGGCCAACCGGGACAAGGCGCTGACGCCGGATCCCGACGTGCTCGACGCGAATCGCGCCGCGGTTTCGGACGTCGGATTCGGGCACGGCATCCATTACTGCGTGGGCGCGGCGCTGGCCCGCTCGATGCTGCGGATGGCCTATCAAACGCTGTGGCGCCGATTCCCCGGGCTGCGGCTGGCGGTGCCCATCGCGGAAGTGAAGTACCGAAGCGCTTTCGTCGACTGTCCTGATCAGGTCCCAGTCGCCTGGTAGCGCGCGATTCAACACTCGACAGAGGAATGGTGGGAGATGACGGTCGAAGACTTCGACGTGGTGGTTGCCGGTGGCGGACCGGGCGGTTCGACCGTCGCCACGCTGGTGGCGATGCAGGGCCATCGGGTGTTGTTGCTGGAGAAAGAGGTTTTCCCCCGGTACCAGATCGGTGAGTCGCTGCTGCCCGCCACGGTGCACGGTGTGTGCCGGATGCTCGGCATCTCCGACGAACTGGCCGCGGCCGGGTTCCCGATCAAACGGGGCGGCACGTTCCGCTGGGGCGCGCGGCCGGAGCCGTGGACGTTCCACTTCGGCATCTCCGCCAAGATGGCCGGTTCGACGTCGCACGCCTACCAGGTCGAGCGGGCGGTTTTCGACGACATGCTGCTGAAGAACGCCAAGCGCAAGGGCGTCGTCGTGCGGGAAGGCTGCTCGGTCAACGACGTCGTCGAAGACGGCGAGCGGGTCGTCGGCGCCCGGTACACGGATCCCGACGGCAACGAGCGTGAGGTGTCGGCGCGGTTCGTGATCGACGCGTCGGGCAACAAGAGCCGGCTCTACACGAAGGTCGGCGGTTCGCGGAACTACTCGGAGTTCTTCCGCAGCCTCGCGCTGTTCGGCTATTTCGAGGGTGGCAAGCGGCTGCCGGCGCCGGTATCGGGAAACATCCTGAGCGTGGCCTTCGACAACGGCTGGTTCTGGTACATCCCGTTGAGCGACACGCTGACCAGTGTCGGCGCGGTGGTGCGCCGGGAGGACGCCGACAGGATCCAGGGCGACCGCGAGAAGGCCCTCGACAGCCTGATCGCCGAATGCCCGATGATCTCGGACTATCTCTCGAACGCGACCCGGGTGACCACCGGCAGGTATGGCGAACTGCGTGTCCGCAAGGACTACTCGTACCAGCAGGAGAGCTACTGGCGGCCCGGGATGGTCCTGGTCGGCGACGCCGCTTGCTTCGTTGACCCGGTGTTCTCCTCCGGCGTGCACCTGGCGACCTACAGCGCGCTGCTCGCGGCCCGGTCGATCAACAGCGTCCTCGACGGCGATCTCGACGAGAAGACCGCGCTGAACGAGTTCGAGTCGCGCTATCGCCGCGAGTACGGCGTCTTCTACGAATTCCTCGTCTCCTTCTACCAGATGAACGTGAACGAGGAATCGTATTTCTGGCAGGCCAAGAAGGTCACGCAGAACCAGAGCACCGACATCGAGTCGTTCGTCGAGCTGATCGGCGGGGTGTCGTCCGGGGAGACCGCGCTGACGGCCGCCGACCGGATCGCCGCGAACAGCGCCGAATTCGCCGCCGCCGTGGACAAGATGGCGGCGGGCGACGGCGACGACATGGTGCCGATGTTCAAGTCGACGGTGGTCCAGCAGGCGATGCAGGAAGCGGGCCAGGTCCAGATGAAGGCGCTGCTCGGCGACGACGCCGAACCCGAGCCGCCGCTGTTCCCCGGCGGCCTGGTGACTTCGGCCGACGGCATGAAGTGGCTGCCTCACCACCCGGTATGAGCCGCCGCCCGTCGAAAAGGACCTACGGAACAGGGGATGCGAAATGCGCGTGCTGATCTCGGGGTGTGGATCACGCGGGGACACCGAACCGTTGGTGGCCTTGGCCGTCCGGTTGCGGGAGCTCGGCGCGGACGTGCGGATGTGCCTGCCGCCGGACTACGTGGAGCGGTGTGCCGAGGTCGGGGTGCCGATGGTGCCGGTCGGCCGGGCGGTGCGCGCCGGGGCACGCGGGCCGGGGGAACCGGCGCCGGGGGATCCCGAAGTCGTGACCGAGGTGGTCGCCGAGTGGTTCGAGAAGGTCCAGGCGGCCGCCGAAGGCTGTACCGCGGTGGTGGCGACCGGTTTGCTGCCCGCCGCGGTCGCCGCGCGATCGGTGGCCGAGAAGCTGGGCATCCCTTACCGCTACACGGTCTTGTCCCCGGACCATCTGCCGTCCGTGCACAGCCGGGCGGAGCTGGACATGTACAACCAGGGCGCCTACGGGCTTTTCGGTGACGTGGTCACCGAAAAGCGGGCCTCGATCGGCCTGCCGCCGGTGAAGGACCTCTTCGACTACGGCTACACCGGACAGCCCTGGCTGGCGGCGGACCAGATCCTGGCCCCGCTGCCGACGGCGGACACCGGCACCGTGCAGACCGGTGCGTGGATCCTGCCGGACGAACGGCCTCTTCCGGCGGACCTGGAGGCGTTCCTGGCCGCTGGGTCAACGCCGGTGTACGTGGGCTTCGGCAGCTCGTCCGGGGCCAGGACAGCCGGTGCCGCGAAGGCGGCTCTCGAGGTTGTCCGGGCCCAGGGCCACCGGGTGGTCCTTTCCCGTGGCTGGGCCGATCTGGCCCTGCCCGACGGCGGGGAAGACTGCTTCGCCGTCGGGGAAGTGAACCTTCAGGAGCTGTTCGGCCGGGTGGCAGCCGCCATCCACCACGACAGCGCGGGTACGACGCTCCTGGCCATGCGGGCGGGTATCCCGCACGTCGTGGTCCGCCGGGTGGTGGACAACGTGGTGGAGCAGGCGTACCACGCCGACCGGGTGGCCGAGCTGGGTGTCGGGCTGGCGATCGACGGCCCGATCCCGGCCTTCGACGCCCTGACGGCCGCGCTCACCACGGCGCTGGCCCCGGAAACGCGGGCGCGGGCGACAGCCGTGGCGGAGACGATCCGCACCGACGGGACGACGGTCGCGGCGGACCTGCTGTTCGACGCCGTCCGCCGCGAGAAGCCGGCTGTTCCCGCGTGAACGGGGGAAACGTGACGCGGGTGCTGCTGGCGACGTGCGGAAGCCGCGGCGACGTCGAACCGTTGGTGGCACTGGCGATCCGGCTGCGGGAGCTCGGTGCGGAGACGAGGCTGGCCGCGCCGCCGGACTGCGCGGACAGGCTGGCCGAGGCCGGCGTGGAGCACGTGCCCGTCGGCGCTTCCGCGCGCGAACCGGTCAAGAACGCGGCGCCGCCGACGCGTGAGGACATGCAGCGGTTCATGACCGAGACGATCACCACGCAGTTCGACCGGATCCCGGCGGCCGCCGAGGGCTGCGACGCGGTGGTGGCGACCGGGATGCTGTCCGCCGCGCTCGGCGTGCGGTCGGTGGCCGAGAAGCTGCGCATCCCGTACTTCTACGCCTTCCACTGCCCGAGCTTCGTGCCGTCGCCGCACTATCCGCCACCGCCGCCCCTCGGCGAGCCGCCCGCACCGGCCGGGACCGACATCCGGGCGTTGTGGCAGCGGAACAACCAGAGCGCCTTCCGGCGGTACGGGGGCACGCTCAACGGCAGGCGGGAAGCGATCGGCCTGCCGCCGGTGGAGGACATCTTCGGCTTCGGCTACACCGACCATCCCTGGATGGCGGCGGACGCTGTCCTGGCGCCGTTGCAGCCGACGGATCTCGACGCGGTGCAGACAGGCGCGTGGATCACGCCGGACGAACGGCCTCTTTCCGTTGAGCTGGAGGACTTTCTGGCCGCCGGCCCGCCGCCGGTGTACCTGGGGTTCGGGAGCCTGCGTGCCCCCGCCGACGCCGTCCGGGTGGCCATCGAGGCGATCCGTGCCCGCGGCCTCCGGGTGATCCTTTCCCGTGGCTGGGCCGATCTGGTGCTGCCCGACGACAAGGACGACTGCTTCGAGACCGGCGAAGTGAACCACCAGGTGCTGTTCCGCCGGGTGGCCGCCGTCATCCACCACGGCGGCTCGGGGACGACGCACGTGGCGACGCGGGCGGGCGTACCGCAGATCCTGCTGCCGCAGATGGCGGACCAGCCGTACTACGCGAGCCGGGTGGCCGAGCTGGGTGTAGGGGTGGCGCATGACGGCCCTGTCCCGACTTTCGACTCCCTGTCGGCGGCGCTCACCACGGCGCTGGCGCCGGAAACCCGGGCGCGGGCGACGGCCGTCGCGGACACGATCCGCACCGACGGGACGACGGTCGCGGCCGGACTGCTGCTCGACGCGGCCAGCCGGGCGAAGCCGTCTGTTTCCGCGTAAAGCCCAGAACCGATCAAGATAGGGGACGCGAAATGCGTGTGCTGTTGTCGACCTGCGGAAGCCGCGGAGACGTCGAACCGCTGGTGGCACTGGCGGTCCGGTTGCGGGAGCTCGGCGCGGAGGTGCGGATGTGCGCGTCGCCGTCCTCCGCGGAGCGGCTCGCCGAAGCCGGGGTGCCGCATGTGCCGGTCGGCCTGGCGCACGAGGGAATGCTGCTGCAGGAAGGGATGCCGCCGCCGTCGGCCGAAGAAGAGCGCAAGTTCGCGGCCATGGCGATCGACATGCAGTTCGACCAGGTCCCCCCGGGCGCCGAGGGCTGCGACGTGGTGGTGGCGACCGGCGAGCTGGCCCACGCGACCGGCGTGCGGTCGGTGGCCGAGAAGCTGGGCATCCCCTACTTCTACGCCGCCTACAGCCCGAACTACCTGCCGTCGTCGAACTACCACCCGCCCGAGGACGAGCGGACCACGCCGGGCGTGACCGACTTCGGGGTGCTCTGGGCCGAGCGCGCCGAGCGGTTCTCCGAGCGGTACGGGGAAGCGCTCACCAGCAGGCGGGAAGCGATCGGCCTGCCGCCGGTGAAGGACGTCTTCGCGTACGGCTACGGCGAACAGCCCTGGCTGGCGGCGGATCCGGTGCTGGCACCGGTGGATCCGGCTCTCGACGCCGTCCAGACCGGCGCGTGGATCCTGCCGGACGAACGGCCGCTTCCGGCGGACCTGGAGGCGTTCCTGGCCGCCGGGCCTCCGCCGGTGTACGTGGGCTTCGGCAGCGCGTCCGGACCCGGTCTCGCCGACGCCACGAAGCTGGCCATCGAGGCGATCCGGGCGCAGGGCCGCCGGGTGATCCTTTCCCGTGGCTGGGCCGATCTGGTCCTGCCCGACGACGGCGCCGACTGCTTCGGCGTCGGCGAGGTGAACATGCAGGCGCTGTTCGGCCGAGTGGCCGCGGCCCTGCACAAGGGCAGCGCGGGCACCCTCCACCTGGCCACGCGGGCGGGCATCCCGCAACTCGTGCTGCCTCGCCATACGGATCAGCCGTACTTCGCCGGCCGCGTGACCGAGCTGGGTATCGGGGTGGCGCTGGCGGAACGTCCGGTCCCGACCTTCGACACCTTCTCGGCCGCGCTCGCCAAGGCCCTTTCCCCGGAAACCCGCGCGCGGGCGGCGGCCATGGCTGAGAAGGTCCGCGCAGACGGCCGGACGACGGCCGCGGAACTGCTGTTCCAGGCGGCGGGCCAGGGCAAGCTGACCGTCCCCGCCTGAACGCGCGCCACTTCTTCTTCGACGACAAAGCACCTGAGGAGACCGCATGTCAGCCACGTCCGAGTGCCGTATCTGTGACGGCACTGTCACCGAGTTCATCGATCTGGGACGCCAGCCGCTCTCGGACGCGTTCGTGGTCCCCGGCGACGGGAAGAAGGAGTTCTTCTTCCGGCTCGCCACCGGGATCTGCGATTCCTGCACGATGGTGCAGCTGATGGAAGAGGTCCCGAGGGACCTGATGTTCCACGAGGCGTACCCGTACCTGTCCTCCGGTTCGGCGGTCATGCGCACGCATTTCCACGAGCTGGCCAAACGCTTCCTCACCACGGAGCTGACCGGCGAGGACCCGTTCATCGTCGAACTCGGCTGCAACGACGGCATCATGCTCAAGGCCGTAGCCGACGCGGGCGTGCGCCAACTCGGCGTCGAACCCTCCGGCAGCGTCGCGGATCTGGCCGCGGCCAAGGGAATCCGTGTCCGCAAGGACTTCTTCGAAGAGGCGACGGCGGTCGACATCCGCGAGAACGACGGTCCCGCCGACGTGATCTACGCGGCCAACACCCTGTGCCACATCCCTTACATGGACTCGATCCTCAAGGGTGTCACCAAGCTGCTCGGCCCGAACGGCGTGTTCGTCTTCGAGGACCCGTACCTCGGTGACATCGTGGAGCGCACGTCTTTCGACCAGATCTACGACGAGCATTTCTTCTTCTTCACCGCGCGCTCGGTGCAGGAGATGGCCCGGCGCAACGGCCTCGAACTCGTGGACGTCGAGCGCATCCCGGTGCACGGCGGCGAGGTCCGCTACACCCTCGCCCTCGCCGGGGCCCGCAAGCCGACCGAGGCCGTGGCGGAACTTCTCGCGTGGGAGGCCGAGCGCAAGCTGGCGGAGTTCGCCACGCTGGAACAGTTCGCCGCCAACGTGAAGCAGATCAAGGAAGACCTGATCGCGCTGCTGACCAAGCTCCGCGCCGAGGGCAAACGCGTCGTAGGCTACGGCGCGACGGCCAAGAGCGCGACAGTGACCAACTTCTGTGGCATCACCCCGGATCTGGTGGAGTTCATCTCGGACACCACTCCCGCCAAACAGGGCAGGCTCAGCCCCGGACAGCACATCCCGGTCCGCGAGTACCAGGAGTTCGCCGGAGACCACCCGGACTACGCGCTGCTGTTCGCGTGGAACCACGCCGACGAGATCATGAACGCGGAGCAGGCCTTCCGTGACGCCGGCGGGCAGTGGATCCGGTACGTGCCGAACGTGCACGTGAGCTGACAGACATGACCCAGAACCCCTACACGGGCCGGATCGTGGCGATATCGCCGCATCTGGACGACGCTGTCCTGTCCTTCGGCGCCGGGCTTTCCCGTGCGGTGCGGGACGGAGCGAAGGTGACCGTCCACACGGTGTTCGCCGGGACCGCGGCGCCCCCGCACTCACCGGCGGCGGAGCGGCTCCACGCGATCTGGGGCCTCACGCCGGAGCAGGACGCGTCGCTGCATCGCCGGAACGAAGACATCGCCGCGCTCGCCCACCTGGGGGCCGACTACCGGCACGGCGGATTCCTCGACGCCATCTACCGCAAGCTGCCGGACGGCCGATGGCTGGCCGACAACGTGCCCGGGCGGCAGAAGCTGGCCATCGGCGAGCAGTCGCCGCAGGACGATCCGGAGCTGTTCTCCGCGGTGAAGGCCGAGATCACCTCGGTCGTCGAAGAGTGCGCTCCGGCGCTGATCCTGACCTGTGCGGCCGCCAGTGGCCATATCGACAACAAGATCACGCGGGACGCCACGCTGTCCGTCGCGCGGGAGAAAGGTATTCCGGTGCGGCTGTGGGAAGACCTCCCGCACGCGATCTTCGCGCCGGGTGCGGTGGAACTCCCGGACGGGTTCCGGGCCGGTTCTCCCGAATTCGTTTCCGTCGAGGCGGAGGCGCGGACCCGGAAATTCGAAGCCCTGCGGCTCTATCCGTCGCAGATGTTGATGCTCCACGGGCCGGAAAAGGACTTCTTCGCCCTGTTGGACGGGCATGCCCTGAAGAGCGCGCCTTCGGGCGGATACGGAGAAACGACCTGGCCGGTCGTCTCTCGCGAAGACAACGGCTGAACGGTTCCGGACAAGAATGTCGACCAGGAGGTTGTCCTCATGACCGAGCAACTTGAGCGTGGCCCGGTGCGGACCGCGCACGCGGGTGTCCTGCTGGCCGCCGTGGGCGAGCGGGGCGTTCTGTGCGACTTCTACGACGAGGACGGCTCGGACACCTATCGGGATCTGATCCAGGACGCGGACGGCACTTCGGAAGCGCGGCAGTTCGCCGCCCGCCTCCGCCCCGCGCCCGGACCCGTGCTGGAGCTCGCGGCCGGAATGGGCAGGCTGACGTTCCCCTTCCTGGATCTCGGCTGGGAGGTGACCGCCCTGGAGTTGTCGGCCACGGTGGTCACCGCCTTCCGGAAGCGGCTGGCGGAAGCGACGGCGGACCGCCAGGGCCGGTGCACGGTGGTCCAGGCGGACATGAGCGCCTTCGCGCTGGGCAAGCGCTTCGAAACGGTGGTCATCAGCTCGGGCTCGATCAACGAACTCGACGAGGACGGCCGGAAGGGCCTGTACGCGTCGGTTCGCGAGCATCTCGAACCCGGCGGGAAATTCCTGCTCAGCCTGGAAATGACGAAACCCGTCGGGGCGGAACCGCTGGAACGACAGCAGGAACTGCCGGGCCGCAGTGGACGGCGGCACGTGTTGCACGTGAAGATCCTGCCGTCGGAGGAGATCCAGGAGATCACCATCTATCCGGCCGAGGAGACCGCGGATCCGTTCGTCGTCTGCACGCATCGACGAAGGCTCGTCACGGTGGACCGGATCGTGCGGGAACTCGAAGGCGCCGGCTTCGCCGTGCTCGCACGGGCGCCGTTCGCGTCCACCAGCGCCGGTCGTGACGACATGGTGCTGGTGGACGCGGTGAAGCGGGAAATCACCCGAGACGTGCGGTGATGAGTGCCGCGAGCCTGCTCACGCCCTCTTCGATCAGTTCCGGCGTGAGCAGGCTGATGGACAGCCGGAGCTGATTGAACCCGTCCTTGCCGCCGTAGAAGTGATGCATCGGGGTGAACAGCACACCGTGGTCGCGGGCGGCGTGTGCCAGCAGGTCGTCGTCGACGACGAAGGGCACGGTGACGGTGACGAAGAACCCGCCCGTCGGGGTGTTCCAGGAGACCCCGGGGCTCCCGCCGAGCCTGCGGTCCAGTTCACCCAGCGTCAGGCGGAGATTGCGCTGGTAGATGGCGGTCTCGCGGACGTTGGCCTTGGTCAGGCTGAAGTCGTTGAGCAGCAGCTTCCCGGCGATCACCGCCTGGGCGATCGGGGAGGTGTTCACCGTGAGCATGCCCTTGAGCTTGGAGAGCTGGTCGGCGAACAGGCCGCCCCCGGTCATCCGCTGATCCGCCACGGCGTAGCCGACCCGGGCACCGGGCATCCCGGTCTTGGCGAAGGAACCGATGTAGACCACGGTCCCCGACCGGTCGAGCGCCTTCAGCGTGGGGAGGCGCTCGGCGCCGAAGAGCCCGTACGCGTTGTCCTCCAGCAGCAGGATCCCGTTGGCCGCGGCGACATCCAGGAGCCGGTGGCGGGCAGGCAGGTCCATGCTGGTGCCGGTGGGGTTGGCGAAGTTGGGCGTCACGTAACAGGCCCGGACCCGCTTGCCCTGTTCGTCGGCTCGTTTCAGCTGGAGGACCAGGTCTTCGGGGTCGATGCCGTTCTCGGTGGACCGCACCGGCCAGACGGGGGTGTCGGTGAGCAGCGCCGCCCCGGTCAGGCCGACGTAGGTGGGGGCGGGGGCGAGCAGCACGTCCCGATCGCCCGCCCGCAGCGTGCGGAGCACCAGGAACATGGCCTCCTGGGCGCCGACGGTGACGACCACGGACTCCGGGGCGGCGTCGATGTTCTCGTCTTCGGCGAGGTTGCGGGCGATGAGGTCGGCGATGATGCCCTTCGTGGTGCCGTATTGGAAGAGCGCGCGCGTCACCCCGGCCTCGTCGACTTTCCGATCGCGCCGCAGATGGTCGCAATAGGCGTCGAGATAATCGTGAATGAGGCGGATGTCGAAATACTCTTCGTACGGACGGCCTGCCGCCATGGAAATGGCCACAGGGTATTCGTCGATCAGCTCGTTCAGCAGATTCATCGACGAGATGGCCGGATCGGTGAGCGATCCGTGCAGCGTTTCCATGCTCAAGTGAGTGGACAAACCGTTCGAATCCATAAATGCCAGGATTTCCATCCGGTGTCGAAGTGTCAAGCAGGGATCGTGGACGCGATTCGCGCCTTTTCCGTCCATGTCCAGCACTATCACTGCGGATAATCGAGCCGCGACGGTACGGTCACCTGAGTGCGTCGCGGACCTGGGGATCGCACGTTCCACATCGGACAGAACGAGTGACCACGTCAACTCTGCCCTGTTCCTCAAAGAACCCGGTGCCGGCGGACTTCGCCGGCGGCCATGTCGCTGCGCGCCGTCGGCGAGCGGGGAAGGACCATCATGCTGATGACAACCGAGAACGGGATCCGGTTGTCTTACCACGATCAAGGCGACGGTCCGGCTGTCCTGTTGCTGACCGGCACCGGGGCGCCGAGCTCCGTCTGGGACCTGCATCAGGTACCCGTGCTCCGCGCCGCCGGATTCCGCGTGATCACCATGGACAACCGCGGGATCCCGCCGAGCGACGAGGGTGCCGGCGGGTTCACCATCGACGACCTCGTCGAGGACGTGGCCGCCCTGATCGACTACCTCGACGCCTTGCCGTGCCGCGTGATCGGCACGTCGATGGGTTCCTACATCGCGCAGGAGCTGGTACTCGCCCGTCCGGAGCTGGTGGACTCGGTCCTGCTGATGGCCGCCTGCGGCAAGAGCAGTCTCGTGCAGCGGGAGCTCGCGGAAGGCGAAGCGAAGCTGATCGAGCAGGGTATCGAGCTGCCACCGGGTTTCCTCGCCGCCGTCCGGGCCATGCACAACCTGGGGCCCGCGACACTCGCCGACGACGACCTCGCCGGCGACTGGCTCGACCTGTTCGCCGCGGCGGGTTCCTGGGGGCCGGGTGTCCGGGAGCAACTGCTGCTGAGCGCGTTGCCCGACAGGTTGGACGCCTACCGCTCGATCAAGGTGCCCTGCCACGTCGTCTCGTTCGAACACGACCTCGTGGCACCACCGGCCGCCGGACGCGAACTGGCCTCCGCGATCCCCGGCGCGACCCACCGCACGGTTCCCGGGTGCGGGCATTTCGGCTATCTGGAGAACCCGGAAGCGGTGAACCGCGAGCTGCTCCGGTTCCTCCGCACCGAATCCCGCGAGACACTGGGGGAGACCGCATGACCGTCCTTTCGGCGGCCACGACACCGGCCTTGTTCGAGGCGACCGCAGCCGTGCTGCCGGATCGGCCCGCGGTGGCGATGGACACCACCAGACTCACCTACGCCGAGCTGAACGGCGAGGCCAACCGGCTCGCCCGGCGGCTCGTGGCGCACGGGGTCGGCCCGGAGCGGCTGGTCGCGCTGGCCATGCCGAGGTCGATCGAGTTCGTCATCGCGATCCTGGCCGTGCACAAGGCGGGCGCCGCTTACGTGCCTGTCGATCCGGACTATCCGGAGGAACGCAAACGGCACATGCTGGACGACACGGCGGCGCGGGTCCTGCTGTGCCTGCCCGGGCAGGACGTGCCCGGTGCCGCCGTCGTCCTGAGCGTGGAACGCGAGCCGAGCCTCACCGAGCCGAACCTGGACGAGGGAGACCGGCTCGGCCCGTTGCGGCCCGACCATCCCGCGTACGTCATCTACACGTCGGGCTCGACGGGGAAGCCGAAGGGCGTGCTGGTCACGCATCGCGGGATCCCGAACCTGGCCGACGACTACGTGCGCCGCCAGAACCTGGTGCCGGACAGCAGGTTGCTGGCTTTCGCGTCCCCCAGTTTCGACGCCGCCGTCGCCGAGTTCTGGCCGATCTGGCAGGCCGGCGGCTGCCTGGTGCTGGCCTCCGCGCCGGACCTTGTCCCCGGCGAACCGCTCGGCAGGCTGGTGCGCGAGCAGCGCATCACCCACATCACGCTGCCGCCGTCCGCGCTGGCCCCGCTGGAGGAGTCGGGCGGCCTGCCCGCCGGGCTGACCCTCCTGGTGGCGGGCGAGGCGTGCCCGGCCCCGGTCGCGAAACGCTGGGCCATGGACCGCGTGATGATCAACGCGTACGGCCCCACCGAGGTCACCGTCGCGGTGACCGCGAGCGAGCCGCTGACCGGGGAGGACACCCCGCCGATCGGCAGGCCGATCACCGGTGTCCGCACCTACGTCCTGGACGAGCGGCTGCGGCCGGTCCCGGACGGGGACGTGGGCGAGCTGTACACGATGGGCCCCGGCCTCGCCCGCGGTTACCTGCGGCGGCCCGGCGCGACGGCGGAGCGGTTCCTGCCGGATCCGTTCGGCGAACCGGGCGGCCGCATGTACCGCACCGGCGACAGGGTGCGGAAGCGTTCGGACGGCCAGTTCGTCTTCGTCGGCCGGGTCGACGACCAGCTGAAGGTCCGCGGTCACCGGATCGAACCGGGCGAGGTCGAAGCCGCCCTGCTCACGGTGGAAGCGGTGGCCCAGGCGGTGGTGACCGCGCACGACAACCGGCTCGTCGCCTACGTGGTCGGCACCGGGGGCGAGCGGGTGGCGGCCGAAGACCTCCTCCCGCCGCTGCGGGAACGGATGCCTTCCTACCTGGTGCCCGATGTGGTGGTCAGCCTGCCGAGGCTGCCGGTCTCGCCGAACGGCAAGGTCGACCGGACAGCCCTGCCCACTCCCGAGGAGGAGAGCGCCGGGCGCGCGGCGTCGGGGCGGGCGCCGAGCACCCCGACCGAGATCCTGCTCGCCGGACTGTTCGCCGACGTGCTCGGCGTCGGCAGCGTCGGCGTCGAGGACAGCTTCTTCGAGATCGGCGGCCATTCGCTGCTCGCGACCCGGCTGGTGAGCCGCATCCGCGAAAACCTGAAGATCCGGCTGAGAGTGCAGGCCTTCTTCGACGCGCCGACCGTGGCACAGCTCGCCAAGGTGCTCGACGGCGCACTCACCTGACCTGGAGACCTTTGATGCAGACGACGACAGCCGTCGACCTCGGCGACCCTGACCTGTACACGAGCCTGGACCGCCATGCCCGGTGGCGTGAGTACGCGGCGGAAGACGCGATGGTGTGGAGCGAGCCGGGCAGTTCGCCCACCGGTTTCTGGTCGGTGTTCTCGCACCGGGCGTGCGCCGCGGTCCTCGGACCGTCCGCCCCGTTCACCTCCGAGTACGGGATGATGATCGGCTTCGACCGCGACCACCCGGACAACTCGGGTGGCCAGATGATGGTGGTGTCCGAACAGGACCAGCACCGCAAACTGCGCAAGCTGGTCGGCCCGCTGCTTTCCCGGGCGGCCGCGCGGAAACTGTCGGACCGGGTGCGGGCAGAGGTGCGCGACGTCCTCGACAGGGTGCTCGACGGGCAGGTGTGCGACGTGGCCGCCGCGATCGGCCCGCGGATTCCCGCCGCTGTCGTCTGCGAAATCCTCGGGGTCCCCGCCGAGGACCAGGACATGCTCATCGACCTGACGAACCACGCTTTCGGCGGCGAGGACGAGCTGTTCGACGGGATGACGCCGCGTCAGGCGCACACCGAGATCCTCGTCTACTTCGACGAACTGATCACCGCGCGCCGCGCGAGCCCCGGCGACGACCTCGTCAGCACGCTGCTGTCCGACGACGAACTCTCGGTCGACGACGTGGTGCTCAACTGCGACAACGTGCTGATCGGCGGCAACGAGACCACCCGGCACGCGATCACCGGCGCGGTGCACGCGTTCGCCACCGTGCCCGGCCTGCTGGAGCGGGTGCGGGCCGGGAGCGCGGACGTCGACACCGTCGTCGACGAGGTGCTGCGCTGGACCTCGCCCGCGATGCACGTGCTCCGGGTGACGAGCGGCGACGTCACGATCAACGGCCGCGACCTGCCGCCCGGTACGCCGGTGGTCGCGTGGCTGCCCGCCGCGAACCGGGATCCGGCCGTGTTCGACGATCCCGACACGTTCCGGCCGGACCGGAAACCCAACCGCCACATCGCTTTCGGTCACGGCATGCACCACTGTCTCGGCTCCGCGCTCGCGCGGATCGAGCTGGCGGTCGTGCTGCGGGAAGTGGCCGAGCGAGTGTCGCGAGTGGATCTGGTGAAGGAACCAGCCTGGCTGCGCGCGGTCGTCGTCCAGGGATACCGGGAACTCCCGGTGCGGTTCACCGGCCGGTGAACCCTGTCCGTCCTCTGTGGACGGAGGTGTCAAGCGGACACCATTGATGCGTGATCGGCCTCGCGCCATTCTGTATTCGAGGATTACATCTATTCCACGGAGGAATGCCTTGTCTTCTCAAGAAAGCACGCGGAACTTCGAGATCGACCATGTGGAAATGTATGTGGCCAACCTGGAGGTGGCCGCATCCGGGTGGATGGACAAGTACGGCTTCTCCGTCGCCGCCACGGACCGGTCGGCCGACCACCGGAGCGTGACGCTGCGGCAGGGGCCGATCGCGCTGGTCCTCACCGAGCCGACGTCGGACCGCCACCCCGGCGCGACGTACCTGCAGACCCACGGCGAGGGGGTGGCCGACATCGCGCTGCGTACGTCGGACGTGGCCGCCGCCTTCGAGGCCGCGGTGGCGGCGGGCGCACAGCCCATCCTCGAACCGGGCGAGCGCGAGGACTCGGTCATCACCGCCACCGTCAGCGGTTTCGGCGATGTCGTGCACACGCTGGTCCAGCGCGACCTCACCGGCGAAGCGCCGGACGCCTTCCGCGGCAGGGGAGCACTGGAACTGCTCGCGATCGACCACTTCGCGGTCTGCCTGAACGCGGGGGATCTCGGCCCCACGGTGGCGTACTACGAGCGCGCCCTCGGGTTCAAGCAGATCTTCGAAGAGCACATCGTGGTCGGCGCCCAGGCGATGAACTCCACCGTCGTGCAGAGCGCGTCGGGCGAGGTCACCCTCACCCTGATCGAGCCCGACAAGAACGCCGACCCCGGCCAGATCGACGACTTCATCAAGGAACACCACGGGGCGGGTATCCAGCACATCGCCTTCACCAGCCCGGACGCGGTCCGCGCGGTCAAGGAGCTTTCCTCGCGTGGCGTGGAGTTCCTGAAGACCCCGGAGGCCTACTACGACCTGCTCGGCGAGCGGATCCAGCTGGAGACGCATTCGCTGGACGATCTGCGGGAGACGAAACTGCTCGCCGACGAAGACCACGGCGGCCAGCTGTTCCAGATCTTCACCGCTTCCACCCACCCGCGTAAGACGATCTTCTTCGAGATCATCGAGCGCCAGGGCGCGGGGACGTTCGGCAGCTCCAACATCAAGGCCCTGTACGAAGCCGTGGAGCTGGAGCGGACCGGACAGAGCAAGCTCGGCCCCGCCCGTCGATGACCCACGTCTGCCTGGACGACCTCGAGCGCGCGGCGCGGGCCGTCCTCCCCGGCGAGATCTGGGACTTTCTCGCCGGGGGCAGCGGCGCGGAGGCCTCCCTGGGGGCCAACCGCGCCGCGCTCGAGCGGATCTTCGTGATCCCCCGGATGCTGCGTGAGCTCGGCGGTACCGTCGAGGCCGAGCTCTTCGGCCGCCGGGCCGCGCTGCCGATGGCTGTCGCGCCTGTCGCGTATCAGCGGTTGTTCCACCCCGAGGGCGAACTCGCGGCGGCACGCGCCGCCCGGGACGCCGGCGTGCCGTACACCATCTGCACGCTGAGCAGTGTGCCGCTGGAGGAGATCGCGGCCGTCGGCGGACGGCCCTGGTTCCAGCTGTACTGGCTGCGCGACGAGAAACGCTCTCTCGACCTCGTCCGCCGCGCGGAGGACGCCGGCTGCGAGGCCATCGTGTTCACCGTCGACGTGCCGTGGATGGGACGGCGGCTGCGGGATCTGCGGAACGGTTTCGCGTTGCCGGATTCCGTGACCGCGGCCAACTTCGACGCCGGTGACGCCGCGCATCGCCGCACCAGCGGACATTCGGCGGTGGCGGACCACACCGCCCGCGAATTCGCCCCGGCCACCTGGGCGTCGGTCGAGGCCGTCCGGGCGCATACGGAACTTCCTGTGGTGCTCAAAGGGATCCTCGCGGTCGAGGACGCGACCCGCGCCGTCGACGCGGGTGTCGGCGGGATCGTGGTGTCCAACCACGGAGGCCGTCAGTTGGACGGCGCCGTGCCGGGTATCGAGATGCTGGGCGAGATCGCCGCCACCCTCTCCGGATGGGACGGCGAACTGCTGCTCGACGGGGGGATCCGCGGCGGTGGCGACATCCTCAAGGCGATCGCGCTGGGGGCGTCGGGCGTCCTGGTCGGGCGGCCCGTGATGTGGGGGCTCGCCGAGGGCGGCGAGGACGGTGCCCGGCGGCTGCTCGACCTGCTCACCGTCGAATTCCGGAACGCGCTGGGCCTCGCGGGCTGCGACTCGGTGAGCGCGGCCCGCCGGCTGGGCACGAGGGTCTCTCACCCCGGCTGACCTTCCTTAAGGAGGAAAGTGCTTCTCTCGCTTCCGGCGCCGGTCGCCCCGATCGCCGCCCACAGTCTCCTGATCTTCTTGCTGCAGGTCGGTTCGCTGCTGCTGCTCGCCGTCGTCTTCGGACGGCTGGCCGCCCGGTTCGGGATGCCCGCCGTGGTCGGCGAACTGGTCGTCGGGGTGATCCTCGGTCCTTCGCTGCTGGCCTGGGCCGCACCGGGGCTGCACGGCTGGCTGTTCCCGGCCGTCGCCGAGCAGTACCACCTTCTCGACGCCGTCGGCCAGATCGGTGTCATCCTGCTGGTCGGCTTCACCGGCATGCAGATGGACATGGGCCTGCTGCGCCGTCGGCGCGCCGCCGCCGCGGGGGTCGGGCTCGGCGGCCTGATCGTTCCGCTCGGACTGGGCATCGGCGCGGGTTACGTCCTGCCCGAGATGCTGGTTCCCGACGGCACGGACATCACCGTCTTCGCACTGTTCCTCGGTGTGGCGTTGTGCGTCAGCGCCATCCCGGTCATCGCCAAGACCCTGATGGACATGAAGCTGCTGCACCGCAACGTCGGGCAGCTCACGCTCGCCGCCGGTGCGATCGAGGACGCGTTCGGCTGGTTCATGCTGTCCATCGTCAGCGCGATGGCGGTCACCGCGGTGTCGGCCGGTGCCGTGCTCCTCTCGCTCGCGTACCTGGCCGCCGTCATCGTCTTCGCGCTCACCATCGGCAGGCCACTGGTCCGGGGCGTGTTGCACACCGCCGCCAAATCCGACGGTCCCGGGCTCACCGTCGCCGCCGCTGTCGTCCTGATACTCCTGGCTTCGGCCGGGACGCAGGCCCTCGGTCTGGAGGCGATCTTCGGCGCCTTCGTCTGCGGCATCCTGATCAGCACCGCGGGCAAGGTGGATCCCGCCAAACTCGCGCCCCTGCGCACTGTCGTCCTGTCGGTCTTCGCGCCGATCTTCTTCGCCACGGCCGGGCTGCGGATGGATCTCACCGCGCTGATCCGCCCGCAGGTGCTGCTCACCGGGCTGGCCGTGCTCGCCTTGGCCATCATCGGCAAGTTCGTCGGCGCGTACGCCGGCGCGCGGCTCAGCGGCCTGAACAAATGGGAAGGGCTGGCGCTCGGCGCGGGACTGAACGCGCGGGGCGTCATCGAGATCGTGGTGGCCATGGTGGGCCTGCGGCTGGGCATCCTCAGCGTCGAGATCTACACGATCATCATCCTCGTCGCGATCGTCACTTCGCTGATGGCGCCGCCGATCCTGCGGTTCGCGATGAAGCGGCTGGAACAGACCGCCGAAGAGGAAGTGCGGGAGACCGAACACCGGGCGTGGACCTCGCACCCGGCGAAGACCGGACAGGAACAGCCGCTCTAGTCACGCGTGTCGCCCGTCTGATCACGCGTGTCGCCCGTCTGATCACAGTTGTGCGCACTTCTGGTGACGCCCTTCAAGACGACGCGTGTGATCAGACAGACGACACGTGTGATCAGGCGGACGCGACCCAGTTCGCTCGAAGGGATTGGACGAGCTGGACCGCTCCGCCGGACCGAAGCTACCTTTCTGTTTCGTTGGCACGCAAAGGGGATAGACGGCCATGACAAGGAGTCCTTCGACACTGGTGCGCCCCCGTGACGCCCGTGACCACGCGGACCGCATCGCCTTGTCCGCCGCGACCACCGAAGGCGCGCACCTGCGGACCGAAGACGTCCGCGCCTGGATCGCCGAACGCCGTGCGGCCAACGTCTTCCACGTCGAACGCATCCCTTTCGCGGACCTCGACCAGTGGGGATTCGAGGCCGTCACAGGCAATCTCGTGCACCGGAGCGGGCGGTTCTTCACCATCGAGGGCCTGCACGTCGTCGAGGCCGACGGCCCGCACGGCGACGGCCCCTACCGCGAGTGGCAGCAGCCGGTCATCAAACAGCCGGAAGTGGGCATCCTCGGCATCCTGGGCAAGGAGTTCGACGGCGTCCTGCACTTCCTGATGCAGGCCAAGATGGAGCCGGGAAACCCCAACCTGGTGCAGCTTTCGCCGACCGTGCAGGCCACCCGCAGCAACTACACGAAGGCGCACGGCGGCACGAACGTCAAGCTGATCGAATACTTCGCCCCGCCCGACCCCGAGCGGGTCATCGTCGACGTTCTCCAGGCGGAGCAGGGATCGTGGTTCCTCCAGAAGTCCAATCGCAACATGATCGTCGAGACCGTGGACGACGTGCCGATGTGGGACGACTTCTGCTGGCTCACCCTCGGCCAGATCGCGGAACTGCTGCACGAGGACGAGACGATCAACATGAACGCCAGGAGCGTCCTGTCGTGCCTGCCGTACCACGACAAGGCTCCCGGTGCGCTGTTCTCCGACGTCCAGCTCCTGTCGTGGTTCACGAACGAACGGTCACGCCACGACGTGCGCGCCGGCCGCATCCCGCTCCGGGACGTGCGCGGCTGGAAGCAGGGCGTCGAGGAGATCGAGCACGAGGACGGTCGCTACTTCAAGGTCCTCGCCGTCGCGGTGAAAGGCAGTAACCGCGAGAAGGTCACCTGGACCCAGCCGCTGGTCGAATCCGTGGGGATGGGCCTCATCGCGTTCCTCCTGCGCGAGATCGGCGGCGTGCCGCACGTGCTGGTCCATGCCCGCGCGGACGGTGGTTTCCTGGACACCGTCGAGCTCGCGCCGACGGTCCAGTGCACGCCCCAGAACTACACGCATCTGCCCGCGGAGAACCGCCCGCCCTTCCTCGACAGTGTCCTCGGCGCCCCACGATCGAGGATCCGTTACGAGGCAATCCATTCCGAGGAAGGCGGCCGCTTCCTCAGTGTCCGTGCCCGCTATCTCGTGATCGAGGCGGACGACACGGTCGAGCCGCCGCCCGGCTACGCCTGGGTCACCCCGGCCCAGCTCACCGCGCTCACCCGGCACGGGCACTACGTCAACGTCGAGGCCCGCACGCTGCTCGCCTGCCTCAACGCCGCGACGGCCCAGCCCCGGGGAGGTGCGTGAGGTGAAGACGATCACCGTCCTCGGCGCGTCGGGTTTCGTCGGCTCGGCCGTCACCCGCGCGCTGGCGCGGCAGCCGATCCGGTTGCGAGCGGTGGCGCGCAGGCGGGTCACGCCTCCGCCCGGCAGGGCCGAGACCACCGTCGTCGCCTCCGACCTCACCGACCGCGCCGCGCTCGCCGACGCGGTCGCGGGCTCGGACGCGGTCGTGTACCTGCTGCTGGGGGAAGGCGGCTGGCGGGCGGCCGAGGACGCCGAACGCGTGAACGTGGGGGTGCTCCGGGACCTCGTCGAGATCGTCGGCGACGGCGGCGGGCCGCCCCCGGTGGTGGTGTTCGGCGGTTCCACCTCGCAGGTCGGTGTGCCGCCGAGGGAACCGCTCGACGGGACCGAGCCCGACCATCCGGCGACTCCTTACGACGTGCAAAAGCTTGCGGCGGAACAGTTTCTCAAGAAGGCCACGGCCGACGGCCGGGTGCGCGGGATCAGCCTGCGGCTGCCGACGGTCTTCGGCGAGACCGCGACCGAAGGCGCGAACCACGACCGCGGAGTGGTGTCCGCCATGGCGCGGCGTGCGCTCGACGGCCTGCCGCTCACCATCTGGGGCGACGGCACGGTGCGCCGCGACCTGGTCCACGTCGACGACGTCGCGGCCGCGTTCACGGCGGCACTGGAACATCCGGATCCCCTGGCGGGCGGGCATTGGCTGATCGGTGCCGGCCGGGGCGACCGGCTGGGCGAGGTCTTCCGCCTCGTGGCGAAGGAGATGTCCGAACACACCGGGAAGAGCCCGGTGGACGTGACCTGTGTGGAACCGCCGCCGCACGCGCCCGAGACGGATTTCCGAAGCATCACCATCGATTCGACGCCGTTTCGGGCGATCACCGGCTGGCGCCCGGAGATCTCGCTGTCCGAGGGAGTGCGCCGCACCGTCGCCGCTTTGACGTCATCAGTTCACGGAAAGGTTCGCACATGACCACGCGTGTATGGGACTACCTGGCCGAATACGGGGCGGAGCGGCACGACCTGCTGGACGCGGTCGAGACGGTCTTCAACTCGGGCCAGCTCGTGCTCGGCGCCAGCCTGCGCGGTTTCGAGTCGGAATTCGCCGCGTACCACGGGGTCGGGCACTGCGTCGGTCTCGACAACGGGACGAACGCGATCAAACTCGCCCTGCAGGCGCTGGGCGTCGGGCCGGGCGACGAGGTGATCACCGTGTCCAACACCGCCGCCCCGACCGTGGTCGCCATCGACGGCACCGGTGCCACCCCGGTCTTCGTCGACGTCCGCGAAGAAGACTTCCTGATGGACACCGGCCAGGTCGAGGCCGCGATCACCGAGCGCACCAAATGCCTGCTGCCCGTGCACCTGTACGGCCAGTGCGTGGACATGGCCCCGCTGAAGGCACTCGCCGCGAAGCGCGGACTGTCCCTTTTGGAGGACTGCGCCCAGGCGCACGGGGCCCGGCAGAACGGGACCATCGCGGGCACGACCGGCGACGCGGCCGCGTTCTCCTTCTATCCCACCAAGGTGCTCGGCGCGTACGGCGACGGTGGCGCGGCCATCACCTCCGACGAAGCCGTGGAGCGACGGCTGCGGCGGTTGCGGTACTACGGGATGGAAGAGCGCTACTACACGGTGGAGACGCCCGCCCACAACAGCCGTCTCGACGAGGTCCAGGCGGAGATCCTGCGGCGCAAGCTCAAGCGGCTCGACACGTACACGGCGGGCCGCCGGGCCATCGCCGAGCGCTACGTCCAGGAACTCGGCGACACCGAACTGAAGCTCCCCAAGACCGCTCCCGGCAATGAACACGTGTACTACGTGTACGTGGTGCGGCACCCGAGGCGCGACGAGATCCTCGAACGGCTCAAGGCGTACGACATCCACCTGAACATCAGCTACCCGTGGCCGGTGCACACCATGACCGGGTTCGCCCACCTCGGCTACGAGAAGGGTTCGCTGCCGGTCACCGAGAAGCTCGCGACCGAGATCTTCTCGCTGCCGATGTACCCCGCGCTTTCCCCCGACCTGCAGGACAAGGTCATCCACGCGGTCCGCGAAGTGCTGTCCAGTCTCTGATAGTCCCGACCACAGGAGCAGTTGTGCAAGCACGCAAACTCGCTGTCGAGGGCGCGATCGAGTTCACTCCCCGGGTCTTTCCCGACGATCGGGGCCTGTTCGTCTCGCCGCTCCAGGAAGAGGCCTTCGCCGAGGCCCACGGCAGCCCGCTCTTCCGGGTGGCGCAGACGAATCACAGCAAGTCCAAACGCGGCGTGGTGCGGGGCGTCCACTACACCACCACGCCGCCGGGCACCGCGAAGTACGTCTACTGCGCGAACGGCAAGGCCTTGGACATCGTGGTCGACATCCGGGTCGGCTCGCCGACGTTCGGCCGGTGGGACGCGGTCGTGCTGGACCAGCAGCACCACCGGGCGATGTACTTCCCGGTGGGGGTCGGGCACGCGTTCGTGGCGCTCGAAGACGACACCGTCATGTGGTACCTGCTTTCCACGTCGTATGTGGCGGAGAACGAACTGGCCCTTTCGGTTCTGGATCCGGCGCTCGGCCTGCCTATCGATCCGGGCGTCGAGCCGATCCTGTCCGATCGGGACCAGGTGGCCGTCACGCTCGCTGAAGCGGAGCGGCGGGGGCTGCTGCCGGACTACGCCACCTGCGTGGAGCTTGACCGGCGGCTGTCCGAAGTCCCGATCCCGACGTGAGTTCTCTTGAGGGGTAAGGCAAACGTGTCACGTCGTTGAGGTGTGCCCCCAATGCCACCTTGGGGCACCGTAGGGTTCGCCCTCCCTCGGATAAGTAAGGGAATGGCGCCACGCGTGCGCGGAGGTCCGTGAAGGCCTCCTTCCCTACCCTGAGAGTAGGGAAGGAGGCCTTCACGGACCGCCCTCCACCCCGGCCCGCCGACGTTGGACGACGTTGACCGCCGTGATCCGCCGAGCTTAATTTCCTCACTGTCCACCCGACTCAGAGAAAGGTGCGATCGATGTCCGCTGCGCGGTTCAAGCAGCTACTCCGAAGCAAGTTGAGAACATGGGGATGGATGTATCGATGACTGCCCTCGCCGAATCAGCCCAGGATCTTTCCGTCTTTTCCGGACTCACCGAGATCACCAGGTTCGCCGGTGTGGGGACAGCGGTTTCCGCGTCGTCCTACTCGCAAACCGAACTTCTCGAAATCCTCGACATCGAGGATCCGAAGATCCGCTCGATCTTCCTGAACAGCGCGATCGACCGGCGTTTCCTCACCCTGCCGCCGGAGGGTCCCGGCGGCACCCGCGCGGCGGAACCGCAGGGTGATCTCCTCGACAAGCACAAGAAGATCGCCGTCGACATGGGCTGCCGCGCGCTCGAAGCGTGCCTGAAGTCGGCGGGAGCGACGCTTTCGGATCTGCGTCACCTGTGCTGTGTCACCTCGACCGGGTTCCTGACCCCGGGTCTGAGTGCCTTGATCATCCGCGAACTGGGTATCGACCCGCATTGCGGCCGTTCGGACATCGTCGGCATGGGGTGCAACGCCGGCCTGAACGCGCTCAACGTGGTCTCGGGCTGGTCCGCGGCGCATCCGGGCGAGCTCGGCGTCGTCCTCTGCAGCGAGGCCTGTTCCGCCGCTTACGCGCTGGACGGCACGATGCGGACCGCGGTGGTCAACAGTCTTTTCGGCGACGGATCGGCCGCGCTGGCCGTCATCTCCGGCGACGGGCGCGTGCCCGGCCCCCGGGTCCTGAAGTTCGCGAGCTACATCATCACCGACGCGGTCGACGCGATGCGCTACGACTGGGACCGTGACCAGGACCGGTTCAGTTTCTTCCTCGACCCGCAGATCCCTTACGTGGTCGGCGCCCACGCCGAGATCGTGCTCGACAGGCTGCTGTCCGGCACGGGGCTGCGCCGCAGCGACATCGGGCATTGGCTGGTGCATTCCGGTGGGAAGAAGGTGGTCGACGCCGTCGTCGTCAACCTCGGCCTGAGCCGGTACGACGTCCGCCACACCACCGGTGTGCTCCGCGACTACGGGAACCTTTCCAGCGGCTCCTTCCTCTTCTCCTACGAGCGGCTCGCCGACGAAGACGCCGCCCGGCCGGGGGACTACGGCGTGCTCATGACCATGGGGCCTGGCTCCACTATCGAAATGGCGCTTATCCAATGGTGACGCGTAATGAGATCAACGGCGAACCGGTGCTGCGTTTCGAGGGAGCCCGGCCGCTTTCCGCCGCGGCCGTCGAGGAGATCGACGCCCTCTGCGATCGCGCCGAGGACCGGCGGGACTCGGGGCCGGTCGTCATCCACGTCACGGGCGCCCCGCCCGCCGACTGGGCGAAGGGGCTGGCTGTCGGCCTGGTCTCCAAATGGGAACGTGCCGTGCGCCGGTTCGAGCGGCTCGGCAGGCTCACGGTCGCGGTGGCGTCGGGTGAATGCGCCGGGACGGCCTTGGATCTCCTCCTCGCCGCCGACATCCGGATCGCCGAGCCGGGGACCCGGCTGCGGCTCGCCTGGGCCGGCGGCGGCGCCTGGCCGGGGATGACCGTCTACCGGCTCACCCAGCAGGCGGGCGCGGCGGGCATCCGGCGGGCCGTACTGCTCGGGACCCCGATCGAGACCGATCGCGCGCTCGCGCTCGACCTGATCGACGAGGTGTCCGCCGACCCGGCGAAGACGCTGGCCGAGCTGGCCGAGGTCACGGACGGAGCCGAGACGGCGATCCGGCGGCAGCTGATCTTCGAAGCGGGATCGACCACCTTCGAGGAGGCACTCGGTTCCCACCTGGCCGCGGCGGACCGCGCGCTGCGGCGGGAAGCCAAGTCGTGACAACGGATCACCCGGTTCTCTCGCCAGGGCTCGACCTCCGGGCCCTGGCGGGGGAGGCGCACCGGGTCGACGACGACATCCGCGCGCTGCGCAAGGACTTCGTCGAGGCACACGCGGAAGAGATCTACGACGAACTCACCGGCGGCCGGACGCGGTACCTGCGCATCGACGAACTCGTCCGGGCCGCCGCCCTCGCCTACCCCGGTCTCGTGCCTTCGGAAGAGCAAATGGCGGCCGAGCGTTCGCGGCCGCAGGCGGAGAAGGAAGGGCGCGAGATCGACCAGGGCATCTTCCTGCGCGGGATCCTGCGTTCCCCGCAAGCCGGTCCACATCTGCTCGACGCCATGCTCCAGCCCACTCCCAGGGCGCTGAAGTTGCTTCCCGGCTTCGTCGAGACCGGCGTCGTGCAGATGGAAGCCGTCCGGCTGGAACGCCGTGACGGCGTCGCGCACCTGACGCTGTGCCGCGACGACTGCCTGAACGCCGAGGACGCCCAGCAGGTCGACGACATGGAGACCGCGGTCGATCTGGCGCTGCTGGACCCGTCCGTCCGAACGGGACTGGTGCGGGGCGGGGTGATGAGCCATCCCCGCTACCGGGGGCGCCGGGTGTTCTGCGCGGGGATCAACCTCAAGAAGCTCAGCTCGGGTGACATCCCGCTCGTCGACTTCCTGCTGCGGCGGGAACTCGGCTACCTCCAGAAGATCTTCCGCGGCTTGCTCACGGACGGTTCGTGGCATTCGCGATCGAGCGAAAAGCCGTGGATGGCGGCCGTCGACTCCTTCGCCATCGGAGGCGGGACTCAGCTCCTCCTGATCTTCGACCACGTGCTGGCGGCGTCCGACGCGTACCTCAGCCTGCCCGCGGCGAAGGAGGGGATCATCCCCGGCGCGGCCAATTTCCGGCTTTCGCGGATCGCCGGGCCGCGAGTGGCCCGGCAGGTGATCCTCGGCGGCCGCCGACTCCAGGCCGACGAACCGGACGCCCGGTCGCTCGTCGACGAGGTCGTCGCGCCGGAGGAGATGGACGCGGCGATCGACGGCGCGCTGGCCCGTCTCGACGGGGAAGCCGTGGTGGCCAACCGGCGCATGCTGAACCTGGCCGAGGAACCGCCGGGGGAGTTCCGCCGCTACATGGCCGAATTCGCGCTGCAGCAGGCGTTGCGCATCTACGGCGCGGACGTGATCGACAAGGTCGGCGGCTTCGCGGTGGGAGCGCGATGAGCGAAACCCGGGTGCGGTACGAGAAGAAGGACCACGTCGCCTACGTGACGATGGACCGGCCCGACGTGCTGAACGCGATGGACCGGCGGATGCACACGGAACTAGCCGGGATCTGGGACGACGTCGAAGCCGACGACGACGTCCGGGCGGTGGTCCTGACCGGCGCGGGGGAGCGCGCGTTCTCCGTCGGGCAGGACCTCAAGGAACGCGCGCGGCTGACCGACTCCGGCGTGGAAGCCTCGACGTTCGGCAGCGGCGGTCAGCCCGGCCATCCCCGGCTGACCGACCGGTTCACGCTGTCGAAACCGGTGGTCGCCAGGGTGCACGGTTACGCGCTCGGCGGCGGTTTCGAACTGGTACTCGCCTGCGACCTCGTCATCGCCTCCGAGGAAGCTGTGTTCGCTTTGCCGGAGGTCCGGCTCGGCCTGATCGCCGGTGCGGGCGGCGTTTTCCGGCTGCCGCGGCAGCTTCCGCAGAAGGTGGCGATGGGCTATCTGCTGACCGGACGCAGAATGGACGCGGCGACGGCGCTGCGCCACGGGCTGGTGAACGAGGTCGTCCCGCGGGACGGGCTGGATCAGTGTGTCGCCGAATGGACGGACAGCCTCGTGCGCGCCGCACCGCTTTCGGTCCGCGCGATCAAGGAAGCGGCGCTGCGGTCACTCGATCTCCCGCTCGAAGAGGCGTTCACGGCTTCGTATCCGTGGGAAGAACGCCGCCGGCGGAGCGCGGACGCGAGCGAGGGCGCCCGCGCCTTCGCGGAGAAAAGGGAGCCGATCTGGACCGGGCGATAGAATTTCGCACGGCGAGCGGCAGCGGAGTTGGACAGGGCTTTTCCATTGTCTTGCGTGAAGGATGGTGGGAGATTCCGGAGTAAGAGAAATCACCGGAATTCTCCTCGCAACGAGTAATGCCGGGCTTTGTTCCTTCGTTCATCCGAGACCGCCGGCCGGGCCGGGAAATCCCGGCTTTCCCCGCACCCGGTGCCGGCAGAAACCCTGGATATCTGTGATGACAACCATCGCCGCGGTCGATCTCGACAACCAGCGCATCGACCGGATGGTCCCGCTGGTCACCCCCGCCCTGCTGCACCACGAACTGCCGCTCAGCGCCACCGCGGCGGACACGGTGCGGCAGGGGCGGGAATCCGTCCTCCGCGTTCTCGACGGCACGGACGACAGGCTGCTCGTGATCGCCGGGCCCTGTTCCATCCACGATCCCGCCGCGGCCCTCGAATACGCCGACCGCCTCGCCTCACTCGCCGGCCGGTTCGTCAACGACCTCCTGATCGTCATGCGGGTGTACTTCGAAAAGCCCCGCACCGTCGGCGGCTGGAAAGGGCTCATCAACGACCCGCACCTCGACGGCACCGGCGACGTCAACCGCGGCCTGCGCATCGCCCGCGACCTTCTTCTCGAACTCGCCGAAGGCGGCCTGCCCGCCGCGTGCGAATGGCTGGACACCACCATCCCGGCGTACCTCGCCGACACCGTTTCCTGGGGCGCGATCGGCGCCCGCACCGTGGAAAGCCAGAACCACCGCATGCTGGCCAGCGGCCTGTCCATGCCCGTCGGCTTCAAGAACCGCCGCGACGGTGACGTCACCGTCGCGGTCGACGCGATCCGCGCCGCCGAGGCCCGGCACGTCGTCCCCGGCGTCGACCCCAGCGGCCTGCCCGCGATCCTGCACACCGTCGGCAATCCCGACTGCCACCTCGTCCTGCGCGGCGGCAACTCCGCGCCGAACCACGACCCCGCGTCCGTCCGCGCGGCGCTCACCACCCTGCAGAACGCCGGCCTGCCCCGCCGGGTCGTGATCGACGCGAGTCACGACAACAGCCGCAAGGACCATCTCCGGCAGGCCGTCGTCGCCGACCAGATCGCCGGGCAGATCAAGAACGGCCAGCGCGGCATCGTCGGCGTGATGCTCGAATCCAATCTCCACGCGGGCCGCCAGGACCTCCACCCGGACAGGCCGCTCACCTACGGTCAGTCCATCACGGACGCCTGCATCGACATCGCCGCCACCAACGAAGTCCTCCAAGCGCTCGCCACGGCGACCGCCGCCCGCCGAGCCGGCGGCAAATGACTAGCCGATCGCGTCGGCGCAGCCCATCGCCGGATTCGGCGCGGCCTCGCCGAGGGTGCGCCGAAGATGCTCCTCACCCCAGACCCGGACTCCTTCGACCACCGGCAGAACCGTGGTCCCGTAAGGGGTGAGCCGGTAGATGACGCGCGCCGGGACCGGCCCGGTCACCACGCGTTCGACGAGTCCGTCGGCCTCGAGTTCGCGCAGCTGCTCGGCCAGCACCTTGGGGGTGATCGGCGCGCCCCGGCGGCGAAGGCCGGCGAAATGGGACTCGCCGTGGGCCAGCCAGTACAGCAGGGTCAGTTTCCATTTCCCGCCGATCGCGGCGAACGCCGCGGCCATCGGGCAGCCGGGCAGCGGGTTGGGGCGCGAAAGGTTACCCACAGGTGCCTTCTTGTCCATGGCCGTTCTCCGCTCCGATAGTCGGACCATGACCGTGCCATACAGACGAATCCTGACCATGGGCCTCGCGGCCCTCATGCTGATCGTGACGGCGGCGTCGGGCGACGCCTCGCCCGCGCCCGCGGACACCGACGGCGCGCGAGCCTTCGAGTGGGAGATCGGCACGTGGCGCTCCACGGTGCGGGTCCTCGCCGAGCCGCTCTCGGAGTCCGCGGACCAGTGGCTCCAGTTCGCGGGCACCAGCACCGTGCGCCCGCTCATGGACCGGCGGGCGAACGCCCTCGAGTTCGAGGTCTCGGGGCCGAGCGGGCGGATCGAAGCGCTCAACCTGCGGCTGTACGAGCCGCAGGCGGGGCGGTGGAGCCTGACCTTCGTCAACATCCGCGACGGCCTGCTCACCCCGGCGGTGTACGGCGGGTTCCGCGACGGCGTCGGCGAGTTCCGGGGCGACGACAGGCTCGGCGACCGGCCGATCAAGGTGCGGTTCCTGATCTTCCGGCCCGGTCCGGACGAAGCGAGGTTCGAGCAGGCGTTCTCGGCCGACGGCGGGACGACCTGGGAGACGAACTGGATCGCCGTGGACCGCCGGATCCGCCGGTGACCTGATCAGTGGCCGAACGGGTCCGGGACCTCGCCGGGCAGCCAGGTGTGTCCCGGCCCGGTCCAGCCGTTCCGTCTGAGCATCCGCTTGGCGCCGCGCGCGTGCCTGCCGACCAGGCGGTCGAGGTAGAGCTTCCCGGCCAGGTGATCGGTTTCGTGCTGGAGACAGCGCGCGAAGTACCCGGTTCCCTCGACCGTGCTCGGTTCGCCGTGTTCGTCGACGCCGTCGACGGCGGCCCAGCGCGCGCGGCCGGTCGGGAAGAGCTCGCCGGGCACGGAAAGGCACCCTTCGAGGTCGTCGTCCGGATGCGGCATGGTCTCGGGGATCTCGGAGGTCCGCAAGACCGGATTGACGATGTGTCCCCGGTGCCGGGTCCCGGTGTCGTCCGGGCAGTCGTAGATGAAGACGCTCCGGGGATCCCCGATCTGGTTCGCCGCCAGGCCCGCCCCGTTGGCCGCGGTGTTGGTCTCGTACAGATCCTCGATCAGCCGGGCGAGGTCGTCGTCGAACTCGGTCACGGGGACCGCCGCCGTGGCCAGCGCGGGCTCCCCGCGGATGAGGATGGGTCGGATGGTCATGCGAAGAAGAGTACTCAAAAGCGAGTACTCGTGTTGTACTGGTGAGGTGAACCCGACCCGACTGTTCATCCTCGGCGCGCTCGCCAAACGCGGCCCCATGCACGGCCATCAGCTCCGTCGCGAGGCGCGGATGGACCGCACCGATCTGTGGTCGCAGGTCAAACCGGGTTCGCTCTACGGGGCGCTGCACCGGCTCGAAGGCGAGAAGCTGATCGAGCCGGTGCGGACCGAGCAGCTCGGCGCGCTCCCGGCGCGAACCGTCTACTCGATCACGGCCGAGGGGCACCGCGAACTTCGCGCTCTGCGGGACGAAGCCTTCGCCGAAGTGGTCCTCAAACCCGATCCGGTCGACCTCGCGCTGGTCGTCAGCGGGGATCTCGATCGCGAGATGCTGCGGGGCTATCTCGAAGACCGGCTCGCCGCGTTGACCGCCCAGGCGACCCAGTTCGGTCACCTGGGCGAACGGCGGTGGCCCGACCAGTCCGTCGCCGACGATCTCGTGGTGGAGCACGCGCGGCTGCGGATCGAAGCGGAGCTGAAATGGCACGAGCTGGTGCTCGCGCGGTTGGACAAGCTGTCCGAAGTGGACGGGGGCTGAAAGCCCGCTATCCGCGCGCGACGGTGTCGAGCAGGGCCAGCTCGTCTTCGCTCAGCCGGAGACCGCCCGCCGCGACGTTCTCCTCCAGGTGCGCGGGGCTGCCGGTCCCGGGGATGGCGAGGACGTGCTCGCCACGGTGCAGCGTCCAGGCGAGCCGGATCTGGGCAGGGGTCGCGGCGTGCGCCGCGGCGACCTTCGCGACCTCGGCCAGGCCCGGAACGGCGCCGTCGTCCGGCTGGAGGCCGGGGACCGAGGTCGTGACCGCGAAGAAGGGCACGAACGCGATGCCGTACTCGGCGCACAGGTCGACCAGGGCGTCGTCCTGCCGGTCGGTCAGGCCGTAGCGGTTCTGCACGCAGACCACCGGCGCGATCGCCCTCGCTTCGAGCAGCTGGTCCGCCGCGATGTTGGAGATGCCGAGATGGCGGATCAGGCCCGCCTCGCGCAGGTCCGCGAGCGCGCCGAAATGCTCGGCCACCGAGCCGGGTTCCTTGCCCATCCCGGCGCCCCAGCGCAGGTTGACCACGTCGAGGTGGTCGAGGCCCAGCTGCCGGATGTTCTCCTCGACCTGGCCGCGGAGCTGGTCGGGGCGCGCGAAGGAGAACTCGCCGTCGCGGGACCGGCCCGCGCCGACCTTCGTGGTGAGCACGAGGTCTTCGGGGTAGGGCTGGAGCGCGGTGCTGATCAACTCGTTCGCCGAGCGCCAGGGGGTGAAGTAGAACGAAGCGGTGTCGATGTGGTTGACGCCGAGTTCGATCGCGCGGCGCAGGACGGTGATCGCGTCCTCGCGGCTCCGGGGTTTCTCGTCCCACGGCATCCCGGTCAGCCGCATCGCGCCGAGGCCGACGCGGTTGACGGTGCGGTCGCCGAGCCGCCAGGCGCCCGCGGTGGGGGCGTGGTCGTGAAGGTTCGTCATGGCCACCAGCGTCGTGACGGGCCTGCCCGAAGTCAGGAAATGGCAACAACCTGCCACGTGGTCGCGGGCGGTGACGTTCAGGCAGTATCGAGGTCATGCGGACGAGTGACGGCCTCACCAGGGCGGGCGATTCGGTCACCGTCGTGCACGGCGAAGAGGAGCTGTACCAGCGGGTCGGGCACCTGTTCTCGACCGTGACCGACCTGGCGTGCGCCGCCAACGACCTCGCGACCTGGGTGGCCGACCGCCGGTCGGACGAACTCGACGCGGCCGCCGCGCGCCGCTCGGGCGAGGTCCGGATCCGCAAGATCTACCGGGCCGGTCTGCTGCTCGACCCGGGGTCCGCGCGGGAACTGGCGAGGATCGGCGAGCGGTTCGGCGCCCGGATCCGCATCTGCGCGGAGGACGTCAACGAAACGATCATCATGGACGGCAGGCTCGTGATCCTGGCCGGCGACCTCACCGCGGGACAACGCGGCTACAGCGTCATCACCCAGCCCGAAACCGTGCAGGGCGTGCTGTCGCTGTTCGAGACGGCCTGGCGGGCGGCGACCGACCTCGCCGTCTACGACGCGCAGGTCGCCGAGATCCGCCGCCTCGCGCCCGCGGTGCTGGACCTGCTCGGCAGCGGGGTCAAGGACGAAGCCGCCGCCCGGACCCTCGGCCTCGGCGTGCGGACCTACCGGCGCCGGGTCGCCGAGCTGATGTCCGCGCTCGGCGCCGAGTCCCGTTTCCAGGCGGGCGTCCGGGCGCGCGAGCTCGGCTTGGTCTAGGCAGTATTCGCGCCGAAGACCATGCCGCGAAGGGCGTAGAACCGCGCGAAGTCCTCGTCGTCCACCTGGGCGCCTTCCTGGCTGTACGAGCTCAGGCCCGACGGGTTGTTGATGACCAGCCCCGTTTCGGTCACCGCGGTGACCAGGACCAGATGTCCGCCTTGACCGGGCGAAACGCTCTTCGGCTCCCTGATCGCCTGATGCACCGACGCGACCACCGGGTGCCCCTGCGCGACGAGGTCCCGCAGCTCGGGCACGCCGAGATCGACCCGCACGTCGCCGTCGAGCCCGAACCGGTCCGCGACCCAGCTCAGGAAAGGCGCGTAGATCAGGCCGCGCACGCCGTGCTCATGCCGCACGTAACCGCCGAACCGCTCGCATTCCTTGGCCAGCTCGACACTCGGCGGAACCTCTTGCCCGCGTTGAGCCAGCAGCATGCGCAGGCACGCCATCCCGCAGACCCGCCACGACCAGAACTCGTACTCCCGCGCGGAATCGGCGCCGGATTCCGCCCAGCGCGGATCGTCGGCCGCGGACATCGCGCCGGTGACGATCGCCGTGACGAGTTCGGGGGATTCCCATTGCGAGAAATACGGAACGGGCGGGGAAGACATGGGCGCGAGTCTTCCACACGCGCGGCGCCGGTTACCGAAAGTAGCCGGTGTCGAAGAGGTAAGATCTTCCGGCCGATGTCGGGGAACCGACACGCGGCCGGGCGCGTCGATGTACACGAACGGCGTCATCGCGTTTCGGGAAACGGCGCGCACGGGTGGGCGTGAGCTCATAAGGTGCGCGGGTACGGCAATGCGGGGCGGACGACCACAGGCGCGGGCGCCGGGACTGGAGGGATCATCCATGACTCGCCGATTCGATCCAGAGCAGATCGCGGCGTTGGCCAAAAAGGTCGGCGGGCTCAAGGAAGGTTTCGCCACGACGGGCAAGGACCTGGGTGACGGCGACCCCGGCGGCGCGTTCGGCGACCTGAGCAACGCGGCCAGCACGGGCAAGACGATGAAGGGGTTCCACCAAGGTGTGAACGCCCATCTGACGGCCGCCACGAAGCTCGTCGACGCCGCGTCCCACGCGCTGGCCAACGCCGCCGAGCGAATGCGGAACGACGAAGCCGCGGGTGTGCACACCCTCCGCGGCGACCGCGAGCGGGATTGACCGGACTGAAGACGGGACTCAGGGGGATTTACCGATGACCACCGCGGAGCGGAATCCGAGCACGCTCGACGACCCGCTGCACGACCGTCCGAAGTCGCTGGACGCCATCGACAAACACGCCCAGCAGGCGCAGAAGCTCAACTCGAGCGCGGTCAACGACCAGGCCGCGAAGGTCGGCGGAGCCGCCACCAAGGCCAACGATCTCGGGGACGATCTCAAACTCTTCCGCGACGACGTGCTGCGCGAATGGGAAGGCAAGGACGCCGACGCCGTCGCCGACCATCTCGAAAAGCTCGGCAAGGCCAGCTACAAGGTCAGCGACAAGGCCGAGGCCGCCAAGAACATCCTTCAGCGGGTGTCCGAGATCCTGGACGACGTCAAGAAGAAGGTCGCGCAACTCGCCCAGGAAGCCAACGACAAGGACGCGGACAACCGCGCTTTGATCGACTCGGCCCGGCGACGCAAGAACACTTCCGAAGACGAGAACGAGATCGCGACCGCCGCGTCGGACATCGAGCGGCTCCGCAAGCTCAACGAGAAGGATTCGAACGGCAAGAAGGACGAGATCGAGAAGGCGCTCGACGACGCCGAGAAGCAGATCGACGATCTCCTCAAACCGCTCGGCCTGGAAATCGAGGGCGGTTTCCTGGAGCTCGTGCCCGCCGACGACGGCCAGACCACCGCGTCGAGCGTCCACGCCACCCCGGTCAACCACGTGCCCAGCCACGGCGGCGGCGGTGGTGGCGGTGGAGGCGGCGACGGAGGCGGTGGTGGCGGCGGTGTCGCCGGGGTCCAGGGCGACGGACGGCCCGCCAAGCCCATCGACGCCCAGGGCGACAACCCGGCCAAGATCGCCGAACAGTTCCTCGGCCGCAACGCCGGCGACCTCAAGCGCAGCGGTGAACTCCCCGCCATGCAGTCGTGGGTGCCCAACAACGTCAACTGCGCGAACTTCGTCTCCGGCTGCCTGGAGGCGTCCGGCCTGATCGACAAGGGCCAGGCCAGTGCCTCTGTCGCGGGCCTGACAGCCAACCTCGAAGCGGACGGCTGGCGGTCGGTGCCGCTCTCCGAGGCGAAACCCGGCGACGTGGTGATCTCGAACAACGGCGGGCACGTCGTGCTCTACGCGGGCGACGGTCAGTTCATCGGCTCGAACAACGTCAACCCGGACGGTTCGCAGAAGATCAGCATGGGCGGCGGTGGCGGCCTCGTGAAGATCCTCACCCCGCCGACCTGATCCGACAGACCGCCGTAGCATCACCGGGCAAGCTGACGCGGCCGTGTCGCTGTCCCGCCAGTGGGAGGTAGCTTGATGTACACCCGATCGTTCCCGGTGTCGCTGAACCCGGGCGACCCGGTCCGGGAAGCGGTGCTCCAGGCCGCCACCGCCCGGCTCGACGAGGAGTTCGGCGATCAGGTCCAGGTGGCCGTGGAACAGCTCGACCGGATCGGCCCCTGGGTGTTCCTGCAGGGGACGATGCGTGCCACCCAAGCCGGTCGCCCGTACTACGCCGGCACCATCTACGAGAACAAGCGAGCCGACGGCGTCATGTCCGACGTCTACGTCGCCCTGCTCAAGAAGACCAGCGAAACGAGCGTCGACGACGACCCGCGGTCCTGGCGCCTGGCGCGCTACGCCATCGGCCCGACCGATGTCGCGTGGCTGACCTGGCCGGACGAGCACGAGGTGCCACAGTCGCTGTTCGGGTTCTGAGCGGTCGTTTTTCGGGTTGAGCGGCGCCTTCGGGCGCCGCTCTTTTCGTTTCCGGGGCTTTGGTGAGCTGTCCGGTCGCGGTGGTTGGTCGCGCCCCGCTGCTTGGGGTCCTTCATGTACTTGGGGAGGGTGTGAAGGTCGAGTTTCCTCGGCTGAGCCGCGGGAAGGGGGCCTTCACGCGCAGCCTTCGTGACTGCTGGTGCGCCTGGGACGAACGTGGCGATCACGAGTCCGTGAAGGCCTCCTTCCCTACTCTCAAGGTAGGCAAGGGGCCCTTCACGGACTCGGCGACCAAATGAACACGTCGCGAAAGTGGCTTTCGCGACACCCCCAACCCATTCGGCCGTAGCGAAAGTCGATTCCGCAACATCAGTGACAAACTTTGAACCATCTCGAAGAATCGACACATTCCGGTCGAGGATAAATCGTGGTGTCACAGTCCATCTTGGACAAAAGATCACCACGTCTCGCGTTCCCCATGGCGAAATCGCACCGCGATACCCGGTCACGAAGTTGGACAAGAACACGCCCGTTACGCGGTTTCTGTCGACAAAAGTCCCGTAGGCCGTAAGGCGTAACGAACGTCGTCCTGTCGCCGACAGTTGCGTGTGTCCGACAAGGACACTTCACACTTACATCGATCGCGCGGGGTGCTTTCGTGTTCATCATCCACCGCGTCCGGACGAGGGCGCACGGGCAAAGCGTTTCCCGTTCGGCGCGGGTACTCGCGCTGTGGGCGATATTCGCGGCCTTCGTCGCGGGCACTCCCGCCGAGGCGCGACTCCCGGCGGCGACGGGCCGGTTCCAGCAGGAACCGCCGCAGGTCCAGCCCGCGCAGCTGGTGATTCTCGTCGACGAATCGGGCAGTATCAGTCCCGGCGATCTGGAGCGTGAACGAGAAGCCGCCGCGACGATCGCGCTCGGCGAATTCGCCCCCGGTTCCTCTGTCGCTGTCGTCGGCTTCGCCAGCGACAACGGCAGTCAGTCCCCAGTGGATGTCGTCTGCCCGCCGGTCACCGTGAAGACCGCGCAGGACCAGCAAAGTCTCGCCGACTGTCTCACCAAGCTCCGCAAACGGGGCAAGGCCGAGGGCGACGGCACCGATCATTACGCGGCCATGCAACAGGCCATGGACTACCTCGACGACGGCCCGCCCGGTTCGGCGACGAAACCGAAGATGATCTTCCTGCTGACGGACGGCAAACTCGATGTTTCCGACAGTCCGCGCTACGGCCCCGACAACGCGGGGGACCAGCGGAATCAAGCGGCGTCGCGGGGGCTCGACGACACGTTGCGCACCGCGGTCAAGGCGGGCGTCCAGGTCTGGCCGCTGGGTTTCGGCAAGGTCGACCGCGCCCAGCTCGACCGTTTCGCCGCCGGGGGCTTCCAGGGCACCTGCGGTCCGGCGGTCCCGCGCCCGGCCGCGTCGGTCGCCGCCGACGCCGCCGCCGTGTCGGGGTTCCTCCTCAAGGCTTTCGGCACCGCTCGCTGCGCCGGCAGCGGAGACATCCAGCGTCGCAAGCTCGGGGCCGGCGAAGCGGAGTCGGTCACCGTGACCGTGCCCGAGATCGCCACGGACGGCTCGATCGTCGTGGTCAAGCAGGACGCCCGGGTCTCGGTGAGTTTTCTCGACCCGCACGGCCGCGAAGTCCCGAAATCGGGACAGCTGGGGGCCTCATCTTTCCAGGACAGCGGCGCGAACGGGCCGGTCGAGTCGCTCCGCATCACCGATCCGGAGCCCGGGAACTGGACCGTCAAGCTGACGTCGCTGCCCGGGCTCCCCGACATCGAAGTGAGCGCGGTCGTGCTTTGGCAGGGCGCCGTCCGGGCGTCCCTCACGGTCGACCCGCCTGCTCCGCAACGAGGTCAGCGCGCCAAGGTCCTGCTGACCCTGCAGACCCGGAACAGGCCGATCCGTGATCCCGCGCAGCTGACGGGCCTGACCTTCAGCGTGAGCATGACGAACGGGGTGGCCACGTCGCAGGTGCCGATGTCCGACAGCGGTCAGAACGGCGACGACCGCGCCGGTGACGGCGTCTACACGGGCTCCGTCGTCGTCCCGGACACCACGGACAAGACGGCCAAGTTCGTCGGCAGCGTGCAGGGTATCGGCGTCAGCGGCGACACGAGGACCGTGATCACGACGCTGTCCGACGGCCGTCCCGGTCTGGCGGCCCAGATCACCTTCGGCCAGGCGACCAGGGTGGAGCCCGGCCGGTCCGTGTCCGGCACGGTCACCGTCGACAGCCTGCTGGGGGTCCGCGCCAAGGTCCGGCTGCAGATCACCGATCCGGCGCCGGGCACCAAAGCCAGCATCCCGGGCGACCGGACGGTGTTCGAGGTGCCCGCCACCGGCCGGGCGGACTTCCCGTTCGACGTCGTGTTCGCGGCGGACAGCGCGAACGGGACCAACGGCCTCACCGTCACCCTGGTCGACGACGCGAACCCGGCGAAGACGCTGGCGAACTATCCCCTGTCGATCCAGGTCGGCTATCCGCCGCCGCCGACGCCGTGGTGGCTGTATCTCGGGCTGCCCGGCGCTCTGCTCGTGTTCGTCGCCTTCGCGGCGTGGGCGCGTGCCCGGCACCGGCGGCGCCGGGTCAGCGGCCTCGCGGTGTTCCTGTTCCAGCGCGGCCGCCAGATCAGCGACATCGCGGCACCGGCGGGCGGGGAGACGCGGTTCCCGTTCGTGCTGCGCTCCGCGAACGGCGCCGCACCCCAGCTCACGCCGCCCGCCCCGGACGACGAGGAGGTGTACCGGCTCGTCCGCGACGGCCGCCGGTTCACCCTGCTGACCCCGTTCGGCGAGCGGTATCTCCTGCACGACGGCGAGCGCTGCGAAGCGGGCGACGGGCTCGAACTCGAGGTCCGTGACGAAGGCGCGACGGTGCTCGCCACCGAGCGCGAAGGCGGGCAGGGCGAGTCCGAGTTCGGCGCCGCGCCCCGCTACCCGGACCTGCTCTGAGAACGCCGAGAAAGGACCACTCTGATGCAGATCTACCAGCCGATGATGTTCGTCGGCCTCGGCGGGACCGGGTGCCGGGTCGGCGCGGAACTGGAGCGGCGGCTGCGCGAGGAACTGTGCGGCCCCGACGGTGCCGCGCTGCAGGAAGTCATGCAGGGCAAGAACTTCCTGCCGTATCAGCTGCCGTCCTGTCTGCAGTTCGTCTACGCGGACCTGAGCGAGGACGAGTTCGGTGGCCTGGAACGGCGTGTGGTGCCGGATCCCGAGCACCTGTCCGCCGCCGAACGCACCATGCACCTGGTCCGTGACCTGATCCCGGAGCACGACACCTATCCCGAGGTCGCGCGGAGCCTGCGCCTGTCCGCCGACAGCTATGTCTCGAAGTGGCTGCCCCAGCCCGCCGGGGAACCGCGGATCGGGCCGCTTTCGCGCGGCGCGGGGCAGCTTCCGACGATCGGGCGAGCGGCGCTGTTCGAGACCTTCCGGGCGGGCATGGCCCCGGCGCAGGCCCCGCTGAACCGGGCGATCGGCAACATCAACAACTCCCTCGGCGAGTTGTCCGTCCTCGGCGGCGGGCATCGCGGGATGTCCTGCGACGTGTTCGTGGCGTTCTCGGTCGCGGGCGGCACCGGCAGCGGCCTGTTCTACGACTACCTGCATCTGATCGGCGACGCGTTCAGCCGCAACGACTACCGGGCGCGGATCTATCCGCTGGTGCTCATGCCGTCGGCGTTCGAAGAAGGGCTCGGCGGCGGCCGCGCCGCCCGGCTCAACGCGGGACGCGCGCTGCTCGACCTGTTCCGCTTGGTCGACGACCAGAACGCCCAGCAGGCCGGCACCGAACTGGACCACGCCGGGGTGAGCGGGACACTCTCCGTCCGCTACCCGGGGCAGTCGGAGATCCGGCTGCGCGCGGCCACCGTGCAGACCGCGTTCCTGTTCAGCATGGGCGCCGGCGTGCGGCGGGACGACCTGCACCGCTCGATCGTCTCCCTGGTGCTTTCCCTGGTGGGTACCGACATCGGCGGCGACACCGACCCGCTGCGCTACGGCGACAGGCGCGACTACATGTCGTTCGCGGACAGCTTCATCAACAGCGCGGTCGAACGGGAGACCCCCGCGTCCACGGGCATCGGGAACCGCGGTGTGTCGACGAGTTCGGTCGCGTCGATGACGATCCCCGCCGACGACATCGCCGACATCGTCGCCTCGCGGCTCGTCGCCGCCGCGGTCAGCGAGCTCGCCGTCGCGCCACCCGGGCAGGCGGAGAGCAACGGGAGCCTGGTCGAGCGGTTCTTCACGGAGGCCAATTTGGACGCTCTCCGATTGCGGGCGCCGTTGCCCATCAAGGAACCTTCGGCGGCCAGCGGTACGGAGAACATCCAGAACGCGCTCGCGACCCGGGCCAGGACGATGGAGTCCGCGCTGCGCACCCTGGAGCAGCAGCTGACCAGTCAGGTGCCCGAACTGGTGCAGAACTTCGACCCGCACCGGGCGGTCCGCGCGCTGCTGGAAGAGGCCGACGTGTTCCGGCTGAGCCGGATCGTGTTCGGCGACGGGCACGGTGAAGGCCTCGGCGCGGTCGGGTTCAGCAAGCTGGTGGGCCTGCGCCGGGCCGAGCCGCCCGCCCCGGCGGGCATCACGCTGAACCCGCCGGCCCCGGTGGGGATCACGAAGAAGTTGTTGCGCCAGCTCAAATGGGCCGATCCCGCGGTCCGCGCCTCGATCGTCCGCCAGGACGAGTGGTACGCGTGGCGGGCCAAACGCGCGTGGAACGCGGCGTGGAACGACCAGTCGAGCCGGTGGGACGGCAAGGTGCAGAGTCTCGTCCGGGACGTCACCTCCCTGGTCTCGGCGTTCCGCGGGCACGCCGACGCCGACTCCCGGCGTTTCCACGTGCGGGCGAAGGAGCTTTACCAGCAGCGCGTCGGCGTCACCTACCTGCTTCCCCGGCACGGCGAGCTGGATTCCTTCTACCAAGCCGTTCTCCGCCGGTTCGTCGAGTACCACACGGCGCACGGCCGCCTGCGTCCCACGGCGACCCCTGGTGATCTGCTGAACGAGATCCTCGGCGAGCAGGGCTGGCGCCAGGCCTGGGAGATCATGGTGGCGAACCGGGATCCCGCGGCCGCCGTCGCCTTCGTCCGCGATCGCGCGAAGCAGGCCGTCAAACGGCTCTTCGACCATCGGGACGGCCAATACCGCCCGCTCCTGCCCGCCCTGCAGGACCTCCTCGCGGCGGCGGCGGGCCGGACCGGGGTGTCGGTCGCCGAGGACGATCTCCTGCAGTTCCGGGAGAAGCTCGCCGGTCTCGTGCCCGGCGGGTTCGCCCCGGGCGGCACCGGCCGCCTGCGCATCCTGTTCTCCTACCCCGCGGCGACCAAGGACGCCGAGCTGGAGAAGTACCTGCGGCAGGAGGTGGCGCTGCCCCGGGCGGCCGACACGGTCGTGGAGTTCCGGCCGATCGCGGCCGAGACGATCGCCGTGGTGCTGTTCCGGACCTCGATGGGGCTCACCGAGGTGCCGGAAGTCCGCGAGGTGCTCAAGCACTGGTCGGACGCGCTGCGCAACGAGCAGCGCCAGGACTTCCTGAAGTGGCGGCAGCGCCTCGGATACGACTTCGGCCACCTCGCGACCACCCCGGAGCACCGCGAGCGGATCCTCCACCACCTGTTGTGCGCGATCTGGAACGACCAGGTCCGCATCGGCCCGGACGAGGACGAGGAGTCGCCGCGGCTGATCACCGTCGGCGTCGGCTCCGCCGAGGTGAGCATGCGGCTGGAACTGCGGCCCTACGGCCGGTTGTCCAGCTGGGCCAGCGTGCTGACCTCCTACGAGGAATGGGTGCTCGCCGACGACGAGCAGATCCGCCGCGATCTGTGCGACCAGCTGACGTCCTGCGTGCCGACAGGCGTCGACCGCACCCCGCGGCTGCCTTCGGCCCTGTTCGAGAGGCTGATGAAGCTGCCCGCCGCGCAGATCGCCGAGATCGACGCCACGCTCGCCGACCGGGCGGGCGCCAGTGGCCGCACCCGGCTGACCGCGTTGCGGGAGTTCTGGACCGGCACCTTCCCGAAGGCGCTCGCGCTGGCGTTCCGCGGTGTCAACAACCCGATCCAGGACAACCTCGCGGATCTTCACCGGTGGGTCCACGACGAACTGCACGGAGGCTACGGCCGATGACCCGTGACCCGGTACTCGTGCTCGACGTGCGCGAGCCAGGCCATGACCGAACCCAGCTCGACGCCGCCGACGAAGACGTCGCCGAGCTGTATCCCGGGTACGTGGTCGTGGTCGCGTCCGTCCAGGACCTGCCCGCCCACGACGCCGCGTTCCGGAAGCTCGCGGGCCTGTCCCAGCTCGAAGGAGTCGTACTCGTCGCGACCGGTCCGCTGAACGCCGAGGGCGGCGGCTCGATGCTGCGCACCCCGGCCGCCCTGCGCAGCATCGGGGTCACGCTGTGGGTCGGCGACGAATCCGGCGTGCTGTGGAACGGCGCCTCGCACCGGGGTATCGAGCGGGCGGAGGAGGTCACGCTCGCCGATCTCGTCACCGTCCTGCGCCAGCCGCTGATCTTCGCCCGCGTGCACAAGGCCGTCAGCCAGATCCCGCACCAGGCGGTGAGCCCGGGGCTCGACATCGAGTACGCGACCGTGCCGGACTCCACCCTGCGGTTGCTGCGCATCCGCGCCCTGCGGCATCTCGCCACGGCGGAAGGGGACTCCGGCGCTGCCCCCGCGGGCTCGATCGAGTCGGCCGTCGACAGATTCCTCGAAGGGCACCAGGGCGACCCCGCCGCGCTGATCCGGCCGGGGTCGGCGCTCGACCGTGCCCGCGGGGCGTCCGGCTCCGCGCTGGCGGCCGCGCGCGCCGTCGTCGACCTGCTGTCCCGCCCGCTGACCCTGATGCGACGGCGGCCGGATCCGGCGGCGGTGTTCCGCGAGGCGGGGGACGCGCTCGCGGCCTACCTGCGGCTCGCGGGGGAGATCGCGAGCGCGATCACCGGTATGGCGGCGGGCGGGCCGCCCCAGACCGCGAAGCTCGTGGACGCCGGGCTCCCCGCCCCGGTCGCGCCGCGGAGCCGGGATCTCGCCGCCGTGCTGGAGGAGACGGTGGAAGCCGGTCTCGTCGGCGGGCGGCCGCTGCCCGGCCTCGCCGGCGAGGCGAAGCAGAAGGGCAACGCGCTCATCCGCCCGGACGATCCGGCCCTGCGCGGAGGCTTCGAGTCGGCGGCCCGGGCCGCCGACCGCGTCCGGCGGGTGCCGCGGTTCACGGTCTGGCCCCATCCCATGGTCGCGGTGCTCGCCGCCGTCCTGCTGACGTGTACCGCCGGGGCCGCGCTGGGGCCGTCCGGCGTCGTCGTCGGACCGGCGCTGGTGGTGCTCTGGATCGGGCTGCTGCACCGGATGCTCTACGGCGGTCCCGAACGGGCGGCCGACGCCACCCGGCTGTTGCTGTCCGCGGTCGCCGTGGCCGCGGTCGGCACGGCGGCCGGGCACAAGATGCGGGGCCTGCTCCCGCGCGAGGTCACCGTGTTCCCGGTGGCCCTCGTGCTCGGTCTCCTCTTGGCCGCGGTGGCCTCGGCCGTCGCGATGCTGGCCTGGCGGGACGCGGTGTCCCGGTGGACGGCGCGCCTGCCGCTGGGTGCCGCGATCGCGGCACACCGGGACCTGGCGGGGACGATGGACCGCCTGGTCACCGAGCGCTGGCTGCCGATCGCCGGCCTGACCAGGCTGGCGGACTCCCTGTTCACCGTGGCCGCCGCGCTCGACGGCGTGGCGAAGGCGTTCGCGGAGACCGCCGACCAGCTCGGCCCCGGGACCGGATCGGTCCCGGACAGCTCCGGCAGCCTCACGCTCGTGCTCCGGCGGGATCTCGCGCGGATCGCCACCGACGTGCTGCGGCCCGTGTTCGGGGAAGTCGCCGTCGACGCGCCGCTGACCGGCGACGATCAGCGATGCCGTGCCGAGGCCAGGGACCATCTCGCGCGCTACAACCACCACGTCGACCACCACGGGATCACCGTGGCGCCTTCGGGCCGCACCGACGACGAGCACCGCCAGGCCCTGGCCGGTCAGCTCTGGCACGAATCGGCGAAGAGCAGGCGCATCCTGCTCGCCGGGCCACGCAGCCCCCTCCCGCAGCTGTGCCGGTCCCGCGACCTCCGGCTCCTGTCGTTCGACAACGTGACGATGGTGCACTTCGCCCCGCCCGACCTGCCCGATCCGGAGCTCAACCCGGACTACGAACTGCTCCGCCCCGGCGGCAACGCGGTCGGCGTGCTCCGGCTGGTCCCGCTTTTCACCAAGTACGTCCGCCAGGCGGAAGACATCCAGCCGGAGGAGACATGAACATGGACGACGACGAGTACGGGGAACTGACCGGGATGACCCCGCTGGGCGATCCGGGCAGCTGGCGCGTGCGGCCGGTGGCGGACGTGGCCAACACGACCTCCCTGCTCCGGATCGACGTGGTCGAGACGACCGGCGAGGATCGCCTGCTGCGCAAGCGTCTGCCCGCCGAAATGCGGGGCGCGGAAGACCTCGTGATCGCCGAACGCCAGCTGGACAACGAGATCCGGGCGCTCGTGCGGCTGTGGGCCCGGTACGCGCACGACTATCCCGCGGAACTGCCGCATCTGGTCGGCTACAACTTCGACGCCGTCGAGCCCTTCGTGCTGATGGCGAGCATCCAGGCCGCGGAGACCGACGGCGGCGAGCAGCGCCGCATCCTGATGGTCAGCGAACGGCGGAAGTTCCGGGAGGGGCTGTTCCGCGCGCTGGCCGCGGTGCACGCGGTGGACCTGGTCCACGGCGCGGTGCGGCTCGGCACGCTCTGCTGGCGTGCCGACAGCTTCCAGCTGCTGGGTTTCGAGCACTCCGCCGGACGGCGTGAGCAGCCACGGTCCCGTCCGATCACGCTGGCGAACCGGGCGCTGCCCGCCGGTCCCGCCGATCCCGCCGACGACATCCGGGCCGCCGGGGTCGCCTACTTCGAACGGCTCGAAGGCCGCCCGCCCACGGAAGCGGAACTGGCCGCCCCCACCGAACTGGAGAAGCGGCTGGACACCGAACTGCGGGGCACCTTCGCGATCGAGGCCGCGGGCCGCCCGTCCGCCGAACAGGTCGTCCGCGCCATGCGGGCCCACGCCGAACTGCCGGATCCCATCGACGTCGACCACGCGCTGCGCCGGGGCTGGCACGCCTTCGACACGCGATACCCCGTCGCGACCGACGAATTCCCCGTGATCACCGCGCCGCCGGTCCCGCCCGAGCCGCCACCGGACCCGCCCGAGCGGAGGATCCCCGCTTTCGTCGCGGTCGCGGTCGGCGCGGCGATGCTCATCGGGCTCGCGATCTGGCTGGTGATGAGCGCATGACCGAACCGGATCTCCCCGAACCCCAACCCCCTGTCCCGCACCTCCGCCTTCCGGAACTTCCCGCCCCGAAACCCTCCGCCCCGAAACCCCCCGAACCGAGGCCCGTTGCCCGGCGGATCGTGCTGTGCCCGATCTGCGTCGACCGGATTCCCTGGCCGGAACAGCTCTTCCGGCCGACGGTCCGGGAGCAGCAGCTCGTCTGGGAAGCCCTCGACCTGTCCCGGCAGACCAATCCGGACAAGTACCAGTACGCGAGGACACGCGCCTACGTCCGCTGCCCGAATCCGTCTCAGGACGGCACTCCGACGCACTACCTGCCCGCCGTGCACGACGACTACGGCGCGCCGATCGTCATCGGGGTCGTCGGCCGGAGCACGTCGGGCAAGACCCATCTGCTCATCACGATGCTGTCGGAAATGCTCCGGGGCGGCCTCCACGAGCACGACCTGACCTTCGAGGTCGCCGACAAGATCCAGCACGAGAAGTCGGCGCAGGAGATGGAAAGGCTCCGCCGGGGCGACGTGCTGGGCGCGACCGACGCCGACCACTGGTCGTTCACCAGCTATCTGCTGGTCCGCCGTCCGGGCAAACCCACCCGGCCGCTGATCTTCTTCGACGTCCAGGGCGAGGATTTCGTCGAACGGGGGATGACCAGCGAGCGGCGGGCGCAGTTCGTGCTGGGGGCGGACGCGCTGCTGTTCGTCGACGACCCGGCGCGGGGATTGCCGCTGTGGCGGCCGAACGCGAAGAGCACGCGTGACCTCAAGGCCTCCCAACAGGACAACCGCGCGTTCGCCGGCGCGATCGCCCGCCTGCACGGGAAAGCGGACGGCAGCCGGGTGCCGGCGGCGATCGCGCTGACCAAGGCCGACGAACTGCGGTACGACTATCCGGTCGACCACTGGTTACGGCGTGAGGACGTGTCGGGCGAGCTCCGGGCCGGGGAATTCCGGGCGGAGAGCCGGGACGTCTACGCCGTGCTGGAGCGCTATCAGGCGAAACCCATGCTCGAAGTGGCCGAACGGTTCTCGCGGTGCACCCTGCATTTCGTCTCCGCGACCGGAGGTTCGGCGACGACGGAAGAGGACAGCGGCCGGGAGCTGTACCCCCGCGGCGTCCGGCCGATGCGCGTGCTGCAGCCCATCCTGGCCTTGCTGGCGATGACCGACGTGCTCGACGGGGCCGAAGCCGAGCGGGTCGGCCGATGACCGGCGAAATCGTGGCGGGCCAGGTCGTCCACCACGTGCTGGTGCGCGAGGACCGCGCCGTCGGCATGAGCATCGTCAACAGCTCGATGGACGCCAGCTCCAACGCCGGACCGCTCAAGGCGTGGTGGGGTGACCAGCTCGCGCCGCACTACCGGCTGAAGGACGGTACGGGAACCCCGCCGGAAGAAGCCTTCACCTACACCCATCTCGAGGACGGGCAGGCGGCGGTGCTCCGCCGCCTCGCCGGTGGGTCGGGGATCGGCCGGAACTTCTGCCACGCGGTCGTCGGCCCGGTCTCCGCGCTGGACGAGATCGCGCTCCCCGCCACCTGCTGGCGCGGCTGGCTGCAGCCCGAGGACTCCAACGACGTCCTGCGGCCGAGTGATCCCGCGTCCTTCACCGAATGGGCGACGCGCAACCGGATAAAGCTGCTCCGCCGCTCCGCGGACATCCCACGGGAGCAGCTGATCGGGCTGCTGGCGCTGGTCTGCCGGTACCCGCGCCAAGCACTCGACGTCGCGGGGATCGACACCGAACTGGTGCCCGCCGCGCTGCAGGCGGTCAAGGAACTCGCCACGGCGGTGGGACGACGGCCCCGGCCGTGGACCTTTTCCAGTTTCGAGGACGGTTTCGTCCCCCATCGGTCGCTCCAGTTCGTCTTCCTGCGGCGGCTGCCGGACAAGATGGCGAGCGGATCCGGCGACCGCGTCGTCGCCGACCTCGGCGAAGCGCTGCCGACGGGCGCGGTGCACCAGCAGGTCGCTGCCTGGCTGTACGGCAGCCTGCGTGAGATCTGGCATTCCGGGAACGCCGATCAGCATCGGAGAGTGCGCGACTGGGTCGAGTTGTGCGACGAGATCGGCAAGCACACCGGGCGCGCCGAGGATTTCTCCGACCGGTTCGCCCAGTTCGCCTCGCGCAGGCTGAATCTGGCCCTGGAAGCACCGGCGGCCACCGTGGCGCCCACCGAGCCGCCCACGGAAGACGACGAGGCCCGGGGCGGTGTCCACGGCACGCTGCCCGACCCGGCCGAGCAACCCGTCCCGGAAATCGACGAACCGGAGTCCGTCACCGTGGAACACGACACTGTGGAATACGACACCGTGGAATACGGCCGGCGGCCCACCGTAGCCATCACCACGGTGCTGCACGAGCCTCTCAGCCGGCCTCGGCAGGGGCTGCCCGGTTCGTCTTCGACCTACGAGGCCGCCTCCGAATCGGCGCCACCGCCCGTCGTCGCGCCACCGCCCGATCCGACGTGGCATCGGATCATGAACGCACGGAACGCGAAGGAGCTCGCCGCGGCGATCCCGGGCAACGGCCGGGTTTCGCTGTCGGTCGACGAGCGATGGCGGATCTGGCACAAATGGCAGGGTCCCCGTCTCGACGAGATCCTCCGTGACCTGCCCCAGCCCGAAAAGGACCTCTGCTTCCAGGCCATTTTGGACCTGCTCGTCGGGACCGCCGACGACAAGGCGATCCAGGACGAGATCGCGCGCGGTCTGACGGAGTGGCTCGACAAGGGCAACCAGGCCATCTACGTCGACAAGGCCGTGAGCAAGCGCCGCACCGCGCGACAGCTTTCACCGACGACGCGAATCGGGCGGCTTCACGCCGTCCTGAGCGGGATCGGCCCCATCCTCAAGATCACGTGGTCGGTGCTCGTACTGGCGATCGTCCTCGTCACGCTGGGCCTGCTCATCGGATTGGGCACGATCGTGGTGGTCCTGTGGACGTGAACGCACCGCTCGATCCCGTGGGGATCGTCTGGAAAAAGCAGAAACTCTGGTCCCTGACCGCCGACAAGGGGAAGGCCCAGGTCGAACGCAGCCGGCGGGCCGTCCTCGTCGCGCTGCTGGTCGGGGCGGTGGCGGGCACCGCGGCGGCGCAGCTCTCGGCGGTCTCGCGGCCGGCCGCCACCACGCTGGCGGTGCTCGCCGCGCTGGCCGTCGGGGCGGGCTCCTTCGCCCGCGGCCGGATGGTCACCACCTCGCCGAGTGACTGGGCCACCGCCCGGTCGGTCTCGGAAGGCCTCAAAGCCCAGGTCTTCCTGTACCTCGCCGGTGTCGCGCCCTACCACGGGACCGCCGGCCGTCGGCTGCTCGACGACGCGAACGCCTTGTGCGACAAGGCGGGCAACCACTTGACGAACGGGACCGTCGTCAAGGCCCTGGAGCCCTTGCCCAAGGTCGGCAGTGTCGATTCGTATGTCCTTTCGCGACTCGCCGGTGGCAAGGGACAGATCTCGTACTTCCGCGGCAAAGCCGACCAGTACGTGAAGACGCTGGGCGGCTATCGCGCCCTTGAGATAACCCTCGGCGCCGTGGCGACGGCCTTGCTCGCCTTCGCGAGTGTGGTCCACGTCGACTCGCTGACCGCCTGGATCGGCGTGGTCACCACCGTGGCCGCCGCCCTCGCCGCCCATTCCGCCCAGGCCGAATACGAGTTCCTGGTGGCGGAATACCGCGCCACGGCCGACCTGCTCGAAGAACTGGTGGCCGACCGGAAGTCGTTGACCGACCAAGAATTCGTCGTCGCGTGCGAGCGAGTGCTCTCCCGGCAGAACGAGAGCTGGTTGCGCAGGCTCGGGTCGGAAACCCCGGAGAAAGACCAGTGAACCATGAACCACGAATCACTCTGGCGGATCTTCGTCAGTCACAGCGCGGGCAAGACCAAGGGCGTGGCCGCACGCCTTCTCCGCGATCTCGAAGGAGCGTTCGGCCCGAACTACACCGTCTGGACCGACAAGTCGATCGGTGCCGGCACCGAATGGCGGCCCGAGATCGAATACTGGCTGAGGGCGGCCGACTTCGGGGTACTGCTCCTCGACGCGAAGGCCGTCGTCAAGGAATGGCCCGCTCGTGAATACAACTGGCTCAGGGCCTCCGCGCAGCACAAGGAGATCTTCGCCGTGTTGATCGGGATCACCAAGCGAGAGCTGGACGAAAATCCCGACTACCGCCATTTCAGCGACCTCCTGGACTTCCAGGTCCTGGAAGTCCAGGAAAGCGAAGAAGACGGGAAAATCAGCGAGAGCGTCAGCGCCGCCCTGACGTGGATCGCGGGTCAGCTGCCCTCGCTCGACACCGGGAGCCGGGAGGAATACCGGACCATCAAAGAACTCGCCGGCTTGTTCACCATGAACGACCGCGAAGCCGACGAGCTGATCGGGCTCCATTTCCCGGAACTCGCCGAGGTGCACACCACCGGCGCAGTCCGGTTACAGACCCGGGAACGGCTGGCGGAACTCCTGATCCGCGCGCAGCTCAGCAAGCAGGTGGCGGCCGCGGTCTCCAAGCTGAGCCTGGCCGAAGTGCCGGACCGCAGGCTCGTCGCGATCATCGCGCCGACCTGGCTCACCTTCGACGAGGCCGTCGAACTCCGGGTGACGGGGGATTCGCCGCGGATCCCGGCGATCACGAGCCACAAGAACTCCACGCGCAAACAGCTGGCCAAGGACTACCTCGCCCGCGCGTTCCACTGCCGCAGCGGGTACCACTTCGTCGAGTTCGACCCGATCGCCAACGGCGGGCGGAACGCGATCGCGGCCCAGGTCGCCCGGCTGTTCCTGGATTTCGACGACGAAGAAGGGGACAGCCCGGCGATGAAACTGGCCTGTGTGCACGGGGCCGGGACCGAATGCGAGCAGGACGAGCCCCAGTACGTCCTGACGGTGGCGGATTCCCTGCACCCCACCATCGACGCCGTCCGGGAGATCCACAACCGGTGCCGGAAGGTCATCGTCGTCCTGGCGTTGAGCACGAAGTTGCCGCTCGACGCCGGTCTTTCGGCCCGGCTGGGCGCCCGGTACCTCCCGATCCCGCTGGTTCCGGTGCAGCGGCAGAAGGAAGCCGAGTCCACGATGATCCGTATCGAGAGCGACCTGAAGAAGCGGGGAGTCCGATGACCGGCCACCTGACCGAAAACTCCCTGAGCGAGGCGGGCCTGCGTTATCTGCCGTCGCCCCGGCTGCGGCTCGCCGTCAGGGTCGCTCAAGCCACCGAACGGCCATTGCTGCTGTACGGCGATCCCGGTTCCGGGAAGTCGAGCCTGGCCCGGTACATCGCCGCGACGGAGGGGTACCGCTACTACGAACACGTGACGACCGCCCGCACCCAGGCGCGGGATCTCCTGTGGTCGTTCGACAGCGTCCGCAGACTGGGCGACGCCCAGGCCCGTGGCGGCCAGGCCGCTCTCCCGCCCGACAGCGACTACGTCGTGCCGGGCGTGTTCTGGTGGGCGTTCGACCGGAAGTCCGCGCTGGGGATCAAACGCGCCGAGGAACCGGTGCGGGACTGGAACGAGACCCACCGGGACCGGCCCGCCGTGCTGCTGATCGACGAGATCGACAAGGCCGATCCCGACCTGCCCAACGGTCTGCTGTCGCCACTCGCCGACCGCAGGTTCACGGTGTCCGACGTGACGGGCGGCCTCGAAGTGACCGAACGCGGCGAGGCCCGGAGCATCATCGTCGTCACGTCGAACCGGGAACGCGATCTGCCGCCGGCCTTCGAACGCCGTTGTGTGGTGCATCGCCTGCCAGGACACGACGAGGCCGACCTCCGCCGGATCGTCGAGCGGCACCTCGTGCGTGACGGTCTGGTGCGGGCGCCGGAGGAGCTGATCGGCCTGCTGCTCGACCGGCTGGCCGCGGCGAAGGCCGCGGCCAAGGTCAAGCACCGGCGGGCCCCGAGCACGGCCGAATTCCTCGACGCCGTCCGCGCCTGCGTCCGGCTGCCGGACGATGTCCGCGACGATTTCACCGGACTGATCGGCATGATCTTCGACAAGGATCCGGACAAGCCCGCCGGCGAACCCCGATGAGCGAGGTCTGGTGGGGCGACTTCGTCCGCGCGGTGCGTCTTCTCGCCCCGGAAGCCGCCGACGTGGCCGGGATCAAGGAACTCCTGGGCCTGCCCACCTCCGGCCCCGCGTCCGATCCGTCGCGGGGAGACCGGGAGGACGCCGCCGCGGACGCGGCGACCTGTCCGGTCCCCGGCGGTTCCCCCTCCGGTGCCCGGTCCGAAGGCTCCGAACCCACGCAGGTTCCCGCGCGGGACGCGAACCACACCGTCGCCGCACCGGAAGCCACCGGCTCGCAGGGATATATGGCCAGGCTGCGCACGACCTACCGGGATCTCGGCGATCAGCCGCCGCCCTGGCACGACGCGATCTGGCTCCAGCAGCCCGGATACGAGCCGCCTCCCACCTCACTGCCGCACGAACCCCTGCTCGCCCAGCGCACCGCGCGCGACATCCTCCAGGCCGCGCTGAGCAGGCCCGAACGCTGCGGGGACATCGATCTCCCCGCGCTGATCGACCGGATCTGCGCCAACCGGCCGGTCGGCGCGCTCCCGCGCCGTCCCGTGCCCACCACGCGATTCGGTGTCCGGCTGCTGCTCGACAGGGGAGAAGCGATGGCACCGTTCCAGCGGGATCAGACCGAGCTGATCGCCGCCGTCCGGGCGCTCACCGGCCGGACCACGGCGGTGACGTGGTTCTTCGCCAGCCTCCCCGATCCGGCCCTCGAACTCCGCTGCCCGCCGGGAACGCGGGTCTTGGTCGTCTCGGGGTTCGACACCCTCTCGCATGCCTTCTGCGATCGCCGGGCCTGGCGCCGGCTCGTCGACCGGTGGCGCGAGCGGGACGTTTCCCCCGTGGCACTGCTGCCTTTCCCGGAGAACCGGATCCCGGGCTGGCTGACCCGGCTCATGCCCACCCTGTCCTGGGACCGCACGACGACCGCGGCCGCCGTGCGCGGTGTCGTCGGCGCGGGCACGCGATGACCGAGCTCACGGAGCTTCTCGACGAGGCGCTCGAGGAAGAACCTTGGCCCGGCGACGTGGAACTCGCGGTCGCCCTGAGCATCGCGGCCACGATCGAACCGGAACTCGTCCGCGCCGTCCGGCTGGGCGTGCTGACGTCGCTCGACGTGGGGGCGGAGGCCGACTTCTGGTTCAGCGCCTGGATCGGCAGGCGGCAGCCGGACACGGTGCTGCTGGCCGAGGAACTGTTGCCCGGCCTGCGCGAGGCGCTGGCGGGCCGCCTGAGCCGGGCGGCCGCGGGTGACCCGATCCGCCGTCTCCGCGGGGTCGTCGCGGCGGTGCACCGCTCGCTGCCCTCCGCGCTGCGGCTGGAGGAAAGCGTCACCTGGCTGGCTTTCTCGGACTCGGCCACCGGGCTGAACCGGGCGGCGAAGATGCTCTACCGGCCCCTGCGGTCCCTGGCGGACGGGGAGAACGACCCGCTCGCGGACTGGGTGATCGAAGCCCGCCGCAGGCTGCCCGCGCCGCTCCTCGAACGCGAAGAGGCGTGGCATCTCACGCTGATGGCGAAAGCCAAACGCCCGTACGACGTGATTCCCGCACCCTGTGTCGAAGACCTGCTGTCGGCCGACCTGCTTGCGGACGACAGCGGCGCGGAACTGGCGGGCCGCCGGGTGCGGACCCTGCTCGGACCGGTGGCCCGCGAGTTCCCGGACCGGCGGATCGCCCTGCGCTGGGACGGTGACGACCTGCTGGTCGGGGGGACCGTGGAGGGCGCCACCCTCTGCATCGAAGCGCACGACGTCACCCCCTTGATGCTGAAGATCAGTTCGCCGGGCCTTCCCGGCCGGTGGTACGACGTGAGCGGCGGTCCGCCCCGGCGGCATCGGTCGGCGGGCCGCGAGGTCGTCGTCCACACCGTCGACGGCGACTGCTTCGAGGTCCCCCGGCCGGTCGGCACGACCGTGCAGGCCTCCCCGGTGCTGGTGACCATCGCGGTGGCCGAAGGGCGTGGCGGCTCTTACTGGCTCCAGCCCGTCAGCTACCGCGACAGCCCCGCCCCGCGCCGCGGGCAGCCCTCGGTCCTGCTGAACCGGGCGCTGCGGGCGGCGACGTCCCGGCCGTACGTCCACCAGGAACTGCGGACGTGGCAGCAGGGGACCATGGCCGCCGCGGTCATGTTGCTGAGCGGGGGAGACCACGCGACCCGCATCCAGCTCGCCGACCGGTTCGCCGCCGAATGCGAAGCCGCGGACTGGACGGTCTTCCGCGCGCGGCAGGACCCCGAAACCGCGCCGTCGCTGATCGAACAGCTGCCCGGCGGCCCGCACGGCATCCTCGTCGTGGTGGACCGCGCCGACACGTGGCATCCGCAGCACCTGGTCGGCCTGGTCGACGTGCTCCAGCGGGCCGCCTCGGGACCGCTCCGCGTGCTCACCATGGCCCCCACCGCGGGCGCGTGGTGGCAGGAATGCCACACCCGGTGGGCCCAGCGGCGGGTCTACGCGACGCGCAAGGTCATCGCCACGAGGGACGTCCTCGACCCGACCCCGGAGATGGTGTTCGCGCGCTGTCTCGACGTCATGCGGGAGGAGCTTCCCGACGCGCCTCGGCCTGCTCCGGCGAGACCGGCCGTCAGCAAGCTCTCCGTCGCGGAAGTCCCGTTGATCGCGGTCGCCGCCGTGCTCGCCCCGTCGGCCGGGACACTGCCCGACGCCCGGCGGGCGGTCGTCGCGGTACTCGACCACGAGGCGCGGTACCGGCGGGGGGAGACCCCGGGCGAGACCGATGCCGTCCTCTCCCGGCTGTGCTTCGTCACGGCACTGGTCGGACCCTGCACGCACCAGGTGGCGCAGAAGCTCGCGCTCGACCACGGACTCATCCGGGAACCGGCCGAGTGGACCGCGCTCTCCGACCGGTATCGCTCGTTCTATCCCGGTGAGAACGGGTTCCTTCCCCGCCCCGGCCCGCCGCAGCTGGCCGACGCGCTCGTCCAGCACTCGCTGAGCGGGAGCCACGCGGAGCTCGGCGAGCCGGACGCGGCCTGGGCGGCGGGCCTGCTGAGCAGGCTGCCCGCCACGGGCGAGCGGAACGACGGCATGAGCACCGCGATGGCCAACGCCCTGGTGATGCTCGCCCGGCTCTCGACGGACTCGTACCCGTTCTATCTCGGCTGGGTGAAACCGTTGCTGCAGGAAGACCCGGGCTTCGCCTGCCGTCACGGCGGGGAGGGCCTGGGCGCGGTCGTCGGGCTCGCCGAGGACGAAGTCATGGATCTCGCCCTGCTCGACCGGATCCGCTCGGCGCTGCCCGCGCCCTCGGCCTGCGACGTCAGCCTCGATCAGGCCATCCTCCGGCTCGAAACCCTCCTGGTGAACAACGCGCTCCGGCGGACGGCGCGCACCGACCCGGCGCTCCAGCTGCGGCTCGGCGTCGCCCAGCATCGCGCCGGGTACCTGCGGGCCGCGCAAGCCGCCGTGACGCAAGCCGTGGAGGGCTACCGATGGCAGTACGCCGCCAAGGCGGTGAAACACGCCGACGCCCTGTGCGAAGCGCTCATCACCTGCAGCCGGATCCACGGAGAACTCGGCGAAACCCGGAAAGCCTACGAACTCGCCGCGGAGGCCGAGCGGCGCGTGCGGGAGCTCAAGGAGTCGACGGTCGGGGTCAATTCGGGGACCGCACTCGCCAACCTGGCCGCCCGGAAGATCGAGATCCGCGGCGACCACGGCGCACCGGCGCTCGCCGACGCGCGCAGAGCCGTCGACATCCTGACCCGCCTGGTGGACAACGACCTGAACTACCGGCCCGATCTCGCCGCGGCGCTGCCGGTGCTCAGTGACGCCCTGGCCGCCTCCGGCGCCCACACCGAGGCACTGGCCCAGGCCGAGAAGGCGGTGAAGCACTGCCGTCAGCTGACGGAGGTGAACCCGTGGGCGCATCAGCACCTGCTGGCGAGTGCCCACGAGTGTCACTCCGCGAGGCTGGCCGAGACGGACCGCGTCCGGGAAGCCCTCGACGAATCGCATCGGGCGGTGGAACTCTTCGACCGGGTGGCCAGGGCGTCACCGGGCCGGTTCCGGCCCGCGGTGGCCGAGGCGCGGCTGCGGCACGCCGAACTCCTGTTCCGGTCCGACAGCGACGAAACGGATCGCCGCGCCGCGGCCGAAGCGGCGGTGTCGGTGCTGCGGACTCTCTCGGAGGGCACCTCCATCGCGACCGATCTCCAGCGGCGGCGGGTGGCCGCGCTCGGCATCGAATGGTGACCGGGCCGGTAGGATGCGAGAGCGTGGACCACGTTTCCGTGGACAGCCTCGCCGGCTTGCCCGAAGTGCTGGGGCAAGCCGGTTTCCCCGGTGGCGCCGGGGTCTTGGTGGTCGTGGGCGGCGCCTCCGGGATGTCCGAGGCGCACCGCGAAACGAGTGACGCGGTGCTTCGGGAAGTCGTGATCCCGTTCGTGGCCGCGGCGGGGATCGCGGTCGTCGACGGCGGTACCGATGCCGGGGTGATGCGCGCGCTGGGCCTGGCCCGAGCCGCCCTGCGCGCGGAATTCCCGCTTGTCGGAGTGGCCGCCCAAGGGACTTTGGGCTCGGCGGTCCTGGAACCGCATCACACGCATCTGGTGTCGGTGCCGGGCGAGAAATGGGGCGACGAATCGCCTTGGCTGTTCGACGTGGCCGGCGTGATCGCGAACGAAGCGCCCGTGGCCACGCTCGTCGTCAACGGGGGAGAGGTGACGCTCGGCGACGTCGCGCACAGCCTTCTCCGCGGCATCCCGATCGTCGTCCTGGGCGGGACGGGCCGCGCCGCCGACAGGATCACCGACGCGCGGACCGGCCCGGGAGACCCGTGGGTCACCTTCGTCGCACGTTCCCCGTTGACACATCTCGTGAACGTCGGGCACCGGGACGAACTCCGCCGGGTTCTGCGGGGCGTACTCGGGCTCGGCTGACGACGTGGCGGTCGGTCAGCCCAGCCCTTCGGGGGTGACCAAGCAGAACGGATGCCCGACCGGATCGGCGTACACGCGGTAGCCGATGGGCTTGTCGGAACCGTCGAGGAGGAGTCCTCCGAGGGCGAGTACTTCCCGCTCCGCTTCGTCCAAGTCGGCCACGAGCAGATCCAGGTGTACCTGTTGTGCGGGCTCGCCGGACTTCCAGTCCGGACGGACGTGGCGATCGGTGCGATGGAGGGCGAGTTCCGGCTGGTCGCCGCCCAGCGCGAGGCGCACGTGGTCCGCGCCGTCCCTGGTCCGGCTCACGCCCAGGAGCGCCTCGTAGAAGGGGGCGAGGGCCCGCGGGTCCGGGCAGTCCACCACCACGACGGCGATTTTCGGGCGTGGCCGGAACAAACGGTCCAGGTGATAGTCGAGGGCGGCCGACGCCTGTGGAGAACCGGTCATGCTCCACAGCAGATGCGCCTCGTGGACCGGATCGCGGTCGGCGGCCACGTCCCCGTTCTCCTGTGCTGTCCGCAAAAGCCCGGTGAAGAACTCGATCGACGTCGAGGTGTCCTCGGTGATCGTGCGGCGTGTCGCGGACTCGATCAGGCAGGCGCGCACGATGTCCCGGGGAGACGGATTTCCCTGGTCTGTCCCTTGCGGCAAGTCGGCCCCCTCGCTGTCCATGGTGCACCTTCTCTTGGGAGATAGAGCAAACGTGTCGGGTGCGCGACATCAGCGTGGCAGCGAGGCGTCGGTCCGGATGGTCGTGAATGGCGTTTCGGGCTCTAACGGACCTTCCTTTAGCTACCCACTGGTGTGGCAGGCGGTCGAGTGTGGAGGATTCGGGACGTTGGATGTCCTGAATCCTCCACACTTGGTCTTGTTGTTGAAGGACGTTCCTGACCTTTCGTCGGCAGCACCCTGCTTTGTCTCGGTGTGAGGTGGAGCTTGTGCCGGGCACCCGATCGCCACCTTCGTGCAGGTCAGCAGTAGGTAGACAAATACCGGTCCGTTCTAACCCGAAACGCCACTCACGGCCAACCCGACCCGCCCGCGAACGACAAGTCCGCCCGCCTCCCTGCGCAAGAATATGACACAGATCACATCCCTTTTGTCCGATTACCGAGGTCTGCGGCACCGGCATGCTGCGCACGAGACAGGAACGGCCGAGACGAGGAGATTCGATGACCGACGACAAAACGGCGACGCTGTCGTTTCCGATGGCCCGCGCGGCGGATCGCCCGCTCGATCCGGCGCCGGAACTGACCCGGCTGGCCGAAGGCGATCCGGTGTCGCGCGTGCGGCTGTGGGACGGCAGTACGCCGTGGCTGATCACGCGTCACGAGGACGTGCGCGCGGTGCTGGCCGACCCGCGCGTCAGCGTCGATGCCACCCAGCCCGGGTTCCCGCACACCAACGCGGTGAGCAAGACCCGCGATACGCGGATGAAAACGCTGATGCAGATGGACGCGCCGGATCACACCGTCCAGCGACGGTTGCTGACGCCGGAATTCACCGTCAAGAAGATGGCGGCTCTGCGGCCCCGGATCCAGCTGATCGTCGACGACCTCCTCGGCGAACTGCTCGCCGGCCCCCGGCCCGTGGATCTGATCGAGGCCTTCGCGCTGCCGGTCCCCTCGCGGGTGATCTGCGAACTGCTCGGCGTGCCTTACGCCGACCGCGCCTTCTTCCAGGAAGTCGCGCGCACGCTCGTCATGGACGAAAGCGACCCCGGACAGGCCCTCGCGGCGGGCGAGCAGCTGAACGCCTATCTGGAAGACCTGGTGGCACGGAAGGACGCCCGGCCCGGTGACGACCTGTTCAGCATGCTGGCCGTCGAGCGGTTCCGGACCGGCGCGATGACCTCCCGCGAGATCGCCACGCTCGGGCAGCTTCTCCTGGTGGCCGGGCACGACACCATCGCGGGCATGATCACGCTGGGCACGATCGCGCTCCTGACCCACCCCGATCAGCTCCGCGTGCTCCGGGACGGCGACGATCCGGCGGTGGTGGCCGGTGCGGTGGAAGAACTCCTGCGCTACTTGTCCATCACCCACACCGAAGCCCGCCGTGTCGCGCGGGAAGACCTGGAGATCGGCGGAAGGCGCATCCGGGCAGGCGACGGCATCATCGCGGTGAAGAGCACCGCCAACCGGGACCACTCCGCCTTTCCGGAGCCCGACGCGCTCGACGTCCGACGCGACGCCCGCCACCATCTCGCTTTCGGCTACGGCAGGCACCTGTGCTTGGGTGCCCCGCTTGCCAGAGTGGAGCTCCAGGTCGTCTTCAGCACGCTTTTCCGGCGCGTACCGACCCTGAAACCGGCGACCCCGCCGAATGAGCTCGTGTACGACGAGAACGCGATTTTCTATACGGCGCGGGAATTTCCCGTCACCTGGTGACGGCGACAGCGCGGGCGGCGGGCGGCTGGCGGCTGATGGCGGTTTCCGGAGCGGAACGCGACGATTCCGGCGGCCAGTGATCCGGATCCCGCGAGGCGGGGGGTCACTCGCGCGGGCAACGCGCCGTCGCGGTCGAGCGCGGTGTCCCCGGCGACGAGGTCGCGGCCGATCAGCAGCAGCACGACCCGCTGGGTGACGGCGAGTTGTTGCCACCGTTGAGGAAGGTCGACGCCGGTGTGACTGGTTTCAGGGTAGGCCTGGGCTGTCGTCGTTCGGGAGCTCCGGGGAAAGGATCACCTCAAGTGACCAAGTGAGCGAACCGAGAGTGAGCAGGCAGTCGGGAGGAATTCCGGCTGCCTGCTCGTGGTTTCCCCGGCTCAGGGGTGGTAGATCTCCTTGACCGTGGCGATCCGGTCGTCGCCGTTCACGCTGATCTGCGCGAGCACGGGGTTGCCGTCCTTCAGCTGCTGGATCAGCTGTTCCTGGCCGCACGGCCGGTTTCCGTAGCCCTGGTCGTCGATGGTGACCGATTCGGCGGGGCACAGGGTGGCCGCGCTGAACACCTTGCCGCCCTTCTGCAGCGGGAGCCGGTAGGTCCTGCCGTCGACCGGCGCGGTCTCGGTGCCCTGGCGGGTGATCAGCTGGAAGCGGACCATCCGCACCCCGGCGTCGTAGCCGGTGAACTGCACCGACTGGGTGCTGTTCGGGAACTTGCGGACCTGCTGGTCGGGTGCCTTCCCGGTGCCGCCCGCGGGCCGGGTCTCCAGCTGCAGGGAGTCGTTGGGCACGCCGCAGACCACGGCGCCCTGGCTGCCCGCGGCATCCGCCTGGCGGGCGCAGGTCCAGCGGCCCTGGACGTCGAGCACCCGCTCGCCGGGGCCTTCGGCCTGCGGCAGCTTCTGGAAGTACTCGGTGATCACGTTGTACGCCTCGGTGCAGCCCGGCGTGGTGCCGTCGGTGGCGGCCACCGCGATCAGGTCCATCCGCTGCCGTCCCGGCGCGCCGACCTGGCCGCCGTGCAGACTGCAGTTGACGTCGCCGTTCGACGCGGCACCGGCCCCGGAACCGCCGGTGGCCGCCCCCTGGCCACCGCCTTCCGGCACCTGCTCGGCGAACGCCGTCTCCGCCGCGTTCTTCACGGGAGAACCGATTCCCGCCACATTGTTTCCGCTGCACGCGGAAAGGAGTGCGGTGGCGGCGACAGCCCCGCCCACGATGGCCATTTTGATTGTCTTCTTCGCGGTGAATTTCATTTCGGCGCCCCTCTCGCGACCTTTGTCGAAGCTGTGTCCGGAAGACGCCGGGACCGGAATCGGGTTGCTTCGAGAGGGCTGTGCGGCGAAGAGTTGCCCGAAGGTCCGGACCGTCCTGTCCCCACGGGCAGGACCTCGGAGGGCCACGCAACCTCGCTGATTGAGCAGCTGGCTGAGTGCGCCGGCAGAGCGTGCCCTGCCGGCGCACCGGCGCCGGGTTACGGGATGACGCGGTTGCGCAGGTTGTTCGGGTACGGGCCTTCGCCGTGGATGTTCAGCTCGTTGCCCACTTCGAAGCTGTAGAAGGGGTGCGAGCTGAAGTAGCTGTCCAGATTGGTGCCGCCGAAGCAGATCAAGTCCGCGCCACCGCCCGAATTGGGGCCGTTGCACAGGCTCAGCGTCGGGTAGCGGAACGAGTCCAGCGGCCGGAAACCGACGCCGCCGGGCCCGGGGACGGGCAGGTGCCCGATCAGTCCGCCGGGGTCACCCGGCCAGTTCGACTCGCCGGGCTGCCGCCTGCCGTCGGCGAACAGCACCCCCTGGACGTTCCGTCCGGGCGGCTCGGTCTCCAGCACGGTGCCCGCGACGAGGGCGCCGAGGCTGAACCCGACGATGTACACCTTGGTGTCGAGATCGCAGCCGTAGGTGACATAGAGGTTGTAGAGCGCGGTTCTGAGGTTGGCGACGCCGGCGTCGACGTCGGTGTAGAGGTTGATGTCCGCTTCGCTGTTCGGATACGGGATGCGCACCGGGTCGGCGCCACCCGGCGCGAGCGCCGGGTCCAGGAGTTTCTGGGCCCCGCCGTCCCGGTATCCCGGCACGACGAACATGACCGGCCCGCACGCGCCATCCGCCCGGGCGGGTGCCGCCTGCGCGGCCCCCGCGCCGGCGATCGCGCTGGTCAGGGTGACGATGGACAGGACGGCGGTCGCGAGTAAACGTGCTCCGGCTTTTCTCATCGGTTTCTCCCCACTGTCGTATTCCCCGCCGAACGCTAATGAGCGCCGATGAAATACCGATGAAACGCCAGGGTCGGAACCGTCTTCTCTCGCATTTCGTCCGCTGAATGCGTTACTTCCGGCGGCCGGCGGCCAGGATGACGAGGAACTGGCCGCCGCCGGGTTCGACGGCTGCGGTCACCGGCAGGCCAGGTACCAGCCGGGAGAACCGGTCCACCAGCCAGTCCGCCGCCTCCTGGGCGTCCGGCCTGGTCGGGCAGCGGGCCACCATTTCGCGGCCGCCCTTGCGTTCCAGCCGTCCGGCGACGGTGATCAGCGGCGCGGGTTCGACCACGTGCAAGCGGTCCGGCCAGGCGATGACGACCTTGACCGCGCCCTTGCGGGTGTTGCACCCGCGGTGCGCGAGCCGCTCGGCGATCTTGGCCTTCCGGTCGGCTGTCCGGCTGTCGACGCTGGGCCCGCGCGGGTCGTTCACCGACATGTCGGGGTCGACAGGTTCGTCGCACACCCAGCATCGCCATCCGTCACGTTCGGCCACGTCATCGAGGAGACTCACACGGGCAAACTAGCCTGCCGCCCGCCGCGCCGTGCGGCACACCCCGCACGTCCGCGCCCCGGGCTGTGTCTCCAGATTCGTCCTTGCTAATTCTGCTATGTGGAAGCTAGCCTCCGCAGACTGAAATTGCCCGGCATCGCTCGCTTCTACCGGGAGGCGGATCCATGGTGAAGAGGACGCAGGACGCAGCGGCCGCGAGGGGCGGGCCCGAGGACGAACGGCTCGGGGTCGGCAAGAGTTTCACCTACGGCATCCAGCACGTCCTGACGATGTACGGCGGGATCATCGCGCCGCCGTTGATCATCGGCGGCGCCGCGGGCGTCTCACCCGCCGAGATCGGGGTGCTGGTCGCGTCGTGCCTGTTCATCGGCGGGCTCGCGACGATCCTGCAGTCGTACGGCGTGCCCTTCTTCGGCTCCCGGCTGCCGCTGGTCCAGGGCACTTCCTTCGCCGGGGTGGCGACGATGACCGCGATCGTGGCCGACGGCGGGCTGCCCGCGGTGTTCGGCGCGGTGATCGCCTCCTCGCTGCTGGGCCTGCTCGTCACGCCGGTGTTCTCCCGGCTGGTGAAGTACTTCCCGCCGGTCGTCACCGGGACGGTGATCACGGTGATCGGGCTCAGCCTGATGCCGGTCGCGGCCAAATGGGCGATGGGCAACAACGACAAGTCGCCGGACTTCGGCTCGGTCTCCACCATCGGGCTGGCCGCGATGACCCTGATGATCGTGCTGGTGCTCAGCAAGGTCGCCGTCCCGGCGATCTCCCGGCTCTCGATCCTCCTGTCGATCGTGGTGGGCACCGGACTGGCGGCCGTGCTCGGCAAGGCCGACTTCTCCAAGGTCTGGGACGGCCCGATCTTCGCGCTGCCGACTCCGTTCAGCTTCGGTGCGCCGACCTTCGACATCGCCGCGATCGTGTCGATGTCCATCGTCGTGCTGGTGACCCTCACCGAGACCACGGCCGACCTCCTCGCGGTGGGGGAGATCGTCGGCACGCGGGTCGGCAGGCGCCGGATCGGCGACGGCCTGCGCGCCGACATGGCGTCCTCGGCGATCGCGCCGGTCTTCAACGGGTTCACCCAGAGCGCGTTCGCCCAGAACGTCGGCCTGGTCGCGATCACCGGGGTCAGGAGCAGGTTCGTGGTGACCGCCGGTGGTGTGGTCCTGCTCGTCCTCGGCATGCTCCCGGTCCTCGGCCGGGTGGTCGCCGCGATCCCGTACCCGGTCCTGGGCGGCGCCGGTCTCGTGCTGTTCGGCACGGTCGCGGCGTCCGGCGTCAAGACACTGTCCAAAGTGGACTACGACGGGAACCTGAACCTGGTCATCGTCGCGACTTCGGTCGGGCTGGGCATGGTCCCGATCGCGGTGCCGGACTTCTACCACCATTTCCCCTCGTGGGTCGGCACGATCTTCCATTCGGGGATCAGCGCCGCCGCGCTCACGGCCGTCGTGCTGAACCTGGTGTTCAACCATCTGAAGCCGGGCAAGGCGGGCAGTGATCCGTCGGTGTTCGCGACGGCGAGCCGGGTGATCGACTACTCCGACCTCAAGGCCTTCTCCCAGCTGGAGAACGGCGACAAGATCGTCGATGGCAAGATCGTGGACGCCGAAGGCAAACAGGTCCCGGTGCGGGACGCGGACGGCCGCTCCGTGCAGTACCGCATCGGCTCCGAGCCGGAAGGGCACTGACGGCCGGGGCCCGGAGACCGATCTATCAGGGGAGCGGATGAGCGAGACGCTGGACGACACCGTCGCGGGCATCATGGCGGGAGTGAGCACGAGGATCGCCGACGGCGACAGCATGTTCGCCGGCAACAACCTCGGGCACTACATGAGTGTGTCCAGGGACGCGTTGCGTGCGGTGCTCGCCGCGCTGCAGGTCACCGGACGGCCGGAGCCCAAGCGGCTTCTGGATTTCGGGTGTGGTTACGGCCGGGTGATGCGCTCGCTGCGGGCCGCCTTCCCGTCGGCCGAGTTGATCGCGTGCGACATGGACCCGGCGGCGCTGGCCAGTTGTGCCGAGGCGTTCGGGGCGCGGGCGGTGGCCGGTGCGGCGGACGTCGATCGCATCGAGCAGGTCACCGGGGTGGATCTGCTGTGGTGTGGTTCGGTGCTGACGCATCTCGATGCCCCGAATTGGGGTCCCCTGCTGCGGTACTTCTCGCGTGCGCTGGCTCCCGGTGGTGTCGCGGTGGTCACCACGCACGGCCGCCGGATGGCGATGCGGGCCGAGGCGGGCAAGGACTACGGGCTGGACGCGCGTGCCACCGATCGCGTGCTGGCCGCGTACAAGGCCTGCGGTTTCGGCTACAACGACTACGCGGGCAATGACGGGTACGGCATTTCGCTCAGCTCGCCCGGGTGGGCGGTGCAACGCGCGCTGGAGGCGCCCGACCTGCGCCTCGCCGGGTACGACGAGGCCGCGTGGGATCTCCATCAGGACGTGATGGTGCTGGTCAAGGACGCCAACGCGACGCTGAAAGCGGACCTTTAGCCTTACCTGGTCGGGTGCCCGGCACGTCGACCGAGTCCATCGGCATCGTGACCCGGATGTGGCAGCTGGCCAAGTTGTTCGGTGAGGATCGCCGTCGCGTCCTCCACGACTCCGACGTCGATTCGGCCACCCTGGACCTGCTCAGCATGCTCCGGCGCAGCTCGCCGCCGTACTCGCTGACGACCAGGGAGCCGGCGAGGCTGACCTCGGCCGGGCACGCCTTGGTGGAGCAGACCGTCGATCGGGTGCTCGAACGGGAACTCGAACTGGTTTCCGGGCTGAGCGAAGAGCAACGGGCCCAGCTCGCCTCACTGCTGAAGGTGCTCCTCGGCGAGGTCCAGAACCGATGCGGCGATCACGGCGTCTCGCATGTCGGTGACGTCGGTACGGCGCTCTGAACCGCGGGCCGAGGTTGAGTCCACCCTGGTAGCGTCACGCGGCGTTACGCGGCCACGGGGGAGAAACAGCATGACCACACCATCCGCGCCCGACAGCGAACTGGCGTTCGCGCGTGCCCGGCGCAAGTACCTGATCGCGATGTCGCTGGGCCCGATCATGTTGGTGGCGCTGTGTGCCGTTTCGTTCGTGGGGCCACGCAGCAGGGGCTCGATCCTGCCGGTGCTGGGGTTGCTCGCGTTCGCGCTGATCCTGCTCCTGTTCGGGTACGTCCGGCGGAACTCGCCCGTGCGCTGGAACCGGGTCGCGGCGATCAGCGGGGTCGTGGCCGGGGTCTATGGCGCGGTCGCGGTGCTGACCTGGCGTGACGCGGAGAACCGGCTGCTCATCGCCATCGCGGTGGTGGTCGTGCTCTCGCTCGTGCCCTGGCTCGCCGTGCGGAGCGCGTCGGCCTCGGTGCTGGCCGCGCCCAAGGATGCCCTCGTCGGAGCGACGGCCGAGCTGTCCTTCGCGCTCCGGGACGAGGCCGACGGCTGGTTCCTGATCCGCCAGGACGAGGTCGCCGTGCGGATCCGGCGCGAGGTCCGCCGCGCTCTCGACGACGACCACGACGCCTCGGTCCCGTTCCCGGGCATCGCCGAGATCGAGGTCATCGACCTGCCCGGCGGCGAGGAGGTCGAAATCGGCCTGGCGTACACCGTCACGCCCGGCGCCGGGCCCGCCCTGCGCATCCGGGTGGACGACCGGGAGATCGATCTCCAGGAGGAGTGGATCGTGCCGATCGACGAGGCGTGGCAAGCCGCCGAGGCCTTGCGGGCCCGGATGGCCCGGTCGCCCTCGAAGTAGCGGGGGGCTGCCTGGTCTCAGTCGATGAGGACGTTCTTGTAGAACAGGTTCGCGTAGCGGTTGACATCGCCCATGCTGCTGCGCGATCCGAAACCCATGTACAGCCGGGTCTCCCCGGCCAGGCTCCGGTAGATCCCGAGGCCCTCCGGCTCGCGGTACACGAGCGACTTCCCCGCCTTGGTCAGCGCGCGGCTCTTCACCTTGCCGGTGTTCATGTCGATGCAGGTGACGTAGGAGTTGATGTCGGCGGGGTTCTCGTGGCCCGTACCGTCCAATGTGTACAGATACTGGCCGTAGATGGTGTACCCCTGGAAGGTCACCGTGTTCTCGGCCAGCGCGGGCTGCGGGAAGTGCGCCAGCGGCGCGCTGAAGTTCCCGGCGGCGGCGGAAGCGAGCGGGTAGACGCTGATGAACATCTTGCCGCCTTCCTTGCGGCGAACCGCCATCCGTTTGTTGACCGGATCGGTGGCACAGGTGATCGTGTCGCTGCCGGTGAGGAACTTCTTCACCGATGGCGTGCCACCGTTGACGAACTTGAACCTGGCCAGCGCCGTCCCGCGACCGTCACCGGTGGGCCCGTTCGAGTCGCATTCCATCCAGATGTAGGAGTCGGTGCCCACCGGTTCGACACCGATCGACACACCGTGCCCGGCGTTGTTGAGATGCATCGAGCCCTGGATCTCACCGGAGAAGTTGACCTGGGTGATGCACAGATCGTCCCCGGTCCCGCCGTTGCGGGCGTTCACGATGAAGATGCGCACGTTCTGGTTGTCGAAGGCGAAACCCTGCATCACGTGGTGCGACTCGTGCAGGATCTTGCTGCGGAACTCGTCGTAGGACGGCTCGGTGAGGTTGAACCGCTGGGACGACGGCACCGCGGTGAGTACGGCCGAAGCCGGTCCGGCGAACATCGCGCCGGTGCCGAGCAGCGCCGTCGTCGCGGCGAGACCGCCACCGGTGCGCAGCAGTGAACGTCGGGAGAACGTGGATCGGAGGAGATCCGGGTGCACCTGCTCGGACATGAGCGCTCGCCTTCGTCGGAGTTGCGCGGTCCGATCGAAAATTCTTCAAGCGCGTACACGATTCGTACAAATCGCACCCGGCTGGCGTTCGCCAACCCTGGTTAGCCCGAGTGGAGTAGCTCCACCGATGGTCCACTCGGGAAATTCAGAGTTCTTTCAGAGATGCGAATTCGACGAGCCGTCGAAATGGTGCCCGGAAAACGGTTGACGCCGGGCGGTTCATCGAATACGCACAGTGCTCGAATCGTGGTTCACCCTGGGCGGTCGCCTCGATAGCGTGGTGAATCCCAGCCACGAGTGCGGTTCTGCCCCTCGCCGCTGTGTTGTCAATCCACAAGGGATCGGAGATCTCCGTGCTCTTCAGAAAGCTCGCTACGGCGGCCTTAGGCACCGCCATGGTCGTCATGCCTTTGACCGCCACGTCCGCGGTCGCTGTCGCCGCGCCCGCGGTGCCGGTCGCGGATTCCCCGGCCGCGGCGGTGCGGACAGTCACCGTCAGCGGCGGGGCGGAATACGCCTCCTACGTCCCTCAAGCCACCGAGATCTGGAACTCCCCTGTGCCCAACATCCGGATGGTGCAGGTGAGCGGACGCGGGAACGTCACGATCACGGTCGGCACCGGAGGTGGCTCGCGCGCCACCATCGGCCACGAGCTGTCGCAACGTGAATCCGAGCGCCGCCGAGGCGGACACCGGCAACCGCAGCTTCGCCAACGGCGAGGCGGTGTTCCCGCCCGCGCGGGAAGTCGCGACCGAATGGTCGTCCGGACACTGACGGACTGAGGTCGAAGTCCGCCGAACACCCCTGAGTCGCCCCTGTTCCTCCGTTCTGGTGGGCCAATGTGGCGTTGGGGACATTCCGGGGGCGGGGAGGGCTCGATGTCAGGTCGTGAAGGCCTCTTGAAGACGTTCACCCGCTGAGATCTCCCGGCCGCGCCGAAACAGCTTGCCGCCACCACCACGAAACCAGGAGCCCCGATGAGCATCGAAAACGACGACCGAGCAGACGCCGGCGCGACGGACGGCGAGATCACCCGCAAGAAGATGCTGAAGATGACGGCCATGGCGGCCCCGGTCCCGCTCCTGCTGGCCGCGGGAATCGGGGTGAGCGCGGCACAAGAAGGTTCTGCCGATGACGGTCTGCTGCCTGCCACCCCGGAATGCCACGACGGCGACCAGCCGACCGTGGCACAGACGGAAGGCCCGTACTTCACTCCCGGCTCGCCCGAACGCTCGGAACTGGTGGAGCCCGGAATGGCGGGCACCCGGCTGCGGGTCATCGGCTTCGTCTACAACCGGAACTGCACTCCGGTGGCGAACGCGCTGATGGACTGGTGGCAAGCCGACAACGGCGGCAACTACGACAACCGGGGATACCGGCTGCGCGGGCACTTCTACACGGACAACGCGGGCAAGTTCACGCTGAGCACCATCGTGCCGGGTCTCTACCCTGGCCGTACGCGGCACCTGCACGTCAAAGTGCAGGCGCCCAACCGGCCCATCCTCACCACCCAGCTCTACTTTCCCGGCGAACCGGGCAACGGCAGGGACACCATCTACGACCCCCGGCTCCTGATGCGGATGAGCAACGCCGGTGGCGGCCGGGTGGGCACCTACGACTTCGTCCTCAACTTCACCGGTGCCCCGCCGACGACCACGCCGCCCTCCGGAGGCCGGTTCGAGAACACCGGCAACGTGCCCATTCCCGACAACGGCACCGCCGTCACCAGCCCGGTCACCGTCACCGGGCAGCCGGGCAACGCGCCCGCCGCGCTGCGGGTGAACGTGGACGTCAGGCACACCTACCGCGGTGACGTCGTGCTCGACCTGGTCGCGCCCTCCGGCGTGGCTCACCGGCTGAAGAACACCGACGCGACGGATTCCGCGGCCGACGTGATCACCACCTACACGGTCAACGCTTCGGCCGAACGGGCCAACGGGATCTGGCGATTGCGGGCGAGCGACGTCTCGCGGCGCGACACGGGTCACATCGAGGCCTGGAGTCTGCAATTCTGATCGACATGAACCATCGCCGGAGTACGTGGCAGACGGGGGTGTCGAGGTGATCGGCAACTTGGTGACGATGACGCTTCCCACCCTTCCCGTGCTGGTTTACGAAGTGCTGTGGGAGCGGCTCGGCCTCGGACCCATGCCGTCCCCGCTCGTGGTGAGCCGCCATGGCCGCGACGACGAGGAGCGGCGAGAGTGCCTTGATCGCGCACACCGATGGCTGACCTCCAACAGCCTCGGAGACGCGGGCAACCTCGACGGCGATCTGGTGCAGGCCTTGCGGGCGATGGACGACCGCGACCTCGTGCTGTCGCTGCGCTACGACGACGCCTACGGACGGATGGCGATCGGCTGCTTTCCCCAGCCCTCCGGACGGGCGTTGCGCGTGATCGTGCGCAACGAGACCGTGGAACTGGGCTGGCTGAACGCGACGAGGATGGCGGAAGGCATGCTGGAGGCGCTGCCCGAGGTCCAGCCGGGCAGCGGGCGCCCGCTCCGCGTGACCGAACTCGCCCTCAACCGGTCGGGCCGGATGTGGCAGCGGTCAGGACTGCTCAGCGACGGGACGCGATCCTTGATCGGGTACGGGGTGGCCCCTGACAGCGCCGAGCGGCTCCTGCGTGTTCTGTCGCGGGCGAGGGCGACCGGCCAGGCGACCGCGGCGCGATCGGGCGTCGCCGGGAACACGCTGACCGCCATCCGGCCACTGTCCTTTGTGGATAGCGCCGATGGCCGGTACGTCGTCGTGCGGAGCTACGGATCGGTCACGCTCATGCCCGCCGACAATGCCGCGCTGGCGGCCCGGATCAGAGGGCTCGCGAACGACGACTTCATCGAGAGCCGGCCACCCCGCGACAAAGGCGTGTTCAGCCACCTGCGCTGATCCGCGCAGTACTCGATGAACCCGGCCCGGTTTCCGCGGTATCCCCGCGGGACCGGGCCGGGCTATTCCCATTCCCGGCGGATGCCCGCGACGCCACGCTTGGGGTTTTGGGTCGCTGTGAGGACGAAGCGCGCGTTCGACAGGTGGACTTCCTGCTCCGTGCGAGGCTGGCCCGCGTGGGTGGTCTGGAACTGATAGCAGCGGACGGGAAGTTCCGAAGGGGTGAACTGGACGCGCAATACATAGAGCCCGACCGACCTGCCGAAGGCGCGAAAGTATTCGTCTTCGTCGATCGGTTGGTCAATGACCGCCGTGTACTCGACCAGGAATGTCTCGCCCGTGTTGAAGACTTGGTCGAGAAGTAGTTCGGTGGCGACGAGCCAGCGGGAATAGTCCCCGCGGACCCGGCCGGGGCGGCAATTCTGAATGGCTTTCACCTGAACCGTGTCGAGGTCGTGTGCGCGGTCGGCGAGATTCACCGCGAAACACCGGTCCACGCCATCCATGCCCGCCTGTGCGAGAAACCGGGTCCGGATCTCACGCAAAACCCGTCCGGGCGCGAGGACCACCTCTTCTTCGGTATGCAGTACCTTGACGTCGTTCGGTATTTCGGGGCAGATCTCACTGATGATCTTCGCGAGTGCCGGACCGCCCGGTACGGCGTCGAACCGCAGGTGCTCCAGGCCGCCGGCGGGTAGCCTGCCGCGAGGGCGGCGTGGGCCGAGCAAGGTGGTCAGGGCGCCGGGGGCCAGCGTGAACAGCTCTTCGAGCGCGGCTACCGCCCGCAGGGACTCAGGTCGTTCCGGGCGGTTGTGGCCGGTCTGCCGGTTGCTCAAGGTGCCGATCGCGACCTGGATGCCACGGCGGGCGAGGCGGCTTTGAAGGGCGTGCAGGGTCAAACCGCTGTCGACGACCGCGGCTCGAAGCGCGGTCTCGAAGGTGATGTGTGCCCGTGATCGCATGGACGACCTCCAGTCCGTGATGGTCGCACATGTCGGGTTCGCCGGGTTCTGAAATTCCCGAGTTTTTCAACCGAAGTCCGAATGTGGCACTTTTCGGCCACCGGCTCTCTTTCGGGGTGTCGGCGGCCTGCGGGTTTCCGCTCTGGCGCAAAAGTCTCGTCGGGCGGCGGGGACGGGCGGCAGGCTGTTCCCGTGCCCGCAGAGGGCCAAGGGGAGGGGAAACGATGTTCAGGAAGGCGATGTTCGTCGGTGGCGTGATGATCTCGGTGCTGGCAATGGGGGTCTCGACCGCGGAGGCGGATACCAGTTACGTCATCTGGCAGGAACTCGACTACGCGCAGTACGACTCCAAAGACGATTTCGCCGGGGTCTGCGACGAGGAGCAGGACGGCAACGGTGTCTACGCCGAATACAAGCAGAAGGGCGGGACGAAGCTGACCATCCACGACAGCAATGGTTCGAAGGTCGGCTGCGGCAACGCCAAGATCCCGGATGTGACGTCCTTCCGGGTTTGTGAGGACGACGCGGGAGACGACAGCTGCACGTTGTGGCGGATCGTGCGCTGAAGGCTCAGCCCAGCAGCGCTGCGCCCACCGGCGTGAGGTTGTGCAGCACGACGGCTCCGTGGCGGCGGCTGGTGATGAGCCCGGCGTCGCGGAGCACCGTGGTGTGCCGCGAAACCGCGGCCGCCGAAATGCCGAGCCGGTCGGCGAGTTCGCCGCTGCCGGGACAACCCGCCACCGCGTGCAGGACGGCGGCGCGAGTCCGGCCGAGCAAGGCGGCCAGGTGCTTCGGCAGAGGCGCGGGTTCGTGCTCGTGGGACACCGGGAAGACGAGGACCGGTGGAAGGTCGTCGTCGGCGAGGGCGACCGGAGTGTCCCAGCAGAAGTAGGAAGGGACGAGCCGGAGGCCGCGACCGCGAAGGTGGAGGTCGCGATCGATGGGGTAGCGCGCGGTCAGGATCGGTGCCTCCCAGCGGAAGGCGGGCCGGAGCGAGTCGAGCAGGCCGAGGGTTCCGCTTTCGCCGGCGAGGCGTGAACGCAAGGCCCGGTCGGTGTCGACCTGGGACCGCACGTTTGTCCATTGTGGAGTGATCAGGGTGTGGTGGGCGATCTCGAGTGCCTCGGCGACCTGATCGAGCGCCGCGCCCGCCGCCAGCCCGTGGGTCCAGCTGGGCAGACGGCGGTGGTGTGCCATCAGCCCGACCTCACGCCCGAGCCGATCCGGCGATGTCCCACGGAGTGCCGCCAGCCCCGCCTTCAGGCCGTCCGCGGATTCGGCGGGGGTGAGGAAGTCCGGGAAGTACCGGGCCGGAGGTGCGATCGCCTGCAGGAAACGCACCGCGGCCCTGACGTCGGGCATCCGCAGTTCTTCTCGCACCCGGCGCCGCCAGCGGGCGAAAGCGGGAATGCCGTCGAGCGCGAGTTTCTGCATGGCCAGAACGGTTTCCCACAGCGGATCCGGTGCGGCCGCGATACAGACGCGGGCCAGATCATGGTCGGTGAAGTGAATACGAAGCATGACGTCTCCCCCCCCGGAGTCGTCCTTTGTCTATCACATCGGAGGGGAATATGAAGGGTTTTCTGAGCAGGAACGTGCGGCGAGCGGCCATGGCCACCGTGGTGGCGTCGGCGGCGACGCTGGCGTTCACGGGCACCGCCTCGGCGGCGACGGGCGCGGCCACCGGATCGGGGAGCGAGGTCTACGGATCGGCCAACTGGACCTGGACGTTCAGTGGGATGAAGAACATCAACATGGCCGTGCGGGACACGAAATGCGACGGCAACCCGGTCTACGTGTTCTTCGAGGCCGACCTGGGCATGGGGACCATCGACCCGACTCCGTACCGCTGGAACGAGAGCGGATGCGGCACCACTCACGACTGGAACAACCTGAAGTACAACTCGGGCACGAAGCTCAGCCGGGTCCGCGTCGTGGTCTGCGTGGACGACGCGGGTTGGGACACCTGCTACCGGAGCGGCTGGCAGTACAACCCCGAAGCCTAGGCGCGATCGCCGGGACGCCGATCCACAGGGATCGGTGTCCCGGCGACGGGGTGCGGACACAGTGCTGCGGTGCGTCATCAGGGCAGGCTCTCGACCTCGGGCGGGCGCGGTAGCGGTCCACTGCCGGGCCGAGCGAGTTCGTGCCGGGTGCGGGGACCCGGTTGCCGCCGCGTCGCGCGAGCCTGCGATCTCGATCCATCGTTGCCGTGACGGTTCGGTGGCCATAGCGACGCCGTCGACCTCATGCCGCCGCGACCATCGCGTCAGAGACGAGCCTGGCCGGATCTACGCCATCGCCCCAGTGTGACGGATCGCCGCTGTTCTGGGTTGGTGCCGGAAATCGGCGACGGGAGCTTTGGTCGGACACGATGTCGGTCGCGTTGGGCTTCTTTGTCGTGCAGCTGTTGCCGGAAATCGGCTACACCGCCTCGGCCTGTGCAGTCCTCCGCATGGAGGTCTCGCGTTTGGCAACGCGGCATCCGTTAGTGACCTTCTCGGCGGATCGCCGCTGTTCTGGGTTGTTGCCGGAAATCGGCGACGGGAGCGTTGGTCGGACACGATCTCGGTCGCGTTGGGCTTCTTTGTCGTGCAGCTGTTGCCGGAAATCGGCTACACCGTCTCGGCCCTGCGTAGTCCTCCGCAAGGAGATCTCGCGCCCAGCAGCGCAGCGTCCGTTAGTGACCTTGTCGACGAACTACCGCCGTTCTGAGCCGTTGCCGGAAATCGGCCACGGGAGCGTCGGCCAGACACGATCTCGGTAGCCGTGTCCGTGGTGCTGCGCCTCGTCGTCGCGCAGCTGTTGCCGACAACCGACCACACCGTCTCGGCCCGCCCCCAAGGAGATCTCGCCCCTGGCAACACCGCGTCCGCCAGCGACCTCGCCACGAACCGCCACCGTTCTGAGCCATCGCCGAAAAACGGCCACAGATCTCCCCACCGCGTCCGAAAACGCCTAGTACGGCAGCAGCAGTGTGTGATGTGGCGGCGTGTCGTGGGTATGAGGACGGCCACCGCGTGATCGACTTCAAGGTGTGTTGGATCTCGAAGAGGACGCG
>NZ_JBHRWK010000048.1:0-32212 GCF_042647925.1 Amycolatopsis speibonae
CTTGAACTCAGGAGTAAACGACCGACGCTTCCTCGACACGAAAACCCTCTCTTCCGAATGAAAACCCTAGTGGGTTCGCTATCCGGAAGATCCGGGGCCCCTCACCTGCTCATCAGCGGTACCGCGTTCGCGGGGTGGCACCCGAATACGCCAGAAAGGGGCCACTGAGTTGAGTTCGAGCTGGTCAGATGTGATGCGGGTGTGGCGGGGTGTGATCTTTAAGCTGGTGCGGTTGAGGTCGGTGAGCGTACTGGGGCGGCAAGTTGACGGCGATCGATCGGACCGCGTACCCGCGGTTCAAGCGTGTGGTGTCGTCGAAAGAGCTGGCGGAGGCGTTCACGCCCTCTGAGGGGGAGGTGGCGTGGGCCAGGTCGAAGGTGCGGTCCGAGGCGCCTGACCAGGTGGTGGCGTTGCTGGTGTGGCTGAAAGCGCACGCGCGGTTGGGGTATTTCCCGAAGCTGGACGCGGTGCCGCAGCTGGTGGTGGAGCATGTCGCGGCCGCGATCGGCGCTGACGCGGATGTGGTGGCGCGGGTGGCGGCGGTCCGGACGGCGAAGCGGTACCGGGAGTACGTGCGGGAGTTCCTCGGGGTGCGGTACGAGTCGGCGATCGTGCGGAAGATCGCCGAGGAGGCTGTCCGGGAGGCGGTGACGAAGAAGGACAACCCGGCGGATCTGATCAACGTGGCGCTGGACGAGCTGGTCCGCCAGGGCTGCGAGCTGCCGGGCTATACGACGCTGGACGCGATGGTGGCGAGCATCCGCACGGAGGTCAACGGCGGGTTGCAGGCCACCGCCTACGGGCGGATGGCGTGGGAGTCCCGCGGCCGGTTGGAGCGGCTGCTGGTGGTGGATCCGGCGACGCGGCGCAGCGAGTTCGACCGGCTGAAGGATCCGGCGCCGGCGGCGACGGTGTCGAAGTTCCGGGCCCGGCTGGCACGGTTGCAGGTGCTGGACGCGATCGGCCCGACCGAGGACTGGCTGGCCGGTGTCACGGCCGCGAAGATCGCCCATTTCGCCGGTGAGGCCCGGGTCGCCGATGCCGACGACATGCGCAAGACCGGTGAGGCGAAACGGTTCACGCTGCTGGCCTGCCTGGTGCATCAGGCAAGGATCGAGACCCGCGATGACGTGGTGACGATGTTCTGCAAGCGGATCGCGGCGGTGCACAAACGCGGCAAGGACAAGCTCGACGAGCTGCGGGAAGCACACCGGGGAGAAACCGAGCGGCTGATCGGCGTGCTGGGCAAGGTGGTCGCCGGCGCCCGCGACGCCACCACGGTGACCGCAACAGGGCAGGGTCGTCCGGCGGGGGTGGCACGCCGACAGCAGCAGCTGGGGCAGTCGGTGCTGCACACCCTCGAGGGCGAGGGCGGAATCGAGGAGGTCGCCGCCGCTTTGGAGGCGGTGACGGCCTATCACGGCAACAACTATCTGCCGCTGCTGGAACGGTTCTACCTGCCGCACCGGCCGACCCTGTTCGACATGGCCGCCTCGCTGGAGCTGGTGGCCACCAGCGCGGACCGGGACGTGCTCGACGCACTCGATTTCGTGCGGGAAGCGCGGGACCGTCGCGCCGAATGGATCCCCGACGTGCTGCACGTGGAGCGGGACGGCGCGACGGTGACGGTGCGGGCCCAGGTGGAGAACTTCGCGTCACACGCGTGGCGAAAAGTGTTGCGGGACAAGCACAAGCCGGGGATGGTGGCGCGCCGGCATCTGGAGGTGTGCGTGTTCTCCCACCTCGCGGCGGAGCTGCGGTCCGGGGGCATCGCCGTGGTGGGCGCGGACTCCTACGCCGACTTCACCGCGCAGCTGCTGCCGTGGGAGGACTGCGAGCCACGCTTGGCGGAGTTCTGCGAGCAGGCCGGGATCCCCGCCGACCCGGATGAGCTGGTGGCGCATTTCCGGGAGCAGCTGGCGGATGCCGCCGAGACGACGGACGCGGGGTTCGAGGCGAACACCGACCTGCGGATCGTGGACGGCCGCCCGGTGCTCACCCCGCGCCGCGGCGGTGAACGCAGCGCCTCGGCGATCGCGCTCGAGCAGGCGATTCACCAGCGGCTGCCGGAGCGGAGCCTGCTCGACATCCTGACCCGCGCCGCGTACCTGACCGGCTGGCACCGTCACCTCGGGCCCGTGTCGGGGTCGGATCCGAAGATCCGCGGTGACCGGATGGGCCGCTATGTGCTCACCGCCTACGCCTACGGCACCAACCTCGGTGCCACCGAGGTCGCCCGGCACATGCGCGGCACCGTCTCGGCGCACGAGATCTTCACCGCGGGAAACAAGCACTCCACGGCAGGCAAGGTCGCGAAGTGCTCCACCGACGTGATCAACGCTTTCGCCGAGCTGGATGTCGCGGGGGTGTGGGGTGACGGGAAGGTCGTGGCGGTGGACGGCTCGCAGATCGACACGTGGGAGAACAATCTGCTGGCCGAGACCCACATCCGGTACGGGGGCTACGGCGGGATCGCCTACCGGCACGTGTCCAACACCTACATCGCGCTCTTTTCCCGATTTGTGCCCTGTGGCACGTGGGAGGCGATCCATATCGTCGACGGGCTGCTGAACAACGATTCCACGATCGACCCTGACACCATTCATGCCGATACGCAAGGCCAGTCACTGCCGGTTTTCGGTCTCGCGGCGTTGCTGGGATTCGACCTGCTGCCCCGTATTCGGAACTGGGCGGATCTGAACTTCTACCGGCCTGACGAGGCGGCCGGTTACAGCCACATCGACAGTCTCTTCGGTGACGACGTCATCGACTGGGAGCTGATCACCCGCCACTGGCAGGACCTGATGCGCACCACGATCTCCATCCGCGAGGGAGCCGTCTCGTCGGTGACGCTGCTGCGGCGCCTGGGCAACCATTCCCGCAAGAACCGGCTCTACCGCGCGTTCCGTGAACTCGGGCGGGCTATCCGCACGATTACGCTGCTGCGATTTCTGAACGATCCGCAGCTGCGGGAGCAGATCACCGCGATCACCAATAAGGCTGAAGGGTTCCACAAGTTCTCCGACTGGATCATGATCGGCGGAATCCTGGGGCACAACGACCCGGACGTGCACGAACGGATCGTGAAATTCAACGAGCTGGCGGCCAACTGCGCCATTTACTCGTCCGCGCTGGACATCACCGACGCGGCGAACACGCTGGCCGCCGAAGGGCACCCGGTCGACTTCGACGACCTGGCCACGGTGACACCGTACCTGACCCACACCATCCGCCGCATGGGCGACCTGGTGCTTGACCTCGCCGAACCCGAGCAACCGCAGACCCGTCTCGATCTCGAACCCAAGGTGCTCTTTCGCGCCGGCGCCTGACACTGGCAACGTTGCCCAACTCGGGGGCCGGTCAGCGTGTCGCACCAGGAACTTCGGTGGGGCGACCTCGCTCGCGAGCCGTGTCGAATCGTCCGCGTTCGGTGGATTGACCAGGCTGGAGGGGTCGGGGCACGGTCAGATGGCAGTGTTTGTTGACCTTCGAGGGGACTGTTGCGCGACGTGACCGCCTTCACCACCCCGCCCGTGGCGGCGGGCGACCCCCTGATGCCGACTGTGCAGCGGTTTCCGGTCAACCTCGGCGCGCGGCCGCTGAGCGACGAGGAACCGAGTGCGGCCCGGCCGTTCATCCTGCGCGGCGTGGTCGCGCGTCAGGTCCAGCCGCTGGAGAAGGCGGCGCAGGCGAAGCACCGCACGACGGCCCACGACACGTTGCATGCCCGGACCTGCAACCAGGACGGGAAGATGATCGACGATTCCTACACCACCCCGGATGACTGACCGGCGGGACCTGCTGGTCCTGGTGCTGGGCATTCAGGAGGAATGGGCCGCGGCCGAGGTCGGGAAGGAACTCGACGCCCGTGGCGTGGCCTGGATTCCGCTGAACGTGGCCGACTTCCCGCTCACGATGACGCTCGGAGCGGAGCTGACTTCCGATGTCGACCGCTGGCGCGGGTCAGTCCGCAGCGTCGAGCACGAGCTGCCGTTGCACGAGGTCACCGCGGTGTTCTACGGGCGGCCGACCGAATTCGTCATGCCGCCGGGCTTGTCGGGGCCGGAGCTGCGGTTCAGCCGGGCACAGGCCCGGGTCGGGCTCGGCGGCGTGCTGGCCAGCCTCCCGGCCCGGTGGGTGTCGCACCCCTCGGCGCTGGCGGACGCGGCATACAAGCCGTGGCAGCTCAGCTTGCTCAAGCGGGCCGGCCTGGCGGTGCCGCCGACCCTGGTCACCAACGACCCGGACGCCGTGCGTGGCTTCGCTGCGGCGTTCGGGGACGTGATCGTGAAGCCGTTGGCCGAGTCGGTCGTGTACGAGTCGGGTGGCGAAGCCCTGGTCTACACCCGACGCGTCGCCCCGGACCAGCTGGAATCCCTCGACGGTGTCGAGCTGACCGCGCACTTGTTCCAGCAGTGGCAGCCCAAGCGGTTCGAGGCCCGCGTCACCGCGGTCGGGGACCGGCTGTTCCCGGTCGCGATCCACGCTGGCAGTGAGAAGGCACAGGTAGACTGGCGCACCGACTACGACGCCCTGGGGTATGAGGTCATTGAGGTTCCCGACCGGGTCCGGGCCGGGATCGCCCGGTACCTGGAGCTGGCCGGGCTGGCGTTCAGCGCGTTCGACTTCGTCATCAGCCCGGATGATGGGGCGTGGACCTGCCTTGAGGCGAATGCCATCGGGGCGTGGGGCTGGATCGCAGAAGAATGCGGTCTGCCGATCGCCGCGGCGATCGCGGACGAACTGACCAAGGAGTAGCAGCGTGGACGTCCTGGACACCGCACCCTGGGAAACACGGGCGACCGCGCTCGCCACCGAACTCGACACCGAGCTGGCCGCCGCGGGTGTCGTTCTCGACCCGGCGTGGCGGCAGGCGTTCGCCGCGACGCCGCGCCACCGGTTCGTCCTGCAGATCCTCGACGGCGGCGCGGTGCTCGGGCACGGGGACCCGGGCTGGCTGGACGCGGTCTACGCCAACGAGTCCCTTGCTACCCAGACCCGGATCTCGGACGCCTCCGGGCGTCCTGTTCCCACTTCGTCGTCGAGCAAGCCGACGGTCATGGCGAGGATGCTGGAACGGCTCGCCGTCCAGCCTGGGCATCGGGTGCTGGAGATCGGCACCGGCACCGGCTACAACGCCGCCCTGCTCGCGCACCGGCTCGGCGAGACGGCCGTCTGCTCGATCGACCTCGACCCCGACCTGGTCGACTCCGCCCGCGTACACCTGGCCGAGATCGGCCTGCACCCGCAGCTGGCGGCCGGGAACGGCGCGGCGGGCTGGCCCGGCGGTGGCCCCTTCGACCGGATCATCGCCACCTGCGCCGTCACCGCCATCCCACCGGCCTGGATCGACCAGCTCGCCGACGGCGGCCGGATCGTCGCCCCGCTGGACGCTGGCAGCGCCGGGCCGCTGCTCGTGCTCGACAAAACCGCAGACGACGAGGTCACCGGCATCATCGATCCCTACCCGGTGCTGTTCATGCCGATGCGCGCCATCGTCGACAACCCCTACGGTCCAGGCCAGGAACCAGGGGCCGCGGCGATCGGGATGCCGCACTACGGCACCACCACCCTGGACCCGGCCGCGCTGCTGGCGCGGCCCGAGCTGGAACTGTTCCTGTGGCTGCATGCCCCCGGCCTGCAACTCGGCGGCGGCACCAAACATGGTGTGGTGGTCGCCGAACGGGGAGCCGTCCGCGCCGAGGCCGACCTGAAGCCGCTCGCTGATGGCACCTGGGCCGTGCGACAGCACGGCCCCTACCGGCTGTGGGACACCCTTGAGCACGCCGTCGCCGCGTTCGACGCGCTCGACCACCCGGACGCCTCCCGGCTCGGCGTCTCGGCCCTCAACGTCGCGGGCAAGCAGTACGTCTGGCTCGACGACCCCGACAGCGACCACTGCTGGCCCCTGATCAGCTGACCAGGCACCTGCCCCGGTCGTGTGGTGGCCATATCCGCCCGAGCGGGCGATGCTGGTGGGTATGGGTTCCGTACATGAGCTGCGCCAGGCCGGGGCGGTGGTCTGGCGCGCCGCGATCGGCCTGGGAATCGGGGATGACGACACGATAAGCGGGGTCGGCGAGGAAACTGACCATGCCACCGAGCAGGCCGCGAGGGCTTGGGTTACGCGGGAGCTGCCGCGGGCCGAGCTCCCGGACTGGGTTGCTCGGCGCCCGCACGGCGTCGCCGGCGCATTCCTGTACGGCAGCATCACCCGCGGCCACCTCACCCCCGACAAGCCGGAGCCGTCCTGGGAACCCGACGACGACGCACCGACGTGGGACGCCGACCTGGTCGACGGCACCGTGCGCTGGCACCAGGGCGACTGAGCGGAGGTGGATGTCGTGGAGCACTCGTCGCGGTCGGAGATCCTCGGCCTGCTGTACGCGACGACCAGCTTCTACTCCAAGGCCGGGCGCCTGGTCCTGGCCCTGACGGATGCGCCGCTCACCACCGATGACCGTGACCTCGTGCTGGACCGGCTTCAGCGGGTTCGGGCGGCCGCGGAATGGGCCGAGCACGCGGTGACCACGGGCGACACGACCATGCCGCCGCCCGCTGCGGCCGTGCTGAAGCGCCGGTACCGCCGGCGGGGACGAACCGCCTGAGCCCGGGTCAGGCCGCAGTGGTCACGATCGTTGGCCACGCGTGCACCACGTTGCCCGGCTCGTCGCACCAGATTTCCTGCGCGGAGCGGGTCACGGTCAGCCCGAAGCGGGTTTGCTCGGGCTTCTGCCGGTTCACCCACCAGCGGTAGGCGGCTTTGGCTTCGTCCCGGCCCGTTGGGCACATTGGAACGAAAAGTAGCGCTAAGCCCTGGATCCTCAGGCCACGCGCGGTGGGAGCGGGATCAGACGGCCTCACCGAGGCTGATGGCCATGTCATCCAACCGGGCGTACAGCGTCTGCCGTCCGTCGGCCTCGACCGTGCCCAAGCGGATGGGGCTGGCCGCTCGGTAGAGGCGACCGCCGGCCGGGCTGCCGTCTCGGTTCGTGCTCTGCGGAGGCGGCGGGAACTTCGGCGAGATCCCGGTGAATCCGGCCGGTGCCAGGGTCGTGAAGCTGAATGGGCCTGGTGTGTCGGCGCACCGCTCGAAGGCGGCTTTGAAACTGGGCAGCAGCCGCGCGGTGAGATCGCCGCCGGGGGCCGTCGGCGCCGACAGGATGCTGGTCGGGGTGGGATCGGTGTCCGGCAACGAGATCCTGATCTTGCCGAACATCGGATGCGCGGCCTCGAACGTGAGGTCCAGGACCTGGAGTCGGACGTAGTCCGCCCCGCCGATCAGGACCTTGAACACGACACTGCCGACGAAGTTCAATTTCGGCATGGGCGGCGGCATGCTCACCACGAGGGTCGCGCCGAACGCGTTGCAGCTGCACTTGATCGTCTGGCCGAGCGCCGGCAGCGATCGCGCGTTCTCGGGCGAGGGCGGAGCGAACGTACTGGCGGCGTCTAGAAGAGGATCGCCTACGGCCGCCGCGGCGACCGCGGCACCGGCGAGTCCAGTCTTCTTGACAAAGCTGCCCTGCCGGTCCTCGATCGGAGGCAGGAACCCCTCGGACGTATCTAGCATCGCTACTCCCTCGGCTACCGGGTCTGTGGTCATCAGTCGAGTCGATGCGCGGGGGGCTTCGGCTCGTTCGTCGTATCTCCGCATCTGCTACCACGGACTTTCTCGCCCGCCGGGCTCGAGGCAAAGCAAGCCGGGCACGGTCCCACCCGAACGAGCGAACCTCGACCGGGCCTTCGCGCAGCTCCCGGAACGTAGAGAACACCTGGATGTCGGCGCGGTCGCCGCGTAGTTGCGGTCGTGCGGGTCGGTGAACGGTCACGGTCCTCGAACGCGTTGGGGTCGGAGGTGCCGAGGAAGGCGAAATAGCCGCGCAGCCGGGAGGCGTAGATGCGGCGGCTGCCGTCGGAGAGGTCCGCGGCCGCCAACGTTGCGGTGTACGTGGTTGAGTAGCAGCGGTACCGCCGTTGGCGATAAGCCACGATCGGCAGGTCAGCGGCGGAAGACGTTGCCGTAAGCGCCGGTGTTGACTGTCGTTGCGAGGTCGAGCAGGGCGTCGATCCCGGCTTCGTCGCACTGGCCGACCACGTCGAGGACTGGGGGACGCGGTGGGCTGGTCGGGCGTCGCCAGCGGAAGGAACCGTCAGGGTCAACTTGACGATCTGCATTCTCATAAATGTTCAGTTGTGCGAGTTCTGAGAACCGCCCGCTCGGCGGCGAGGATCCCCAGGTCGCGATTCGCAGAACCCTTCGCAGAACGATAGGGTTGTGAGAACACCTTTCTGAGAGGAATTGGGGATGCAGCTGAGCCCGGACGAGGCCGCCGCGGCGGTCGAGCGGAACCCGTGCCCGAAGTGCGAGGTGCCCGCCGGGAGCGTGTGCCGGACGCGGGCGGGCAAGGTCGCCGCGAAGTACCACACCGCCCGGTTCATCCTCGTACCCGCGCTGCGCGAGGACCTGGCTGTCACCGTTCCCGCCGACCGCCGCCCCGGCTCGGCCTGGACCCCCGGCCCCAAGATCCCGGACGAGACCGCCGGGCAGCCCGGTGACCCGATCCGGATCGGGTACGCGCGCTGCTCCACCACCGGGCAGGACCTCGACGTCCAGCTCGCCGCCCTGCGCAAGGCCCAGTGCCGCACCGTGTTCTCCGAGAAGATCTCCAGCCGGGTCAAGCAGCGTCCCGAGTTCGAGAAAGCCCTCGCCCTGGCCCGCCAGATCAAGCAGGCCGCCCCGCACCAGCCGGTGATCTTCACCGTGCACGAGTACAAGCGGCCCGCGCGCAACTCCGCCGAGCTGATGGCCCTGGCCGCGGACCTGGAGACCGCCGGGATCCAGCTCGAACTGCTCACCGGGCCCCTGGTCGGGATCTACGACCCCCGAGGCGCCGGGTCGATGCTGTTCGCGGTGCTCGCCAACTCCGCCCAGCTCGACCGCAACTACATCCGCGAGAAGACCCTCGAGGGCCAGGCAGCGGCGGCGGCCAAGGGCCACCACGGCGGCCGGCCCAAAGTTATCGACGACGACATGCTCACCTTCGCCCAGGCGTTGCGGGACAAGGGAACCCCGATGCCCGAGATCGTGAAGAAGCTGACCATCAAAACCGGCAAGAACACCGGCCAGCACCCGTCAGTCGCCTCGCTCTACCGCGCGCTCGCCGATCAGGCGACGGCGTGACCGCGCCGGGCTGGTGGCTGCTCGCGGCGATCCCGGCCGCGTTCGCCGCCGGGATCGCGTGGTCGGCGTGGAGGCGGAAGCAGGGACGCAGCGCGGAGGAGACCGCACAGGGTGCCGTGATCCGGGACCTGTGGGACCTGGCCCGGACAGTCCCGACCAGGACGCTCTTCCGCGACCCCGATACTGGGCACTGGCTCGGTGTGGACCGTCACCACACCATGCTTGAGATCGTCGTCAGCGACCTCGAGTTCACCGACCCTGCCGCCGACCTCGTCCCGGACGCGATCGTCACCAGTTACCACCTCGGCAGCGTGTGGCGGCCCATGCCGCCCCCGATCATGCGGATGCACCACCCGCTCAACGACACCGACACCGCCCGAACCTGGGAAGAAGCCGGCGAGATGCTGGACTTCAACGAGCGCACCGGCGCGATGGACTCCACCGCCGAAGAACTCGCCGATCTGCACGCCCAGCTGGAACGCGCGCTGCGCGCCTGACCAGCAGCGACTCAGCTCAGTGGCCCCTTTCTGGCGTATTCGGGTGGCACCCCTTCGCCGGTCACCTGGAGTACAAGGGTCCCTACAACACCCCTGACGAATGCGTCCACGCTTTGCGCGAGCTGCCTCCGGACCCCACTGTGGACGGTGTCGAGTGCATCCCCATCAACGGCGCGCACTACATCGAAATTTCGCATACGAACTGAGCGCCGCCCTCGGTCGTGAGTGGCGATTCGGGTGAGAGCCAACAGTGTCTTAGGTACCCACAGTCTGGCGGTTTCGCGTGATTGGAGGGGCAACACACGTGACTGGGTGGGCGACTCGCGATGAGACCCCAGACCGCGGCGTGTCGCCCGTCCAATCACGCGTATCGCCCACCCAGTCACGCGAAGCACCGACTCGATCCAGGTGGTCGTGAGTGGCGATTCGGGTTAGAGCCCGAATCGCCCCTCACGACCCTTCCTGGACGGTCTCGCTTCGCCGAAAGCATGGGTGAGCCGCCAGCACCAGCGCGAGGAAGGTGATCGCGACCCCGACGAAGGTGGCGAAAGACGGCCGCGGGCCTGGCGTGAGGGTGTCCAGCAGGACAGCCCCGAGCAGTTGGCCGGCCATACTGGCGAGCCCGAACACCAGGACGCCGATGCGCCGGACGACGATCGTGGCCACCGCGATGACCCCCACCCCGATCACCCCGACCAGGTAAGGTCGCCGGCCACGGCGACCTGGCGACCGCTCTGACTAGCCCGTTCAACCGGGACTGAAGCGCCAAGCCGACTCCGGCTGTCACCACCCCCGCCACCGGTACGACACCTCGACCGCGCCGAGCCGTCGGACCCGTCTCCACCGATTCATCAAGCCCCGTCACTGACCCGACAGTATCGGCATGCCGGATTGCGTGTCGAATCTGGCGGTCTTGCCGAATTCTTCACCTGAATGGCGGAGAAACGCGCGATTACCGGGTTTCGAATCGGGTCACCTCACTGAGGCGCGGGTGGCCCTGTGTTCGGTGGTGGCACTGACGGAACCGGCGTCGGTCTGGACGTAGACGAAGCTGTCGCCGTTGGGGTCGAGGTACATGTCGAAATGGAGGGTGCCGCCGATGTTGAAGGTTCCGGAGCAGTCCGAGGCGACGGAGTAGGTGCCGGTGAAGGTGTTGTGAGAGCTGGGGGTTCCGTTGAAGTTCGTGCTGGACACTCCCTTGAGGTGCCCGGCGCCGTCGAACTGCTCGGAGCCGGCGAAGGCCAACGGGACCGTGCCGGTACCGCTGATCGACCAGCCGTCACCCGCGAACAGATACGTGCCTTTGAGAGTGGACAAACCACAGGGTGGCGCCGACGCCGTGCTGGCGGTGGCGGAGCTGACGAGGGCGCCGGTGGTCCCCGCCAGCAGGGCGGCGGCCAGGATCATGGAACGGCGCGGGAAACGGATTCGATTCGACATGAACTCTCCCCAATTCACAGAGAACCTTTGTGGATGGTTATTCGGTCTTGAGTGCCGGCCGATGGTATTGATGGTTCATCGTCGATGGTCGCCGCGGGCAGAGTCCAAAGTCCCGAAATCGCGCGTTCGGTGACGATGCTTTCAGATGGCGGATATGTTCGATAATTTCCGTAATTCCGCATCGGTGCGTGCCGGTGTTTTCCGGGAGACCGCGTCGATGCGAATCAGGTATCAGGTCGTCACCGCGGTCACGCGGATTTCAGCACGTCGATCTCGCAGCCCGGAAGGGAAGGATCGAAGCCGTGCTCGACGAGCCAGCGGATCGCCAGCAGGCTGCGCATCGACCACCACGCGCGGATCAAGTCGAGGTCGACGTCCGAGCCGTAGCCCGCGACGACGTCGGCGAGGTGTTCTCCGTGCCCGAGCGTCAAAGTGGCGAGGTCGAAGAGGGCATCACCCCGGGCGGCCTCGGACCAGTCGATCACGCCGGTGATCTCGTCGCCGTCGACGAACACGTGGGCGACCTGCAAGTCGCCGTGGACGAACACCGGCTTCCACGGCCGAAGCACGGTCTCGGCGATTCGCCGGTTGCGCTCGACCAGGTCAACGGGGAGGGCGCCGGTGGTGACGAGCCACTCGCATTCGGCGCCGAGACGCGATGCGAAATCGGCGGCACTCCGGCCGGCCCGCGGCGGCAAGGGCGCGTCGTGCAGCATCCGGACGGCGGCTCCGGCAGCGGCCCATGCCGACGGCGACGCGGTCGATGCCTCGCCGAGGCGGCCGAGTGCTCTCCCTGGCAAGGCGGCGAGCGCGAGCACGGGCGGCTTTCGCCACAGGATCTGGGGAGTCGGGATCGGCGCCATGGCCATCGCCTCGACCTCGACGTCGGTGCGGTTCTGATCAGCGTCGATCTTCAGGAACACGTCGCCGACGCGCAGGGTCGCGCAATCGCGATGGGCGACGACGACCCTGACTTCCTCCACGCCGGCCATTGTCATGGACGAAGGCCGGCGATGTCGCTGGATTTACCGCGAGGACGGTCTGCAACTCCGCGATCACCGTGGCCGGTTCGGGACGACGTGCGATCTCGGCGGCGACGTCTTGGGCTCGTCGGCGGTACTCGCCGTTCTCGAGTGCTTCAACACTGCCGAAGTGATCTCCGCAGCCGAGGCGACCGTGATCGCCGTGCCCGACGCGGCCGCACGGGCGGCGTTGATGGGCTGGTCGGCGCCTTGGGGCCAGAGCACCATCGGGAGACCGTGTGCGAGAGTGCCGACAACCGTGCCGACACCTCCGGCGCCCACCACCAGATCGACCCGTTCGAGCAACTGAGCCAGCGGGACGAAGGGCACGTAGCGCACATTCGCCGAGACGAGTCGGACTGTCTCACTCGCAGTGGGCTGCCTCAGGGACGAGCCGAGCGTGTGCGGTCGCGGTGGACTCCGCAGGTGACCATCGTGAGGTCCGCCAGCATGGCGACGTGCGGATTTGGGACGAATTCGAGAAGGCCCACGACCAGTGGCGGCAGCTCGGCGAGCCCGGCTGGGACCGCTTCGGCCTCACGGTGACGCCCGATGGAACGCACCTGATCCGGCTTGACGATCCAGGTGGCACGCAGCGCTGGTACCTGACGTCGAACCGTCAGACGTGACTTCCCCGGTGGCGTCCGTAAGGCTCCGCGCCGAGAAGCGTGACACGGACGGCGTCGCCACTGGGCACGCGATACTCCCGCCGGTCGCCCGGTTTCGCGCCGTGCAGTGCGCGGCCGAGCGGGGAATCGGGCGAGTAGACCTCGAGAGCGCCGTGGCCCGCTTCGTCGCGCGTGCCGAGCAGGAAGGTCTCGGTGCCGCCGTCGTCGTACTCGACGGTGAGCACCATGCCGGGCTCGGCGATCCCGTCGTCGGGCGGGTCCTCGCCGACGACGGCGCCGCGCAGAAGGTCCTCGATCTGCCGGATCCTCGACTGCCTGTGGGCGTTGAGCGCGATTTCGTCGTCGCCGCCGAACCGGTCGTCGGCGGTGGGGCGACGCAAGGCCGCGAGCTCCCACACCAGGCGCGCGTGCGCTTCCGGGGTCAGCCAAGGGCCTGACGAGACGATGGTCATGGTGATGATCGCCTTTCGGTCGATACGTCTGTGAGGGCCGGGCGCGGAAAGACCCGGCCCCCACAGACCTTCGGTGAGTCCCGCGTCGGTCAGCGGGGCTCTGGTTTGCGGAGCGGTCGCCGGAAGGCGCCCGCGTCGGTGGCGAATCCGATGGCGGCCTTCAGCAGGAGATCTTTCTCCGTACGCAGCAAAGCGTTCTCGGCGCGGAGCCGGTCCACTTCGGACTGTGTGGTCTCGTCTTCCGGGGGCATCGTCATCCGAATCAGCGGAGGGGGTCGAAGGGGCGCAAGGCCTCGGGCTGTTTGCCGGTGGTGATGTGCTCGGCCAGAAGCCGTCCGGTGACCGGTCCGTGGGTCAGCCCCCACATCCCGTGCCCACCCGCGACGTAGAGCCCGGGCGTGCTCGTCGCACCGATCACGTGCCGTCCGTCGGTGGTGACCGGACGGGAGCCGACCCATTCGTCGGTGCGCCGGTCCCAGTCCAGGCCGGTGAGGAACGGCCGCGCCGAGTCGACGATCGCGGCGATCCGGTCCGGATCCAGTGGCGCGTCCGGTTTCCGGAACTCCATCGTCCCGGCCACGCGGAAGCCGCCGCGGTACGGCGTGCACGCCACGCGGATGTCCGGAAGGTAGAGCGGCCCTGACACCGGACGGTCGGTCGGCACGGTGAACGAGTAACCGCGTCCTGCGCGCACGGGGGCTTTCACACCCCACTTCCGGCCAAGGTTCCCCAGCCAGGCCCCGGTCGCCAGCACGACCGCGTTGGCGTTCACCGTCTGGCCCGTGGTCGAGCGCACGCTCAGCGCGTGGCGGTGCGCGCGCAGGGACGCGACTTCGAACCGGTGCCGGATCGTCCCGCCCCGGCTGACCACCGCCCGCGCCAGCGACTCGGTGAACCGGCCGGGGTCCACGTAGCGCTGCCCGTCGATCCGGACACCGGCGCCGAGCTTCGCCGTCGCCTGAGGGAATCGCTCCGCGAGTTCGGCCGCGGTGAGCCGGGTATAGGAGATGTCTTGTCCGGCCTCGCCGATGCGCCGCAGCTCCGTGATCAGGCCCGCGGCTTGGTCGGCGGTCTCGAACGCCGCCGTGATCGGCGCTTCGACGGTCGGAGCGTCCACGCCGTTCGCGGTGAGGACGTCGAAGGCCTCCAGGCATTCGACGTTCAGCGGCAGATTCGCCTCGACGGCACGGGTCCACGATCGACCGGTGCAGTTCGCGGCGAACCGGGCGAGGAACGACCACAGCCGCGGGTCGGGGGACGGCGGGACGTGGAGCGGAGCCTGCCGGTCCAGCAGTGTCCGCAATCCGTAGCGCAGGACGCCGGGTTCGTTGAGCGGGATCGCAAGCCCGGGGGAGAGCCAGCCGGCGTTGCCCCACGACGAGCCCGCCGCGATGCCTTCGCGGTCCACCACCGTGACGCCGACCCCGCGTTCCTGCAGGAACCACGCGGTCGAGAGGCCGACCACGCCGGCGCCGATCACGATCGCCGAACGCGGGACGCCGTCGATCCGGTCGAGATCGCCCATGAGTTCCTCCGCTGCGCGAGTGGTGCTGTCGCGGTCAGGATGACTCGGAACCGGTCGGCGGCGATTGTCCGGATTCGACAATCCAAGCGCGTGGTTTTGGCCGGAACGGTCAAGGGGCGGGGTCGGACACGGCCAGTTCGATGATCATCGCCAGCCGTTTCGCAGGCTGGTCGAGCCGGAGTTCGGTCACTTCGGCCATCTTCCGCAGCCGGTAGCGGATCGTGTTGGGGTGCACGTCCAGCCGCTCGGCGGCCTCCGCGAGATCCCCTTGCGCCTCGAGCCAGGCGCGCAGGGTCGCGACGTAGCTGGTGGCGTTCGCGCTGTCGTGGTGCCGCAACTCGGTGATCGGACCACGGGCCGGTGCCCGGCCGGACGCCGCGGCGGCCCGCAGCCGCTGCACCAGGATGTCGTCCCAGGCCTCGTCGTAGGCGATCGCGGATTTCGTACCGGGCCGCACGTCGTGGAGCGCGAGGCACTCGTCGGCTTCCCGCCTGCTGGCCGGTAGCTCCGAGGACACCGCACCCGCCCCGATCCCGGCCAGCATCGTCACTTGACCGGGCAGCGCCTCGCGGATCGAACCGACCCACGCCCTGGCCGCCGCGACCTCGTCCCCGGGCAAGACGGTGTAGACGGTGTTGCTGAACAACGTGCTGCGACCCGGTCGTGACCAGCCGAAACCGGTGGTCGCCCGGTCGAACGCGAGCAGGAGCGCGGCATGGCGCTCGTCGCGGATGTGAGCCTGCAGAGCGATCACCCGGAACCGGCCGGGAGGCAGGCCGAGCCTGCTGAGCACGGCCGCCGCGTCCGGGGTGCCCTCCAGCAGCCGCGTCACCAGATCGGATTCGACCTGCCGCTCCAGATCCGCGCTCGCCCGGGAGCGCAGCAGGTGGAGGCCTACCGTGCGCGAACTGTCCCGCAGCACCGCACGCCGGACTTCGGTCAGCGGCTGATCGCATTCCACCCAGATCGAGCCCAGCGCCTCCCGGCCCGCGCGGACCGCGACCACCATGCGCCCGGTCAGCCCGTGTTCGGGATCGCCCTCGACGAACAACGGTTCGTCGGATCCGGCGAGGTGCCCGAACACACCCCGGCGTTCGAACAGTTCGCGGACCGGCTCCGGTACGCGCCTGCCCAGGATCGTCTCCAGCCGCGCCCGGTCGGCCTGGTGCTGGCGGCTGGAGTAGGCCAGGACCCGCGAGAGCCGATCCTCGATGGTCACCGCGCTGCCGAGCGCGTCCGCCAGGCTGTCGGCCAGCGCGAACAGGTCGGTCGGTCCGCGACCCGACTCGGTCTCCCGGCCTTCGAGCACGAGCCCATAGACGACGCCGGCGAGCTGGCCCCAGGACACGTCCGGCTCCACCAGCAGCACCGCGACACCGCCGCTCTCCGCACGCGTGGCCGCTTCCGGGGCCAGTGGCAGTGACCCGCGGACCAGGACGACCGACGCGTGCGCCGCCGCGGCCAGCTCGACGGCCGCGGTGATCGAGTCCGTCCCGACGGCGAGGAAGACGTCCCCGCGTGGATCACGCGGGTCGGCGGCGTCGTGCATCACCACATCGCTCAACGCCACCTCGCGCGAAACGGGGCAGCAGCACAACCGTGCCCCGTATCCACCGAGGACGTTCACGAGCCGATCCAGCGACACCATGGGCTCGTTCTTACTCCATCCGCAGCGGAGACACGCAGTCCTGGGACGAAACGGCCGACATCGTGGAAGATCTTCGAAAAATCCGTGAGGCGGTGTCGGATCGGGGCGATCGTGTTCGTAGCAGAGATGAAGCTGACGACCACGCCCTGACCGGCCGAGCGTCTCGACACCACAGGAGAGGATCTTCCGATGCAGTACCTGGTTTCCGTGATCGATGACAAGAGCAATCCCGGCAGCACCGACAGGCAGCCCGCCATCAGCGCGTTCAACGAACGACTGATCGCCGACGGCTACTGGGTTTTCGCGGGTGGGCTCGCGGACACCGGCGCGGCCACGGTCGTCGACAACCGGGGGGAGCAGGCGGTGTTCAGCGACGGGCCTTTCGTGGAGTCGAAGGAGTACCTCGCCGGCGTCTGGGTGTGGGAGGCCCCCGATCTGGATGTGGCGCTGAAGCTCGCCACCGAGGCGTCGAAGGTCTGCGACCGGAAGATCGAGGTGCGACCGTTCCAGTGAGCGCCATCGACGACGCGATCGACCGTGCCCACCACGAAGAGTGGGCCCGGGTGGTCGCCGCCCTGACCAGGCGCTTCGGCGACCTCGACATCGCCGAGGAGTCGGCCGCCGAAGCGTTCGCGACCGCTGTCGAGCGGTGGCCCGCCGACGGGGTGCCCCCGAACCCCGGCGCCTGGCTGACCACCACCGCCAACCGCAAGGCCCTCGACCGGATCCGGCGCGAGAACAAACGCCACGACAAACAGAAGGAGGCTCGGATGGTGTACGACGACGGCCCGGCCGAGTCTCTCGGCGTCATCGACGACGATCGGCTGCGGCTGATCTTCACCTGCTGTCACCCGGCGTTGGCGATGGAAGCCCGGGTCGCGTTGACGCTGCGCCTGGTCGGCGGTCTGACCGTGCCCGAGATCGCCCGTGCCTTCCTGGTGGCCGAGAGCGCCATGGGGCAGCGGATCACCCGGGCGAAGGCCAAGATCAAGGCGGCTCGCATCCCGTATCGCGTGCCGTCCGTCGAGGATCTCCCGGCGCGGGTCTCCAGCGTGCTCACCGCCCTCTTCCTCGTGTTCAACGAGGGCTATCTGGCCACCGGTGCCGACACCGATCCGCTCCGTCATGACCTGACCGCCGAGGCGATCCGGCTCACCCGCCTGATCCAGGTCCTCCTGCCGGACGACGGCGAGGTGGCGGGGCTGCTGGCGTTGATGCTCCTCACCGAGGCCCGCCGCCCCGCCCGAGTCTCGGGCGGCGGCGAACTGGTCGCCCTCGACGAGCAGGACCGTGGCGCCTGGGACGCGGCCCTGATCGCCGAAGGGCACGGGCTGGTGCGCGAACGGCTCGCCGCTGGGGTGGCTCCGGGCCGGTATCAGATCCTCGCCGCGATCAACGCCGTGCACACCTCCGCCCGCGACATCCGCGACACCGATTGGTCGCAGGTCCTCGCCCTCTACGACCAGCTCGTCCGCCTCGACTCCTCGCCGATCGTCGCCCTGAACCGGGCGATCGCGGTCGCCGAGCTTGACGGCCCGGAGGTGGCGCTGGCGGCCGTCGATCGCCTAGAGGACAGGTTGGCCGGCTATCACCCCTTCCACGTCACCCGTGCCGACCTGCTGCGCCGGCTCGCCCGCGGTCAGGAGTCGCGAGCGGCCTACGACAAGGCCATCGAACTGGCGGGCAACACCGCGGAGACCGCCTACCTGATCCGCCGCCGCGACCAACTGCGGTGACCGGGATCCTCTGGTGGGCTCGGCGCGTCCGCCGGTGCCGCGAGCGCCGGGCGAGCGACACGACGCGAGGCACGCTCGCCGAATTCGACACCCGCGCGAACACGCTGACCCGCAAGCTGCCCGCGGGTGCTTACCCGCACGGCATCGCGGTCACCCAGGACGGCTCACACGCCTATGTGGTGCTTTCCGGGCAGGCTGCCGTCGCTTACGTCGACCTGCGTAGCTGAACTCCGGGCCTCGAACACGTGCGGCCCGGGGCGGCGACCAGGTGATCGGTCGCCGCCCCGGGCCGTGTCCGTTTTCGGAGCGCCGCGGTCTACTTCGTACAGTGGATCCCGGCTTCACCGCGGTACATCACGAAGCTGATCTTCACCGAGTAGAGGTGAATGGTCACGCACTGATCGGGCGTGTACCCGTAAGCGGACGCATGGTCATAGGCCTGCTGCAACGCCGTCCGCTTGGCCGACGCCGCCGTCTTCTCGACGGTCGTCCCGAGGAACGCGCGGGTCTCCTGGACGCTCGTCGAGGCACTCGCCACCGTCGGCACGAGTGTCATGAGCCCCGCGAGGACCGCGGCCCCCGTGGTGCGGGCAATCGTTCTGGTCATGCTTCCCTCTCTTCGGTCTTCGGCTGGTGCGGTGGACGGCGGCGTCAGCGCTGGCAGTAGAGCCAGACCGTCGCGCTGTAGTAGCCCATGTTCGACCGGACGTCGAAGCTGCGGCGGTAACACTGCGAGTCCAGCCAGCCCGTGTTGCGCGCGAAGGTGCGGGCGACGCGTTCCGCCGACGCGACGGCGTCCGCCGGATACGGGCCGATGCCGCTGCCGTGGAAGTCGCCGGTCTCCACGGCGAAAGCCGGCGGCGCCGACAGGGTCACCGCGGCCACCGCCAGGGCCGCTGCGGTCAGCAATTTCTTCATGGGAACTCCCCCTCCAGGACGTCAGCCAGCATTGACTGACTCCCCTCAGTCATTCATCTCAGCTAACGTGGAAGACGTTAAGGGAGCGCCTTCGCGGTTGTCAATCCCAGATGAACGGGAAACCGACTGGCATTCATTTCAGCTTACGGACGTGATGATGACCGAACCACGGGCGACCACGCTCACCAGCCGGATCGACCGCCTCTTCCAGGTGGTCCGGCGGCCCAACGGAGAGCAGCACAGTCACGAGGAGGTGGCGCGGGCCTGCCGGGAGAGCACCGGTGAGTCGTTCTCCGCCGCCTACCTCTGGCAACTGCGGACGGGCCGCAGGGACAACCCGACCAAGCGGCACCTCGAAGCGCTCGCGGGGTTCTTCCAGGTGCCGCCCGCGTACTTCTTCGACGACGAACAGGGGAGGGCCCTTGCCGAAGAGATCGAATTGCTGGGAGCGTTGCGCAACAACGCGGTGCGCAACCTGGCGTTGCGCGCGGTGACGCTGTCCGAGGAGGGGCTCGGGACCGTGGCCGACATCGTCGAGGCGATCAGTCGGCGCGAGTCCAAGCGGGACCAGGGGGAGTAGCCATGTTCGGCAGGAAGAGCACGCTCTGGCGCAGATGCGAGCGAATCGCGTCCGCCGTGCGACTACCGGATCCGTTCGACGTCACCACGTTGTTCGGTGAGGTCGCGGCGATGCGGGGGCGGCCGATCGAACTGGTCGCGCTCGACGCGCGGCCGGGAGCGCCTTGCGGGGTACTCGCGGCGACCGATCGAGCGGACTACATCTTCTACACGCGGGACACGTCTCCGTTGCACCAGCGGCACATCCTGCTGCACGAACTCGGTCATCTGCTGTGCGGGCACGTCGAAGGCGAGATGCTGCCGGAGACGGTCGCCGCGATGGTCACACCCAGCCTGTCGGTGGACCTGGTCCGCCGGGTCCTCGGCCGCACGACCTACGCGCAAGAGCAGGAGAAGGAGGCTGAACTCGTGGCGTCGTTGCTCATGCGCCGCGCGGTGAGCACCGGGCCCGGCTCCGATCGGCTGCGCCACGCCCTCGGTTCATGATCAGTTACCTGTCCGCCGGACTGCTGGCGCTGATCGGCCTCGCCCGGCTGATGACGGTTCGCACCGGGCCGAGACACCTGGCCACGTTCTTCCTCAGTATGGCGGCAGGCCTCGCCGTCTCCGCCGACGCCACGGTCCGGCTGCTCGGCGACGACCTGCTCCCGCGGCTGGTCACGAATGCGCTGCAACTGCTCGCGATGCGCGCGCTGGTGCAACTGGTCCGCAGTACGCGGTCCCCGGAAAAGCCGACGGCGTTCTGGCCGATCGTGCTGTGCTGGGCGCTGATGATCCTGTGCTACCTGGACTTCGCCCCGCATCGGTTCGAGGCGGGCACCTCGGATTTCCAATGGCGCTGGAGCATCGTCACGTATCAGGTGGTCCTCACGTCGTACGCGGTCACGTGCCTGGTCCTGTTCATCCGCACCCTGGCCCGCAGTGTCGCCGTCCGTCCACGGGGGACGTTCCGGACCGGCCTGCGGATCCTCGTCTGCGCCGCCGTCGCGACCATCGGATGGGTGCTGTTCTCCGGGCTTCCCTCGCTGTGGCTGGAGATCACCGACCTCGCGGACCTCGACTTCTTGCCGAACGCCCGCCTTCTCGGACTCTGCGCGATGGTGCTGTGGGTCCTCGGCGGACTGTTCACCACCTGGGACGGCGCTCTCCGGCTGGCGCGCGCGTGGCGGAGGATCCGGGCGGTGACACCGCTGTGGAAGGAACTCGTCGCCGCCCATCCGCAGATCGCCCTGCCCGTGCGCCACGACATCGAGTTCACGCTGTACCGCCGGGTGATCGAGATCCGGGACGGCCTCCTGGCGTTGCGGGCGCACGTCCCGCCGCACCTCGGGGACTGGCTGCGCACCCCGGTCGACGAACCCACGCGCGCCGCGGCCGAACTCGCGGCGGCGCTGGTGATGCGCGAAGCCGGCCGGAGCTGGCCACAGCGACCGGTCGCACCGGACGAGGCTTACGCCGGCATGCGCGACGAAAGCGCCTGGCTGAGCGCTGTGTCGTCCGCGTTCAAGAACTCCCTCGTCGTACGGGAGGTGCGGGACCGCGCGGTGGCGGAGGTCAGGTGATCTTGGCGAGCCTGTCCACCAGCAGCTCCACCCTCTGCTCGGCGTACTCCGGTGGCAGCCGTCCCGCCTTGGACAGGGTCGCCAGCCCGTGCAGGGCCGCCCAGAACACCTCGGTGAACACCCCCGGGTGGACGCCGCCCCCGGCGACCTCGGCGAGGCTTTCCAGTAGGGCCGCGAAGGCGTCCTTCAGCTGCTCCGGGGTGTCTTCCTGTGCGAACGCCAGGCCACCGTCGAGCTGGAACATGGCGTCGTAGACCGCCGGGTTGCGCACGGCGAAGTCGAGGTAGCCGCGAGCGAGGGCGGTGACCCGGGCGCGAGGGCTGTCCATGACGGCCGTCTCGGCCCGCAGAGCCGCGGCCATCTCGGAGGCACCTTCGAGGGCGACGGCGCCGATGATCTCGCGCTTGCCGCGGAAATGGCTGTAGAGCACAGGCTGGCTGTAGTCGATGCGTTCGGCGAGCCGACGGGTGGTGACCGCGTCCCAGCCCTGCTGCTCGGCGAGTTCACGGGCTGTCGCCACGATGAGCCGCTCTCGTTCCGCTCGTTCGCGCTGCTTGCGTTCCTGTACCGACATGACTTGATACTAGCACTGCTAGACAAGCGAGCGGTAGTAGTACTAGCGTTGCCTCATCACCTAGCAGCACTAGATTTCAGGGAGAGGTCAGCATGTTCAACGCACTCGAGGTCTTCACTGTCGTGGTCGTCGGCCTGATGGTGGGGGTGGAGTTTTCCGTCGCCTTCGTCATGAACCGGATCTTCAACGGACTCCCCGAGGACAGTGCTCAACTCGGCCGCGCCCACGGGGGCCGCATGCTCGGCGCCGTGATGCCGTTCTGGTACATCGGCTCGCTCATCCTGAGCGCGGCCTGGGCGTTCGCCGGCTGGCATCGGCCCGGCGCCGGTCTCGTCGTCATCGCCGCCGCGCTCCTGATCGTGAGCGTGCTCATGTCGATCCTGCTGCTCGTCCCGATCAACAACCGGAGCAAGACGTGGACTCCCGAGAACCGGCCCGAGGACTGGAAAGAGCAGATGAACCGCTGGGATCGCTTCCACTACGCCCGCGTCGCCGTCATCATCGCCGCCTTCGCCCTGCTTGCCACCGCTGCCGCCGCCTAGGGATCGTAGTGACAACCTAGCGTTTGCTTGGTTCTGCTACGCTCCCCTCACCGCCGAGAGGAGAACAGCGTGCCCGTCAGCTTCGACATGGCAGGCCGGGTCGTCCTGGTCACCGGGGGAGCGCGCGGTGTCGGGGACGGCATCGTGGCGACCTTCCTCGAGGCAGGCGCGGAGGTCGAGATCTGCGGTCGTACGGCGCCCGAGGAGCTTCGCGAGGTCGACGGCCGCCGTCCTCGGTTCGAGCGGGTAGACGTCCGCGAGGCCGAACAGGTCCAGCGGTGGCTCCACGTGGTCGGCGAGCGGCATGGCCGGGTCGACGTCGTGGTCAACAACGCCGGAGGCGCGCCGTTCGCGCAGTTCGCCGACGCGTCTCCGCGGTTCCATCAGAAGATCAGCGACCTCAACTTCATGGCGGCCGCCCACGTGCTCCACGCGGCATACCCGCTGCTGCGGGCGACAGCGGAGTCTTCCGTCGTCAACATCACCTCGATCTCGGCGCGCCGGCCGAGTCCGGGCACCGCCGTGTACGGCGCGGCGAAAGCGGCGCTGGAAAGCCTGACGGGCAGTTTGGGGGTCGAGTGGGCCCCCGAGGTGCGGGTGAACGCGGTCAGCTGCGGACTGGTGGAAACACCCGGTTCCACGGATCACTACGGCGATCCCGCACAGCGTGAGTCGGTCGCGCGGACCATCCCGAGAGGACGGTTCGCGACTCCGGCCGAGATCGGCCGGGCCTGCCTGTTCCTCGCTTCACCGTTGGCGAGCCATGTGACCGGCGCGGTGCTGAACGTCGACGGCGGCGGGGAGTGGCCGGCCTTCCTGCAGCACACCCCGAACAGCTAATCTCCGGCCTGGCGCAAAAGCGCCGGTGATTCCGGGCGTCCGTCGAGGACACGGTTGGTTCGAACCGTGACCGCCCAGCCGTTTTCCTCGCGACACAGACGCCAATGGTTGGCGGTGGCCCGGCGTACGACGAAACGCCCGCCCTCGTGCACGATCATCAGCGAATGGCAGACGGCGACAGCGTTGTCTCCCTTGATCGTCACGTGGGGTGGACCCACGAAATGCGCGCAGCCGCCTTGGATCCAGCGCTGATGCCCGGTCGAACGCACCATGGCGGAGATCGCGGCCTGGCCGTCGAGGAAGATCTCGTCGACGTCGTAGCACCCGTCCGCAGTCCAGAGCGCGGCCACTTCGTCGGCGGCGCCGCTGTCCACGAGCGGTCCATAGGAGGCGATCAGGCGGCGGATCGCGGCCTCGTCCTCAAGTTTGTTCAACCGCGCTTCGAGCGCGGCCAGACGTTCTTCGGTCATCGGCTCGCCAATCCGGCCAGCGCGGCCAGTTGTTCGCGGTAGTGCTCGGCGTCGCGCGCCGCGACGCTCGTGCTGACGATCGTCGCGCCCGCGGCGGCGGCCCGCTCCAGCCGCCGGGCGGTACCGCCGGGATCGCCGATCGGGTCGACCGGGCGGCCTGCTCCGAGAACGACGTCGAACCCGGGTGGGCGTTCGACGTCGGCGAGGAAGCGTGCCGCTTCGTCGTGGCTCAGTCCGAACGGCACCCAGCCGTCGCCGAAGGTGATGGCCCGGCGCAAGGAGCGAACAGTCCGGCCGCCGACCCACAGCGGTACCCGTGGCTGCACCGCGTGGGGCTCGACCACGAAATCGGCGTAGTCGTAGTGCGCGCCGTGAAATTCGGGCAGGCGCCGGGACAATCCGGCGCGAAGAGCCGCGATCGCCTCGTCGGCCCGTGCGCCGCGGTCGGCGAACGGCGCGCCCAGAAGACCGAACTCCTCTTCCAGACTGCCCACGCCGAGTCCGAGCACGAGCCGGCCGCGGCTCACCACGTCGAGCGTGCCGAAGCGCTTGGCGATCGCGAGCGGGTGGTGGTAGCCGAGGACGAGGACCTGGGTCGCGAGCCGGATCCGGCGGGTGCGCGCGGCGAGATAGCCGAAGGTGGCCAACGGATCCCAGTAGGTCGCGCCGCGGACCGCCGCCATGTCGGCCGGGACGGCCACGTGCTCGCTGCAGGTGAGGTGGTGGAAGCCGAGGTCGTCGGCGGTCTCGGCGATCCGCGCCAGCTCGTCGATGCCCGCGTCCCGTTCCCATGCCGAAGCGACGCCGGGGACCGCGGTGACCACCGGGCTGACGATGCCGATCTTCATGGGACCGCAGTGAACCGCGCGCGGCTCGGACGTGGGGAGACGGTCCCGCTCAGTGAAAGAATGAATTTCAGTTCTGCTCTTTCGCCCGAGGTCGGACGGCTGCTAATCTCCATCTAGAATTCATTTCAGTTTTAGGAGGTTCGCGATGAGCGTCACCACCGTCGAAGCGCCTGGAACGGACCACCGCGACCCGCTTCCGCCGTCGATGGTCGAGCGGATGACGCTCATCCTCGACGCCTTCCCGGGCCGCTTCGCGCGGCTCACGCTGGAGGACGTCGCCCGGGGAACGCGGCTGCCGAGGTCGACCGCGCACCGGATCCTCGACCAGCTGGTCACCCTGAACTGGCTGGACCATTCAAGTCTCGGGTACTCGCTCGGGCGCCGGGCGCTGCACCTCGGCGGGGACGAGTACGCGCACGGCGAACTGCGGGCTTCGGCCGCTCCGCTGGTGCACGAGCTGATGGTGCGGACCGGGATGACCGTGCACCTCGCCGTCCTGGACGAGGGCAGGGTGCAGTACCTGGACAAACTCGGCGGCCGGACCGCGACCACCGTGCCGTCGCGGGTCGGCGGCCACGCCCCGGCGTCCTCGACCGCGCTGGGCAAAGCGATGCTCGCCGCGCTTCCCGCCGAGAACGTGGACGACCTCGTCGGTGCCCGGCCCGCCGCCCGCACCGCGCACAGCATCGCGGATCTCGGTGTACTGCACCAGGAACTGAACCGGATCCGGGACCGGGGCGGGGTCGCTTACGAGCGAGGAGAATGCTTCCCGGGCATCGCTTGTGTAGCCGCCGCCGTACACGGTCCGGAGGGACCCGTCGGCGCGATCTCCTTGGTAGGTGACCTGAAGGCGCCGCTGGAGCGGCTCGCTCCACTGGTCGCGCATGCCACGCACCGGGTTTCGGCCCTGCTGTTCCCCGGCAGGCCCGGACGTCGTGCAGGCGCTGTCCGGGCCGCTTGCTGAGCCGGGATCAGCCCCAGTGGTCGCCCCAGCCCCACCGGGCCGGGGCGACCCGTTCGTGTGCGCTGTGCACGCCGAAGCCGCCGCGGAAGAAGAGCATCGGGCGATCGCCGTCGAGCGTCTCCAGTTCCAGCACCCGGCCCACCACGACGTCGTGGTCGCCCGCCTCGTGCACCGTGTGGACCTCCGCGTGCACCCGGAGCAGCACCCCCGCCAGCGCGGGGGTGTCCCACCTCGAGACCGTCCACTCCAGACCGTCGTACTTCCGCCCGTTCCGCGAACCGAAGCGGGCGCACAGTTCGCCTTGTTCCTCGGCGAGCACGTGCACGGTGAACCGGCCCGCGTCGCGGATCCTCGGCCAGGCGCGGCCGCGATGGTCGGCGCAGAACAGGACCAGCGGAGGGTCGAGCGAAACGGACGCGAAAGACTGGCACGCGAACCCGACCGGTTCGGCTTCGTGCAGGCCGGTCACCACCGTGACCCCGGTCGCGAAACCGCCCAGCGCGCGGCGCATCTCGGCCGGACTGGGCTCACTCGTGCGGATCGTGCTGCTCATGGGCCGACGTTAGGACGGTCCGCCGTGACCGCGCCGCCGCCGTCCCGCTCAGTGACTCGCTCCCGGTCATCGGGATCACGGCACCGTTGCCGCGCAAAGGATTCCTACGGTGACCCGGTGAGTGAGCTGACCTACGAGAGCACGCTGCGGGAGCTTTCGACCGAACAGGGCGTGCTGAGATACCACGAGGCCGGGGACGGTCCGCCGCTGCTGTTGCTGCACGGCTCCGGCCCCGGCGTGACCGGCTGGCGCAACTTCCGCGGCAATCTCCCGGCCCTCGCGGCGCATTTCCGTTGCCTGGTCCTGGAATTCCCCGGATTCGGGGTCAGTGACCCGACCGGGGAGCCGCCGATGGCCGCCGCGTCCGGCGCGGCCGGGCGGTTCCTGGACGGACTGGGACTGGCCGAAGTCGACGTCATCGGGAACTCGATGGGCGGGATCGTGGCGACCCGGACGGCGATCGCGCGGCCGGACCGGGTTCGACGACTGGTGACCATCGGCGGGATGGGCCGCGCCCTGTTCAGCCCGGGCCCCGCCGAAGGGATCAACCTGCTCGTCGAGTTCACCGAGAACCCGACGCGTGAACGGCTGGTGCAGTGGCTGCGTTCCATGGTGCACGACCAGTCGCTGATCACCGACGAACTCATCGAGGAGCGCTGGGCCCAGGCCACCGAGCCGGGCACGCTCGCCGCCGCGAAGAAGATGTACGGGCGAGGTGTCCTGGAGGCGATGGCGGCGGCCGCCGCCCGGTCCGATCAGCCGCCGTACTGGGCGATGCTGCACAAGATCCGGGCCAGGACGCTGATCACCTGGGGCAGGGACGACAGGGTGAGCCCGCTGGACATGGCCCTGGTCCCGATGCGCACCATCCCGGGCGCCGAACTGCACGTCTTCCCCGACTGCGGGCACTGGGCGATGATCGAGCAGAAGTCCGCCTGGGAGAGCACCGTTCTCGCGTTTCTGACCAGGAAGGACTGACCGGATGACCCGGGTTTGGGACCACACCTACGACTTCGTCATCGTCGGCTCGGGCGGCGGCGGGATGACCGCCGCGCTGACCGCGCACGACGCCGGGCTCAGCACCGTCGTCGTGGAGAAGGCCGTGCGATACGGCGGCAGCACCGGTATCTCCGGGGGCGGCATCTGGATCCCGAACAATCCGACCCTGCGCGAGCGCGGGCACGACGACTCACGGCAGTCGATCCGGCGGTACCTCGACGTGCTCACCGAGGGCAAGGTGCCCGCGGCGCGGCTCGACGCCTATGTCGACCACGGTCCGGCGGCGATGGAACTGCTCGGCCGGAGCAAATGGTGGAAGCTCGTCTGGACCAAGGGCTACGCCGACTACCACCCCGAGTACGAAGGCGGCAGGCCGCTCGGAAGGTCGGTCGAACCGAAGCCGTTCGACACCCGCGCGCTCAAGGCGGACGAGGAGTTCCAGCGTCCGAACAGCATGAAGGGCCCGCTCGGGCTCTGGATCACCGCCAAGGACTATCACGACCTGGCCATGGTCAAGCGCACCTGGCAAGGTCGCCGCGCCTCACTGGTCGCGGCCTGGCGGGTGACGTCCAATCTGGTGCGGCGCAGGCATATGGCCACCGGTGGCCGGGCGCTGGTCGCCCGCCTGCGGATGGCGCTCAAGGACGTCGGCATTCCGCTGTGGCTGCGGACCCCGATGACCGAACTCGTCGTCGAGGACGGCCGTGTCGTCGGCATCGCGATCAGCCGTGAAGGACGCACGGAGCACATCCGGGCGAAGCGTGGTGTCCTGCTCGCTTGTGGCGGATTCGACCACAACCCGGTGATGCGCGAGCGGTACCTGCCCGACGGGGCCTCGGCCGACCACAGTCTCGGCGCCAAGGAGAACACCGGCGACGGCATCCGGGCCGGCGCGGCTCTGGGCGCGTCCCTCGGCTTCATGGACGACGCCTGGTGGATGCCGTCCGTCGAACATCCGAGCGGCGCGACCATCCCGCTGGTGTCCGAACGTGCGATCCCAGGTCAGATCATCGTGTCCCAGGACGGCAGGCGCTTCACCAACGAAGCCTCGCCGTACGTCAACTTCGTGCACGACCAGATCGACGGCAAGCACTTCGAGACCTGGTGTGTCATGGACGCCAAGGCGCGCGCACGGTATCCGTTCGCGCAGGTCCTGCCCGGAATGCCGTTCCCTGAAGCGTTTTACACGTCGGGACTGGTACACCGGGCGGAGACGGTGGCGGCGCTGGCCCGCGAGATCGGGATCGCCGAAGATCGTCTCGTCGCCACTGTCGACCGCTTCAACGGCTTCGCCCGGGCGGGCGTCGACGAGCACTTCCATCGCGGCGAAAGCGCGCATGACCGGTACTACGGGGATCCCACGTTGAAGAACCCCAATCTCGACGTGATCGACAAGGCCCCGTTCTACGCCGTGCGCATCCAACTCGGCGATCTGGGCACCAAGGGCGGGCTGGTCTGCGACGAGCACAGCCGCGTGCTCAGGGAAGACGGCACCGAGATCGCCGGGCTCTACGCGACCGGCAATACGACCGCTTCGGTGATGGCGAACGAATACGCGGGCCCGGGTGCGACGATCGGGCCGTCGATCGTCTTCGGGTACGTGGCGGCGCGGCACGCCGCGGCGGGCTGAGCCATGCCGCGGGTGCGGGTGCTGGAGGTGGTGCGCGAGACCGCCGACGCGCGTTCGCTCGTGCTCCAGCCGCTCGATTTCGAGGCGGACTACCGGCCCGGGCAGTTCCTCACCATCAAGGTGCCGGGTGGGGCGGCGAGGTGCTACTCACTCAGCTCGTCGCCCGAGCGGGACGACGAGCTCAAGGTGACCGTGAAGAGGACTCGCGGCGGCTACGCGTCGAACTGGATCTGCGACAACGCCGTCGCGGGTTCCGAGTTCGACGTGCTGCGGCCGGCGGGCACGTTCGTCCCGGCGGGACTGGACCGCGATCTCCTGCTGCTGGCCGGAGGCAGCGGGATCACGCCGGTGCTCTCGATCCTCAAGACGGTTCTGCACGCCGGCACGGGGAAGGTGGCGCTGGTGTACGCGAACAGGGACGAGCGGTCGGTCATCTTCCGCGACGAACTCGTCACGCTCGCCGCCGAGTTCCCGGACCGCTTCACCGTGGTGCACTGGCTCGAATCCGTCCAGGGACGGCCGACGCGCGGTGGTCTCCAGGCACTCGTCGCTAGGTACACCGCACGCGACGCGTTCGTCTGCGGTCCCGGCGCGCTGATGGACCTCGCCGTCGAAACCCTTCAGACGGCCGGATTTCCGGACGAACGGATCAACCTGGAGCGGTTCACGTCGCTCAGCGGCGACCCGTTCGCCGCCTTCGAAGCCGGAACCGGTGACAGGACCGAACTGGAGGTCCGGCTCGACGGCGTCACCACGACGGTCGAGTGGCCTTCCGAGTCGACCCTGCTCGAAGCGGCCATCGCGGGCGGGCTCGACGTGCCGTACTCCTGCCGGGAGGGCTCCTGCGGGGCCTGCGCGTGCTTGCTCCGGGGAGGGACCGTCGCCTTGTCGCACAACGAAGTGCTCGACGACGCCGACCTCGCCGAGGGGATGGTGCTGTCCTGTCAGGCGCGCCCGACCTCACCGACGGTCCAGGTCACTTTCGACGGCTGAGGTGATCCCGGTGAACGGGAGAGGGCCGGACCCGATCCCTGGCCCGGTGACACCGTGACGCCATGCAGTCAGGAGACAAGTCATGACGAACCCGGCACTGGCCGCCGTCGAGGCGCGCGCCGAGGAGATCGCCGCTCTGGGCGAGTCCAACGAGAAGCTCGGCAGGCTGGACGACGCCGCGGCCGCGACCCTGCGCGACACCGGGGTGATCCGGATGCTGCAGCCGGCCGCGTACGGCGGCGCCGAGGCACATCCTCGGGAGTTCGCCGAGACGGTCATGCGGATCGCCTCCCTCGACGGCGCCACCGGCTGGGTGGCGGGCATCGTCGGGGTCCACCCGTGGGAGATGGCCATGTGCGATTCCCGCGTTCAGCAAGAGATCTGGGGTGAGGACAAGGAAACCTGGATCGCTTCGCCGTACGCGCCGATGGGCGTTCTCCGGCCGGTCGACGGCGGCTACCGCTTCTCCGGGCGTTGGCAGTTCTCCTCCGGGACCGACCACTGCGACTGGATCTTCCTCGGCGGTTTCCTCGGCGACGCGGACGGCGCACCGCTCACCCCGCGCCAGAGCTACCACGTGATCCTGCCGCGTGCGGACTACACGATCGTCGAGGACTCCTGGGACGTCGTCGGGCTACGCGGAACCGGGTCGAAGGACATCGTCGTCGAGAACGCGTTCGTGCCGGACTACCGGGTGGTGCCGTTCTCGTCGATGCTCGACGGCTCGGCACCCCGGAACGCCGGGCTGATCAATCCCACTTACCACGTCCCGTTCACCACGATGTTCCCGCTCGGCATCACCAGCGCGGTGATCGGGATCGCCGAGGGCGCGCTCGCCGCCCATCTGGCGTACCAGAAGACCCGGGTCCAGATCACCGGCACTCAGGTCAAGGACGATCCGTACGTGCTGTTCGCGATCAGCGCGGCGGCCGAGGAGATCAAGGCCTCGCGGACGGCGCTGCTGGACAACGCGAGCCGGTTCTACGACAAAGCCGCCGCGGCCGAGGAAGTGACGTTCGAGGAACGTGCCGCCTCGCGGCGCACCCAGGTCGCCGCCGCATGGCGGGCCGTGCGGGCGATGGACGAGGTCGTCGCGCGCTCCGGGGGCAACGGCCTGCGGATGGACAACCCGATCCAGCGTTTCTGGCGCGACGGCCACATGGGCCTCGCGCACGCGATCCACGTGCCGGGCGCGGTGTTCCACGTGGCAGCGCTGACCGGTATCGGCATCACCCCGCCGCCCGGCCCGATGCTCTCGATGATCTAGGAGAAACTCGATGACGAACGACATCCGCGGACTCGGCTATCTCCGGGTGCAGGCCCGCGACGTCGCACGCTGGCGAGAACTCACCGTCGGCGCCCTCGGGTTCGGGGAGACCACCGGCCCGATCGACGATGGGCTCTACCTGCGCATGGACGAACGCGAAGCCCGCCTGATCGTGCTTCCCGGTGACAGCGACCGAGTGCTGGCCGTTGGCTGGGAAGTCCGTGACCAGTTCGCGCTCGCCCGCGTCGCCGAAGCCCTCGCGGCGGCCGGCGTCATGGTGAAGGAGCTTTCCCAGGCGCAGTGCGACGAACGCCGAGTCGAAGCGGCGATCCTGTTTGACGACCCGGCCGGCACTCCCGTCGAGGTCTACTTCGGGCCGGTGCTCGACCACGACGTGGTGCACACCGGCTGGGGCCAGTCCTTCGTGACGGGGGACCAGGGCATGGGGCATGTCGTGCTGCCGACCACGGCGATGGACGAGACTGTCACCTTCTACACCGAAGTGCTGGGTTTCCTGCCCCGCGGCGCCGTCCGCATCGGGGACAAGAAACCCAACGGACAGAGGCCGCGTCGTGTGCGATTCCTCGGCGTGAACCGGCGCCACCACAGCCTGGCCGTCTGTCCGGCGCCGCACGGTGAACCGCCGGGCCTCGTGCACCTGATGGTGGAGGTCGACACCCTCGACGCTGTCGGACGGGCGCTGGACGAGGTGAACAAACGCGGCTTCTCGGTGTCCTCGACGCTGGGCAGGCACACCAACGACAAGATGGTGTCGTTCTACGTGCGGGCTCCTGGTGGTTGGGATCTGGAGTATGGCACCGAGGGCATGTTGGTGGACGAGACCCACTACACGGCTGAGGAGATCACGGCTGATTCGTACTGGGGGCATGACTGGTCGGAGTCTGAGCCGCTGGCCGCTTTCGCTTCGCCTTCGTGACCGGGTTGGTCTTGGTGCCACACGACTCGACCCCTTTTGGTCCGTCGCCGGGATTGCCCGCTCACCACTTGACTCAAGCGGTGAGCGGGCCGGAAGCCGGTGATGCTCAGTGTCGCGTTCGCGACGCCTGTCCCGGCTCGCCTGTGCTCTACCTCTGACGAGGGCTTCGTGATCGAGGGTCCGCCCGTGCCATCAGGGAACGCCTGGGCGCGAAGACCGCGAACATGACGTGGGACCGGGTCCTGGAGCACGTGATCGTCAAGGACGACTCCCTCGGGACAGTTCGCGCCGACAGGAATCCCCAGGTCAACCCGCTGATCGATCAGGCCACCGAGGCCGATGTCCTCAGCCAGCCGCAGCACCGGGACCAGCCCCGCGCACGACACGAGACCCTCATCATCGA
>NZ_JBHRWK010000049.1:0-85274 GCF_042647925.1 Amycolatopsis speibonae
GATCACTGGTCACTCTGGCGACGACGCCACCAAACCCGCGCCCGCCACAGCCACTACCAGCGACAACGCAACAAACATCCCTCACTGCCGCTGTAGTACTAGACGCAAGGAAGGGGGCCTTCATGTACTTGGACGAGCTGTCAGACGGCCTGGACCTCGACCCCGGCGGCCTCGAAGGCCCGCAGCGCCTTCGGATCGGCGTTGGAATCCGTGACCAGGGCGTGCACCTGCGTCGTCGCGCAGATCCGCGCGAACGCCCGGCGGCCCAGCTTCGACCCGTCGGCGACGGCGACGACGCGTTCCGCGCGCTCGACCATCAGCCGGTTGATACTCGCCTCGCCCTCGTGATGCGCGAAGGCGCCGGCCTCGGCGTCGAACGCGTCGACCCCGAGGAACAGCAGGTCGATCGTCAGTTCGCTGAGCACGCGAGTGGCCAGCGGACCACTGAGCTCGAACGACTGCGGGCGCGCGACACCGCCGGTGACCACGATCTTCACATGCGGCCGCACCGCGAGTTCGTGTGCGATGTTCAGCGCGTTGGTGACCACCGTCAGCCCCGGCGAATCACGCAGGCTCGCCAGATCCGACCGCGTGGCCAGCGAACGCGCGACCCCGGCCGTCGTCGTCCCGCCGTTGAGGCCGACCACCATGCCCTGCGCCACGAGCGACGCCGCGGCGACGCTGATCCGCTGCTTCTCGGGCACATGCCGCGCGGTCTTGTACCGCAAAGGCAGGTCGTAGGCGAGATCGTTGGCCACCGCGCCACCCCGGGTGCGGGTGAGCAACTGCTGCTCCGCCAGGTGATCGAGGTCGCGCCGGATCGTGGCCGCGGAGACGTTCAGCTCCTCCGCCACGTCCTCGACGTCGATTTTCTCCCGCTGCCCCAGCAGGTCCAGCAGGGTGCTCAGCCGTTCGTGCCGGGCCATCCGCGCCCCTCCTAGCTCGCCGCGACCTATCGCGCATAACGTTGCGCTGTTGGCCAGTGTTTCGAGCAGTATGCTGCATCGCGGTTGTCCGCCGCGAGCGGCACGCCGGTCGAGTGGCCCGGCCGCTCACTTCATCCGGAAGTCGTGGTGTTCCGGCAGCGGTTCATCGGAAACCGCCGCCCAGGTGTCCGAAAGAGACGTTTCCCCTTCCCTGATGTTCGCGACCTCGAAACCGTTGTCGTAGACCGCCTTGGCCCCGGCGAGGTCACCTCGGGCGAGCCGGGTGCGGGCGGTCAGCAACGCGATCCGCCCTTCCACGGGAAGCCCTTCCAGCAACGCGCTCGCCTCTTCCGGAAGTCCTGCGGCGAGCTGCGCCGCGATGGCCTCCACGATCAGCGGACGCAGCGACGGAGCGAGAGTGACCGCCCGGCGGTACAGCCAGGCGGCCTCGTGCCCGGACGTGGCGACCGCGAGATTCCGCAGCGCCCAAGGGTTCTCGTCCGCCGAAACGGACTCGCGCCACGCGCGGACCGCGTCCGACTGCCGTCCGGCCGCCCAATGCGCGACGCCGCGGTGGTACCAGGTCAGCCAGTTCTTCGGGGCGTACTCCATGAGATCCGCCCAGTACCGGTTCACCAGCGTCGGTGGCGGCACGGCGAGCGGGTCCCCGTCGGGCGGTGTCCCGTCGAGCAGCGCGAGCCACGGTTCCTGGTCCGGCCCCAGCGAATCGTCCGGGAAAGGCGTGCCGGGCAGGCACATCGGCGCCCGCCGGTTCTCCAGCGCTCCCCAGCCGGAACCGGTGGCCAGGAAGGATTCCGGCGTGACGTCGGCGATCTTCCGCCAAGCTTCGTGGTACTCGTCCAGCGTCTCGGCCGACGGCAGACCGGCGGCGACCGCTTCGCGCGCCGCTGCCCAGTCGTCCCCGTGCACCGCCGCGGGATCCGCGGCGACCGGACCATAGGCCTCCAGCCAGTCCCAGCTCTCCCCCGGCGGCAACCGCAGGTGTTCCAGCTGGGTGCGGGCCAGACCGGCTTGGATCTCCAGGTAGCCACCTGCCTCGGGCGCCAGCCACTCCTGCCAGCGACGTCCGCCGGCGGACTCGCCCCACAGGAACAGCTTCCGCCCGCGCAGCCGCCCGGTGGACAGCTGGGCCAGTCCGGTCCCGTCACTCTCGACGGCCGCGACCCACGGCCTTCCAGCCACCTCGAAGAAGTAGTCCGCCGCGGCTTCGGCACGGGCCGGGTAGGTCAGCTCGCCGGGGACGTCGACCAGGTCGAGCCGTCCCGAATAGCCGTAGTGCCAGGCTTGGGCCGCCGGAGCCAGCACGCGGGTGCCCGCGTTCTGCGGCACCGCGATGTTCGACCACCAGTACACCGGGACGTCGTAGGGATGCGGGTTCCGCACCCGCACCGCCACGAGCAGCTGATCCGATTCGGCGGGCAGCCAGAAGTCGATCTGGTACGGCAGGTCGCGAGTGCGTTCCCACTCCCAGAGCCGCAGCACCGGCGTGCCGTCCGGGCCCTCGATCTCCGCGGCGAACATCGGCTCGCAGGTCAGCGTCGTATGCCCGGTGCTCCCGAGGTTCCACTCGACGCCACCGGCGAACCACGCGTCCCGCAGCGCGAGGTTCGCGGGCTGGAACACCGGGTTGCGGTAGAGCAGTTCGCGGCCGGACGGCTTGTGGACCAGCGAATACAGCCGCCCGCCCAGTGACGGCAGCACCGTGGCGCGGAGCTGGTCGTTCTCCAGCACCACCGCCGGGAGCTCACGTTCCGTGCGCTCCCGGGTGTACCCGTCCTGCAGCAGGCACGGCAACGTGGTGTCCAGGCGGCCGTACCCGATGTTCTCCGCCAGATCCGGCGGCAGCTCGTCCACATTGGACACCTTGGCCACCGCTTCGGGTTTCCGGAGCGGCGGCAGCGGGTTCTCCGGCCCCAGCCCAGCGGCCGGGAGCACCAGCCCGGTGCGGTACAGGCGGGTCATGCGTCCGGGAGCCGATCGCCGGTGGCGGCGTCGAACAGGTGCACCGCGCCCGGCTGCGGCGCCAGCGAAATCGGCTCACCGCGTTGCCACGGGGCCATGCCCGGAGTGCGCACGGTCAGCACGCGGTCGCCGTCCCGGCAGTAGAGGTACTGATCGCTGCCGAGTTCCTCGACGACCTCGACGACGGCCTCGAAGCCGCCGTCCCCGATCGTCCAGCCCTCGGGCCGGACGCCGACGACGATGCCGGGACCGGTCAGCGCCGATCGCTGCGCCGGGGTCAGCGGCAGCCGCGTGCCGCCGACGACTGCGCCATCGGTGTCCACAGTGGTCTCCAGCAGGTTCATCGCCGGTGAGCCGATGAACCCGGCGACGAAAACGTTGACCGGCTTGGCGAACAGCCCGACAGGTGTGTCGCACTGCTGCAGGAGCCCGTCCTTCAGCACGGCGACCCTGTCCCCCATCGTCATCGCCTCGACCTGATCGTGCGTGACGTAGAGCGTGGTGATGCCCAGCCGCCGCTGCAGCGACGCGATCTGGGTCCGGGTCTGCACGCGGAGTTTGGCGTCCAGATTGGACAGTGGCTCGTCCATCAGGAAGACACTCGGCTCACGCACGATCGCCCGGCCCATCGCGACCCGCTGCCGCTGACCGCCGGACAGCTTCGCGGGCTTGCGGTCGAGGTACTCGGTCAGGTCGAGCACGGCCGCGGCCTCGCGCACCTTGCGTTCGCGTTCGTCTTTGGGCATCTTCGCCAGCTTCAGGTGGAAGCCGATGTTTTCCCCCACCGTCATATGCGGGTAGAGCGCGTAGTTCTGGAACACCATCGCGATGTCCCGGTCCTTCGGCGGCAGTTCGGTGACGTCGCGGTCGCCGATGTGGATGGAGCCGTCGTCGACGCCTTCCAGTCCGGCCAGCATCCGCAGCGTGGTCGACTTCCCGCAGCCGGACGGGCCGACGAGCACCAGGAACTCGCCGTCGGCGACCTCGAGGTCGAGGCCGTCGACGGCCGGGCGTTCCACCCCGGCGTAGAACCGGGTGGTGTCGGAAAAGGTCACGGTGGCCATCAGGTCCTACTTTCCGGCGCCGAGGGTCAGGCCGGTGATGATCCGGCGGGCGAGCACGAGGTAGAGCACGAGCATCGGGAGCACGACGATCGCCACACCGGCGATCAGACCGCCGTACTCCGACTGGTAGCTCGCGGCCCCGTAGAAGGTGAAGAGCGCGCGGGAGAGCGTGAAATGCGCCTGGTCCTTGAGGAACACGATCGCCAGCAGCGTCTCGTTCCACAGGCCGATGGCGTTCAGCGTCAGCGCGGTGATCATGCCGCCGCGCGTCAGCGGCAGCATGACCGAGAAGAACGTGCGCATCGGCGACGCGCCGTCGAGCGCGGCCGCCTCCTCCAGTTCGTCCGGCAGCGACCGGAAGAAGCCGGTCATCAAGAACACCGTGAACGGGATGGACAGGGCCACGTACAGCACGAACAGGCCGTACTCGTTGTCCAGGTGGATCTTGCTGAGCACCACGAACAGCGGGATGATCACGGTCTGGAACGGCACGCCCATCCCGATCGCGACGACGTTGGTCATCGGCCCGGCGCCGCGGACACCGAGCCTGGTCAGGGCGTACGCGCAGGGCGCCGAGACGGCGACCGTGACGACCGTCGCCAGCCCGACGAGGACCACCGTGGTGAGCACGGCGTCGCCGAAACCGGCGTTGTTCCAGGCGTAGATGAAGTTCCGGAACGGCTTGCCGACGTGGAACCACTGGTACGGCAGGGCGAACGGCTTGGTGAAGATCTCCACCGGCGTCTTGAACGACGCCGTGAGCAGCCAGTACAGCACCAGGATGTTGCCGGCGGTGAACAGCCACACGATCGTGGAACCCAGGACGCGCAACGGGCTGAACCGTTTCGAGCCGGGCGCCGGACGCGGTTTGCGTGGCGGCTTGCGCACCGGTTTCGCCGCTCGCCGGGCGGGTGCCTCGACGTCGGTGACGGACATGGGGTCTCCCTCAGAACTGGATCGCGTCACGGCGCATCAAACGACGGAGCAGGACGACGAGCACGGACACCAGCGCGATCATCGCCACCGCGCAGGCACAGGCGGCACCGAAGTCCGGGGTGCCGTTCGAGCCGAAGGTCCGGTCGAACACGTAGATCCCCAGCGTCCACGCCTCGTTGGGCGGGGCGTAGGTGCCCGGCCCGGCCAGCACGAACACCAGCTCGAAGATCTTGAGCGCGTTGATCGTCCACAGCACCCCGGCGACACCGACGACGTCCCAGGTCATCGGCAGCGTGATGTTCCTGAACTTCTGCCACGGCGACGCGCCGCCCAGTTCCGCGTCCTCGTAGAGGTACGGCGGGATGCGGTCGACCGCGGCCATCAGGATGGTGATGTAGAAGCCCGAACTGGCCCAGATCAGCGAAGCCGTCACCACCCCGGTCACATTGGACGGTGCGAGGAACTTCGCCGCGTCGGCGCCGAGGCTTTCCATCACGTAGTTCGCCAGGCCCTGTTTCCCCGGCTGGTACTTGAAGACGAAGCCGAGGAACATGCCCAGCGCCACCGGCGCCACGATGTTCGGGAAGAACAGGATGGCGCGGACGGTCTTCCCGCCCTTCATGTCCCGCAGCACCATGGTGAACAGGAACGCCAGCGCGAACGTGCCGATCCCGCCCAGGAACACGTAGATCAGCGTGTTGCCGAACGCGTACTGGAACGAGTCGCTCGACACCATCTGCGTGTAGTTGGTGACGCCGTTGGGTTTCGGCGTGTCCCCCGCCCCGGCCCAGCTGGTGAAGCTCAGGACCACGGTCGCGATCGTCGGCAGCACCAGGAAGGCCAGGTACAGCGCCAGCGCCGGCGCGGCGAACGGCCAGAACAGCCGTTTCTTGCGACTCAGGTGAGCACCGGCTTTCACCGCCCTCGCCGACGGTGTCGTCGGCGTCGTGACCGTCGCCATCAGCCCTGGTTCTTCCAGAATTCGGCGCCCTTGACGGCGAGCTGGTCCACGAACTGCTCCGGGGTGAGCTGCCCCTTCAGCAGGGCGATGTCGGCCGGGTCGAAGACGTCGGTCTGCCACTTGCCGCCGGCGATGCCGTCGATCCCGTCGTACTGCAGGACGTGCTCCTTCTTCGGGTCGTCCAGCGCGGCCTTGACCTGCTTGAGGTCGTCCGGCACGGCGAGGTCGGCGCGCGGCACGAGGTTGTCGGCCACCGCGGGGATCCCGGAAAGCAGGTCCTTGTTGAGGAAGTAGGCGATGAACGCCTTGGCCGCCTCGGCGTGCTTGGCCTTCTTGGTCACCGAGAAACCGATCGACATCTGCTCGACGGTGTCGTGCGTGGCGCCTGCCGGCATCGGGAACTGGAAGGAGCCGTAGTTGATCTTGGTCCCGGCGCCCTGCTTGTCCAGGTACTCACGGGTCTCGCTCGGCGCCCAGCTGCCGACGTAGAGGAAGCGGGAGTCGCCGTCGGCCCAGCGCTGCTGCACCTGCGGGAACTTCGCCGCGTCCCAGCCGTCGATGAAGTGCTTGGGCAGCTTCGCGGTTTCGGTGGCGGCCTTGAGGAAACCGGGCTCGGTCTTCCACGTCTGACCGGTCTTGTCGGTCGCCGCCTTGTAGAGCCCGCCCGCGCCGACGTACCGCTCGGCGAGCTGGGTGTAGAAGTACATGTTGTAGAACGGGATGTCGCCATCGAGACTGATGGCGGACTTGCCGTCGGTCTTGGCCTTGTCGAACAGGCCGATCAGTTCGTCCATCGTCTTCGGCTGCTGGACGTCACCGGCGGTGTCCTTGTTGAACCACCAGGCGCTCGACTGGATCGTGTACGGGACCATGAAGTTGTGGCCCTCGCGGTCCTTGTTCTGCGGGAAGTCGTACGAGCTGGGCGAAAGCACGTCCTTGACGGTCTTGTCGCCTTCGCCGACCTTCATCGCGAACACGTCGTCGACGCTCTGCGTGCCGCCCGGCGTCATGATCGCCGCGCCGACCTTGCTGACGTCCTGGTCGAACAGGTCCGGCACGGCGTCGGTGTTCAGCGCGGGCACCAGGTTCTGGGTGTAGGCCTTGCGGCCCAGCCACTGCACGTCGACCTTGACGCCGGTCTTCTCCTGGAAGCATTTGAAGGCCTTCTGCAGGACCTTGCCCTGCGGCTCGTCGGCCGTCCACATGGACCAGTACGTGAATTCCTTGTCCGTAGCGGGTTTCACCCCCGCTTCCGGACAGGGCGCGTTGAGGAACTGGTCGACGCCCGGGAGCGCGTTCTCGCCGGTGCCTCCGGCCGCGTCCCCGCCGCCGCATCCCGCGAGCAGGAGCGCCGCCCCTGCCGTCAATGCCGTGAGCTTGCCTACCCGCATCCGCCACCACCTGGATCGAAGATCACACAAGTTCTGCTTGTTCTTGCGCAGTTTTGTGAGGTTTCACGCACATGTCAACACTCAATCGCGCAAAGTCTGCTCAATCGTCACCTTGACCGGTTCAACATGATCAAGCTTGAGCACTCCCAAGAGCCGCCGCACCTCGACGGCGACAGCGGCACGTCCGGCACCGAGGTACTTCCGCGGGTCGACACGCTCGGGATGCGCGCGCCAATCGTCCGCGACGGCCGCCGTGAACACCTTGTTGAGCTGGGTGGCGATATTGATCTTCGTCATCCCAGCTCGGACCGCTTCGGCCAGCCCGTCGTCGGGCACGCCCGACGAGCCGTGCAGCACCAACGGCACCGGCACCCGTTCCCGGAGCCTCGCGATCAGCTCGAAGTCCAAGGCGGCGTCACGGGTGAGCATGGCGTGCGAACTGCCAACGGCCACCGCCAGCGCGTCGATCCCGGTGGACGCCACGAACTCCGCGGCCTCGTCCGGATCGGTGCGCGCGCCGGGCGCGTGGACGCCGTCCTTGCCCCCGACCTCGCCGAGTTCGGCCTCGACCCACACTCCGTGGTCGTGGCAGTACGCGGCGACTTCGCGGGTCGCGCGCACGTTGTCGGTGTAGTCCAGTTTGGACGCGTCGAACATGACGGAGCCGAACCCGAGCGCTACGGCCTCACGGACGAGGTCGGCCGATTCGGCGTGGTCGAGATGCACCGCGACCGGCGTCCCGGCTCCTCTGGCCGCGGCGAGCGCCGCCGTGCCGACCGGCGCCAGCGAGCCGTGGTACTTCACGGCGTTCTGGCTCAGCTGCACGATCACCGGCGCTTCCGCCGCGGCGGCCCCGTCGATGATCGCGGTGATGTGTTCGAGCTGGATCGCGTTGAACGCGCCGCAGCCGTGCCGGGCCGCCGCGGCGGCTCCGACGATCTCCCCGGTTCCTGCCAGAGGCATGACGGTTCTCCTAGTCCGGGTGGTCCGGGCGGGCGCGCACGGCGACCAGCCCCTGTTCGGCTTGGTAGTGCGCGAGGTCGACGTCCCCGGCGAGCGGGCCGAGCACGGCCGCCCCGGACAACGCGACGGCCCGGCGCAGGATGTCCGGCCAGGCTTCGGCGCGGCTCAAGCCCAGCGCGAGCGCCGCGACGACGGCGTCACCCGCGCCGGTGGTGTTGCCTGTGAGCACAGTGGACGGTGCCGCGTGCCAGGTGCCGGAAGGGGTGACAGCCAGCAGCCCGTCTGGGCCCAGCGAGACGACGACGGCGCCCGCCCCGGCCCTGCGGAGTTCGGTCGCGGCGGCCACCGGGTCCCGCAGGCCGGTGACCTCGCGCAGTTCGTCGGCGTTCGGTTTGACGACCGACGGCTTCGCGGCGAGCCCGGCGAGCAGCGCCTCGCCGGAAGTGTCCAAGATGGACGGTGTGTCACCGAGTAGTCCGGCGTACCCCCCGGCGCCCGGCGGAAGGCTGCCCGAACAGACGAGCACGTCCGGTTTCCGGGTTCGGACGGCCGCCGCAAGCGTTTGCCACTCGGCCTCGGTCAGCCGCGGCCCGGGCTCGTTCAGCAGTGTGACCGATCCGTCGTCCGCAAGAACCGTGGTGGTGCGCCGGGTTTCCCCGCCGATCGGCACGATGTCGGCGGGGATGCCCGCCGCCGCGAGGTCACCCTCGACGGCGGCTCCCGTCGCGCCGCCGGCCGTGAGGATCGCGCGGACGTCGGCGCCGAGCGTGTGCAGCACGCGGGCGACGTTGACGCCCTTGCCGCCCGCCCGGTGCCGCACGTCCCTCGCCCGGTGCACCCCACCGGGCCGGAGATCGTCCACTGTGTACGTGACGTCCAGCGCGGTGTTCGGCGTGACGGTGACGATCACGACGGCCTCAGGTCAGGACGACGGAACGGGTGAGACTGCGGGGGTTGTCCGGGTCGAGCCCCTTGCGGGCGGCGATCGCCCCGGCGACGCGCTGCGCGCGGACCAGGTCGGCCAGCGGGTCCAGGCCGCTCTCGACGAACAGGCCCCCCGCGCGGGCGACGTCGTCGGCCAGGCCCTCCGGCGCCTGCCCGAACATCCAGGTCACGCGGCCGGGTTCACTGATGCTGATCGGTCCGTGCCGGTAGTCCCACGCCGGATACGACTCGGTCCACAGTAGACATGCTTCGCGGAACTTGAGCGCCGCTTCGTTCGCGATGCCCACCGACCAGCCGGTGCCGAGGAAGCTGAACTGCTCCGCGCCGAGAAGTTCGTCGGGCAGCAATTCGGCGAGCACGCGTTCGGCCTGGTCGGCGACCGCGGTCAGATCCTCGCCGAGGTGCGCGCGCAGCATCGCCAGCGCCGTCGTGGCGAAGCGGGTCTGCACGACCGAGCGTTCGTCCACGACGGACAGGTCGACGATCGTGTCCGCGGCGTCCTCGATCTCGCGGGGAACACCGGTGATCGCGATGGTCGGCGTCTTCCCCCTCAGTTTCGCCAGCAGGGCGCGGACCTCGGTCGTCGTACCCGACCGGGTCAGCGCCACGACGTGGTCGTAGCCACGGCCCTCCGGAAACTCCGACGCGGCGAAGGCGTCGGTTTCGCCGAGCCCCGCGGACTCGCGAAGGACGGCGTACGCCTGGCCGATGAACCACGACGTGCCGCAGCCGACGATCGCGACCCGCGCGCCCGGCGGCGGCAGCAGCTCACTGTTCGCCGAGGCCAGCGCCGCCGCGTCCCGCCACCGTCCGGGCTGGCTCGCGATCTCCGCCGCCATGAAGGTCCCGCTCATGAACTCCCCATCCGTGCCAGTTGTGCGCAGTAGCTGTCACGTTAGGTGCAGTTTTGTGCAACGTCAATGCCCTGTTAGCGCACTTTCACGCAATTGTTCCGCGCAGATGTGCAGGAAGGGCGGTCGCCTACCGTGGACGGATGCGAATCGTCTCGCTGCTCCCGGCCGCGACAGACTTCGTCGCGACTCTCGGGCTCCTCGGATCACTGACCGGCCGGACCCACGAATGCGACTGGCCGCCGGGCGCCCTGGATGACGTCCCGGTGGTGACGAGCAGCGCGATCGACCACGACGTGCTGTCGAGCCGGGAGATCTCGGCTGCCGTCGGCGGCGAGCATCGCGGCTCGGGCCTGTACTCCCTCGACGCCGACCTGCTCTCCGCCGCCAGGCCCGACGTCATCCTCACCCAGGGTTCGCGGTTCGAGGCTGACGACCTGGGTGTCGCCCTCCATCGTCCGCACGGTGCTGGGCGTCCCCGAACGGGCGGCCGCTGAGACTCGCCGTCTTCAGGAACGCCTGGCGGCTGTTCGCGCCCGGGTCGAGGGACGGCCTCGCCCGCGGATGGCGGCCATCGAATGGCTCGATCCGCTCTGGCCCGCCGGGCACTGGGTCCCGGAGCAGATCGAAGCCGCCGGTGGCATCCCGCTGCTGGCCGCCGCGGGCGAACACACCCGCCCGATCCCGTGGGACACCGTCGTCGAGGCACGGCCCGACGTGCTGCTGCTCATCCCGTGCGGCTTCCCGCCCGAACGGACCGAGGCGGAGCTACACCTGCTGACCGGCCTGCCCGGCTGGGACGACATCCCCGCCGTGCACATCCTGGACGGACCGGCCCACTTCAACCGGCCGGGCCCCCGCGTCGTCGACGGCGCGGAGATCCTCGCCGACGTCCTTCACAGGTGACCGGCGTCACTTCGAAGGCTGTCACAACCTCCCCTCCCCGATCGTCATGTGTGCAGAACCGACGGAGGGGAAAGATCATGGAAGCGCGCTTCAACCTGTTCGAGAACGAGGTCGCCGCCAAGTTCGTCAAGCGCCTCGGCGCCGCGAGCCGCCCGATCGAGGAGTCCTCGCTGCCGCACTCCACGCAGGAACTGGTGAAGCTGCGCGCCAGCCAGATCAACGGCTGCGGCTTCTGCACCGACATGCACAGCAAGGACGCCGCACACGCCGGCGAGACCTCGGTGCGTCTCAACCTGGTCGCCGCCTGGAGGGAAGCGAACGTCTTCACCGACGCGGAGCGCGCGGCACTGGCGCTCACCGAGGAAGGCACCCGCATCTCCGACGCTCACGGCGGTGTCAGCGAGGAGACCTGGGCCCAGGTCCGCAAGCACTACAACGACGACGAGATCGGTGCCCTGATCTCCCTGGTCGCCACGATCAACGCCTACAACCGGCTCAACGTCATCGCAGGGACCCCGGCGGGCGACTACCAGCCCGGCATGTTCGGCTGAGCCCCGCGTTCTCCGACAACAGGATTGCCTTGCCGGACAACGATTCTGAAAGGTCCCGGTGCTAAACCTTCGGAAACAGCGATCCTTCCGGAGGTTCAGCCCGTGGAACTCGATGTCCGCTTCTTCCCCGTGACCGGCACCCATCAGCTCAGCAACGATCTCGTCGGGCTGCGCGCGAACTTCCACTACGGCTCGGGGAACGTGCTGGAGCAGCACTACGCGGACAGTACGACGATGATCTGGACCGGCGTGTCCGGCGACTTCACCGGCGTCCGGCAGAAGGAAAAGACGCTGCGCGTGTTCGCCGTCGGTCCCGCCCAGTACTTCGTGACCTGGTACGAAACCGGGACCGTCGCGACAGCCGCGCACGGCGAGGTCTTCGACGGCGGCTATCCCATCGCCGTGATGGCCGACTTCGAACGCCTGGTCGCGACGGCGGCCTACACGAACCCTCGCGAGGACGGCGGGCAGTATTTCCTGGTCGACCAGGCGACCATCGAGATCCTGGAGAAGCCGCACGGGTGGCCTTCCTTTCCTGGTGCCCGTGGTTGAGGCTCTGGGTCTTCGGGAGACGGGCAGCAATTAGCCGACGAAACGCGAACGGCGAGGCCGCCTGCCGCGCTTCGGCAATAGGGCTATTGAGGGGTCGGGCAAAGGTGGCGTGGTACTCACCAGTCACCGGACAAGCGGAACGGCCTCGATCCTCACGCGACACCCTCGCGATCCGTCACCGGCCAGGGACCACTCGGCGGGACCGGTGGGCGCGGGACGTGTTACCCAGGGTGAGGCGTGTGGCAATAGGGACGTTTCCGGCGACCGGTCACGCGGGACTGTGTAGATTTCAGATCATCCAACGCAGCCGGTGTCTCAGAAGCGAGCGTCGCGTAGGGCCGCCGACCTACCCACGACCACCTTGAACGTCTCGGTTCTGGGGATTCACAGGTTTCGGCCTATGTCCTGAGGTTGAGGGGCCTGGCGTTTTCCGGACAGGCTGCTTAGTTGCTGATTTTACGCTGCGAGCTGTCGGTTCAGATACTCGGCGTGGACCTCGTGTGGGGTCTTGTAATCTAGTCCCGAGTGGAGACGTTGGCTATTGTAGCGTAATTCTATATAGTGTGCAATATCCGCCATGGCATGCTGGCACGTGGGATAAATCGTGCGGTGGACAAGCTCGTTCTTTAGTGTCGCGAAGAACGATTCGGCCATGCTGTTGTCGTAGCAGATTCCTGTACGTCCGACAGATTGCTGGATCGTGAGCGTTTTCAATGTCTTGCCGAATCGTGCTGACGTGTAATTGCTGCCACGATCGGAATGGAAGATCGCATCCGGCGCGATTGTACAGTTTCGTGCGGCCATGCGGATCGCGTTCTCGATGAGTGGGTTTTGTAGCTATCGTCCATGGCCCAGCCGATGACGGCCCTGGTGTGGCAATCAATGACCGTAGCGAGATAAACCCAGCCTTCCCACGTCGGCACATAGGTGATATCGCCAATCATTTTCTCGCCGGGCGCGTCCGCGGTGAAATCCCGCGCTACGAGGTCGGGGATCTGCCGGGCGGCTGGATCGGAGTCGGTCAGGCTGTGCCGCCACGGACGTGGCTGGCAGGGCATCAAGCCCAGTTCACGCATGATGCCGCGGACCAGTTCGGGTGTGCAGGACTCACCCTGGCGGACCAGCTGGGCGTGTACGCGCCGGTGACCATGCGGTGGGTGTCGTCGGGGATGTTCTGTCGCTGGCCACGAGATCAACATTACCCGCAGTCGAACAGATGTTCCATCACACGTTTAGGTGAAGGACGAAAAGAAAAGCGCCAAAAGATACAGCAGAGAAGCCTCGGGAACAGGTGGGTCATGAGTGGTAAGGATGGTTAGAACCGTCCTTACCACTCACGAGACAGAGACATAGAGACGCAGAGACACCCAGGCCCAGATCACGGTCACGGTCACGGTCACGGTCACGGTCACGGTCACGGTCACGGTCACGGTCACGCCAGACCAGCTCCACCTGCAGGCGACGACCCAGGCGCGGGCGAACAAGCACCGAGCACGCAAAGGCAAACCCCGCACCCCCGGCCGCTCCCATACTGGCGATCCAGCCGAGACGAGGAGCAGCGAATGAGCCGTGACGACACGTCGCTCGCCAAGAACGTCCTGGGCGTGCCAGGCATCGTGTTCCTCGTGCTCGCCGCGGTCGCTCCGCTGACCGGGATGATCGTGATCGCGGCCATCGGCATCGCGGTCGGGAACGGCGGCGGGATGGTCGCGGCGTTCCTGCTGGCCACGGTCGTCCTGCTGTTGTTCGCGGTCGGCTACGCGCAGATGTCGCGGGTGCTCACCAGCGCGGGCGGCTTCTACGCCTTCGTGGTCAAGGGGTTGGGCCGGACGCCGGGTCTGGTCGCCGGTTTCGTCGCGATGCTCGGCTACAACTGCTTCGTGGCGGGCGCGATCGGCACGAGCGGGTTCTTCACCTCCACCGCGATCGACGACGTCTTCGGACTCAAGCTCGATTGGCTGTTCTGGAGCGCGCTTTCGGTCGTGCTGGTCCTGCTGCTCAGTCGCCGGGGGATCGCGGTCAGCGCGAAGGTGCTGGGAGTCTCGCTGATCCTCGAGGTGTCGATTTTGCTGATCATGGACTTCAGTGTGCTGTTCCGGCACGGCTTATCCTTCGCCGCGTTCAGCCCGTCCGTCCTGTTCCAGGGTGCCGGCGGTCTGGCGTTGTTGTTCGCTGCCAACGCTTTCATCGGTTTCGAGGCGACGGCACTGTTCGGCGAGGAGGCCAAGGATCCCAAGCGGACGATCCCGAAGGCGACCTACATCGCCATCGGGTTCATCGGGGTGTTCGCCGCGTTCACGACCTGGGCCGTGGTCAGCGCGATCGGCGCCGAGCAGGCGCAGGACGTGGCCGCCGCGCACCTGTCGAGCGGGGATCTCGTGCTCTCGGTCGCCCAGGAGTATCTCGGTGGCCCGCTGACCAAGGTGATGTTGCTGCTCCTGGTGATCAGCCTGTTCGCGGCGCTGCTGGCGCTGCACAATTCGGCCACCCGGTACCTGTACGCGCTGGGGCGGGTCGGCGTGCTGCCGCGGCTGCTCGGCAAGACCAGTCCGCGCAACGGCGCACCGCGCTACGCCTCGATCGTCCAGTTGGCCTTCGGTTCGGTGGTGGCGCTGGCGTTCCGGCTCTCCGGGCTCGACCCGGTCGCCGACCTCACCGCGAGCATGACCGGCTTCGGCACCCTCGGCATCCTCACCCTGCAGTTGTTCGCGGCGGTGGCGATCCTGGTGTACTTCCGCCGGACCCGGGACCGCCGGATCGTGAAGACGCTGATCGCCCCCGGGCTGGGCGCGGTGGGGCTCGGGCTCATCGTGACGCTGGCCATCCTCAACTTCCCGACGCTCGCCGGGTCGAGCAACGGCGTCGTCCCGCTCCTGCCGTGGCTGCTCCTGATCGTCGCGCTGGCCGGGCTCGCGCTCGCCGGCTGGCTGCGCCGGTTCCGTCCCTCGGTGTACGCGGCGCTGGAGTCCGACCTGGAACGCGACGACACGCCGTCAGACGCCGTTGGTCAATGAGAGGTTGAAGGAATAGCGCGAGGCCCGGTAGACGTGCCACCCGTATTCCACGACCTTGCCGGAGTCGTCGTAGGTGGTGCGCCGCATGGTGAGCAGCGCCGCCCCGGGCTTCTCGTCGAGCAGTTCGGCGTCCTCTTCGGTCGCCTGCCGGGCGCCGACGTTCTGCTGGGCGGCGTGCAGCCGGACCCCCGCCGAGCGCAGTAACTGGTAGAGCCCCCTGTCCCGTAATTCGTCGTCGGCCGGGTCGATGATGCCGTCGGGCAGGTGATTGTTCATGATCGCCAGCGGTTCGCCGCCGGTCGAGCGCACTCGCTTCAGCCGCCGGACGTGGGTCAGGCCCGGCGTCTCGAGGTGCTCGATCGCCTCGTCGTCCGCGGCCTCGACCCGGTTGATCAGGACGACGGACTCCGGCTTGTCGCCTAGTTCGCTGAGATCGTCGAAAAGGCTGCTCAACCGCAGCGGGCGGGCGACCTTGGTGCGGACGACCTGGGTACCGACACCGCGTTTGCGGACGAGCAGCCCCTGGTTGACCAGCGACTGGATCGCCTGGCGGATGGTCGGCCGCGAAAGGTGCAGTCGCGCGGCCAGGTCCAGCTCGTTGTCCAGCCTGGCGCCGTTGGGCAGCCTGCCGTCTTCGATCGCGGCGCCGAGTTGCCTGGCGACCTGGGAGTACAGCGGTTCCGGGCCGTTCGGATCCACCACGATCTCGCCGGGCGCCCACGGTTTCATGCGCGGAGCCTACCGCGACGGATCGCTATGACCTTATGTCCATATGTCTTGACAAAGTCTCCGCGTGCTTGCGATGGTCGAGGGACCACGCGAGCTGGAAGGAACAAAGGGTGTCCGAAACAGTACGCCGGGTAGTCGCCGCGCGGGTGCGCGATCCGGAGGCCATCGCGGCGGCCGCGGCCACCCGGGTCCGGGCGAAATCGCCGTTCAACGACAAGGGCCGCGCGATGGTCATCGCCGCGGACCATCCGGCGCGCGGCGCGAACGGCGTCGGCGCCGACCCGCTCGCGATGGCCGACCGCGGCGAACTGCTGGACCGCCTCGGCCTGGCGCTGGAGCGGCCCGGCGTCACCGGCGTGCTGGCGACACCGGACATCATCGACGATCTGCTGCTCCTCGGCGTCCTCGAAGGCAAGACCGTCATCGGCTCGATGAACCGCACCGGCCTCGCGGGGTCGAGTTTCGAGATCGACGACCGGTTCGCCTGTTACGACGCCGAAACGATCGAGCGGATGCGGTTCGACGGCGGCAAGACGCTCACCAGGATCTGCCTGACCGACCCGGCGACGCCGAGCGCCCTGGAGAACACCGCGAAGGCGATCAACGACCTTTCCCGCCGGAAACTGATCGCGATGGTCGAACCCTTTCTCGCCGACTGGGTCGACGGCCGCCTGCGCAACGACCTCTCCCCCGAGGCCGTGATCCGCTCCATCACCATCGCCTCCGCTCTCGGCAGTTCGTCGGCCTACACCTGGCTGAAGCTCCCGGTGGTGAAGGACATGGAGCGCGTGCTGGCCGCCTCGACGCTGCCCGCCGTCCTGCTGGGCGGCGAGGTCAAGGATCCCGACGCCGCGTTCGCCGCCTGGCAACAGGCGCTCGCGCTCCCGACCGTGCAAGGCCTCGTGGTCGGCCGGTCCCTGCTCTATCCGCACGACGGCGACGTCGCCAAGGCCGTCGACACGGCTGTCGGACTGTTGTGAACACCCGTGGAGGACAACGCGTGAAGACCATCGACCACTGGATCAACGGTACCGCGACCTCGGCGGGCTCGACCCGTACCGCGCCGGTGTACGACCCGGCCGAGGGGCAGGCCCGGGCGCGGGTGCTCCTCGCGGAACCGTCCGATGTGGACACCGCGGTGGCCGCCGCCGCCAAGGCGTTCGAGTCGTGGGGCGACTCGTCGCTGTCACAGCGGACCAAGGTGATGTTCGCCTTCCGTGAGCTGCTGGTGAAGCACGAAGACGACCTCGCCCGGATCATCTCCTCCGAACACGGCAAGGTGATCGACGACGCGCGCGGCGAGATCGTCCGCGGCCGCGAGATCGTCGAGTACGCCTGCGGCATCGCCGACGCGCTGAAGGGCGGCTTCTCCGACCAGGTCTCGCGGGACGTGGACGTCCACGACTTCCGGCAGCCGCTCGGGGTCGTCGCCGGGATCACGCCGTTCAACTTCCCGATCATGGTCCCGCTGTGGATGCACCCGATCGCCATCGCGGCGGGCAACACGTTCGTGCTCAAGCCCAGTGAGCGAGTGCCGTCCGCGTCCCGGCTGGTCGCCGAACTGTACGCCGAGGCGGGTCTTCCCGAAGGCGTGTTCAACGTGGTCAACGGGGACAAGGTCGCCGTCGACGCGATCCTGGAGCATCCGGGTATCGCCGCCGTGTCGTTCGTCGGGTCGACCCCGATCGCCAAGTACGTCCACGAACGCGCGACGGCCACCGGCAAACGCGTGCAGGCGCTGGGCGGGGCCAAGAACCACGCCGTCGTCCTGCCCGACGCCGACCTCGAATACGCCGCGAACCACCTCACGGCGGCCGCGTTCGGTTCCGCCGGGCAGCGGTGCATGGCGATCTCCATCGGAGTCGCCGTCGGTCCGGCGGGCGACGGACTGGTGGAGATCCTCAAGCGCAAAGCGGCGGAGATCAAGGTCGGGCCCGGCGACGACGACTGCAACGACATGGGTCCCGTCGTCACCGAGGCCGCCCGGCAACGCGTGATCGACTCCGTCACGCTGGGTGCGGAGCAGGGCGCGACCGTGGTGGTCGACGGCCGGGACCTGCGCGTCGCCGGTCACGAGGGCGGGTTCTTCGTCGGACCATCCCTTTTGGACAACGTGACCGCCGGGATGGCCGCCTACCGCGAGGAGATCTTCGGACCGGTGCTCGGGATCGTGCGGGTGGCCACCCTGGACGAGGCGATCGCGCTGATCAACGCGAACCCCTACGGCAACGGGACCGCCGTCTTCACCGGCGGCGGAGAGGCCGCGCGGCGGTTCCAGCGGGAGGTGAAGGTGGGGATGATCGGGGTGAACGTGCCCATCCCGGTGCCGATGTCGTACTACTCCTTCGGCGGCTGGAAGGACTCCCTCATCGGGGACAGCCCGATCCACGGCCCGGCGGGCGTCCGGTTCTACACGCGGGCGAAGGTCGTCACGACGCGGTGGCCGCAGTCCGCCGCCGGTTTCAACTTCCCGACGTCCAGCTGACCCACGCATTTCGTCCGCTAAATGCGAAGTCGCATTTAGCGGACGAAATGCGGGAAGTCAGCCCACCTCTTGCCGCTGCCGTTTGCCCACGATCCGCCAGCCGACCGCCAGCACCACGGCCAGCACCGGGATCGAGTAGAACGCGATCTTCTCGGCGCCGTCGGAGAAGCCCATCAGCACCACGACCAGCGCGAGGAAGCCCAGAGTCGCCCAGCCGCTGTAGGGCGCCCACGGCATCCGGTAGGACGGCCGTTCCAGCTCCCCGCGCAGCGCGGCCTGGCGCAACCGCATCTGGCAGAAGACCAGCGTCGCCCAGGTGGTGATCACGCCGAGCGAGGCGATCGCGATCGCGATGTCGAAAGCGTCCTTCGGCACGAGGTAGTTGAGCACCACGCCCAGCAGGTAAGCCACCGAGGTGAACAGGATTCCGCCGTAGGGCACCTGACGACCGCTCATCTTGCCGACGAACTTCGGCGCCTCGCCCTTGTCCGCCAGCGCGCGCAGGATACGGCCGGTGGAATAGAGCCCCGAGTTGACGCTCGACAGCGCGGCGGTGAGCACGACCGCGTTCATCACGTCGCCGATACCCGGGATCCCGAGGCGGGTGAAGACGGTGACGAACGGGCTCTCCCCGCCGTTGTAGAACGGCCACGGCAGCAGCATCGCCAGCAGCAGCACGGATCCCACGTAGAACACGCCGATCCGCCAGACCACACCGTTGATCGCCTTCGGCAGCACCTTGCGCGCGTCCTTGGTCTCACCGGCGGCGATGCCGACGACCTCGATCGCCGAGTACGCGAAGATGACCGCCTGCAGCGTCATCAGCGCGATGCCGATACCCGCCGGGAAGAATCCGTTGTTGGCGGTCAGGTTGTGCACACCGGCGGTGGTGCCGCCGATGTCGGCGCTGGTGAGCACCAGCCCGAGGGCGGTGACCAGGAAGACCACGATGGCCAGCACCTTGACCACCGAGAACCAGAACTCCAGCTCGCCGAACAGTTTCACCGAAAGCAGGTTCACCACGATCAGCACGCCGAGCGCGACCAGGGCGGTGATCCACTGTGGCACGTCGGGCAGCCATTTGTGCACGTAGATCGCGACCGCGGTGATCTCCGCGATTCCGGTCATCGCCCAGTTCACCCAGTACATCCAGCCGGAGACGAAACCCGCCCACGGCCCGATGAACTTACGGGCATAGGTGACGAAACTGCCGGAAGTCGGCTGGTGCAGCACGAGTTCGCCGAGGGCGCGCATCACGAAGTAGGCGGCGATACCGCAGAGCGCGTACGACAGGACCAGCGACGGCCCGACCTGGTGGAGCTTGCCGCCGGCACCGAGGAACAGCCCGACGCCGATCGCGCCGCCGATGGCGATCATCTGCACTTGGCGGTTGCCCAGCGCTTTTGAGTAGCTTTCACCTTTTTCGGTGAGCAGCGAGGAATCCATGGTTGCCAGACGCTAGAGCGTGTGCGGCACGTCACCAACAGTACTAAGGAAGACTTAAGGTGTGCGGGACGTCACTCTGGTGGTTTTACTGGTATTTCCCTTTTCGATTTGACAAATTCACCCGCGAACCCGGATCTTCGCGCGCGCGGACGGCCTCCTACGCTACGGCCGTGGACCTCGCAGGGCTGCTGGACCGGATCGCCGACGACGTCGCGCCCGAGATCGGCCGCGGGGCCGTCGCCGACTACATCCCCGCTCTGGCCAGGGTCGCGCCCGGACAGTTCGGCATGGCGGTGGCCGAAGTGGACGGTGGGGTGCACGGGGTCGGCGACTGGGAAGTGCCGTTTTCGATCCAGAGCATGTCGAAGGTCTTCACCCTGGCGCTCGCGCTCTCCCACGGCGACGGCGTCTGGGCGCGGGTGGGCCGCGAGCCGTCCGGCAACCCGTTCAACTCGCTGGTGCAGCTGGAGAACGAGGACGGGATCCCCCGCAATCCCTTCATCAACGCCGGTGCGCTGGTCGTGACCGACGAACTGGCGCATCACGGCGACGCGGCGGAAACACTGCTTCGGTTTCTCCGCGACGAAAGCGGCCGGATGGACATCGGGATCGACGGCGAGGTCGCCGCGTCGGAGGCCGGGCACGCCGACCGCAACCGCGCGCTCGCGTACTTCATGGCCTCCTACCGGAACATGCGCCAGCCGGTGCCCGCCGTCCTCGACCAGTACGTACGCCAGTGCTCGATCGCGATGAACTGCCGGGACGTCGCGCGCTCGGCGGTCTTCCTCGCCCGCCACGGCGTTCGCAACGACGGCACCAGACTGCTCGACCTGAGCGCGGCCAAGCGGGTCAACGCGGTGATGCTGACCTGCGGCACCTACGACGCGGCGGGCGAATTCGCCTACCGGGTCGGACTTCCCGGCAAGAGCGGCGTCGGCGGCGGCATCGTCGCGATCGTCCCCGGCCGGTGCGCGGTCTGCGTGTGGAGCCCCGGGCTCGACGCGCGCGGCAACTCCGTCGCGGGCGTCGCGGCGCTGGACCGGTTCACCACGCTGACCGGCTGGTCGATCTTCTGAGCTTCAGGTGCTGGGCTCGCCCATCTCGTGCCCCGGCCGCCCCTCGGTACGGCGCCGCCGCTTGATCCGTTCTTCGTGCAGATGCCGCCGTCCCCCGGTCAGGTCGCCGGTGACTTCCCGCGTCATCCCGCGGAAGGCCGCGTAGTAGCCGTCGTCGTACTCCTCGATCAGCTGGAAGGTCCACCGTTCCGGCAGCACGTTGAGCCCGATCAGCTCGGTCCGGATCCGCTCGGCCCACTCGGCGTGCCCTGCCTTCCGGAGCGCCTCGGCGGCCTCGTCGAGCGCGAAGTCGGCGCTTCCCGTCAGATGGTGGAAGGCGTACAGATGTCCCCGTGCCTGCTCGACCGTTTCCAGTGCGGCGACCAGCTTTCCGACGGCGTCGACGGTCGCGTCGTCGGGTTCTGAAAGTGAGTCCGGCATGCCGGTGAATTCCCCGGGACCGGCCGTTCTACACCCCCTCACCGGTGACTTTCCACCGCGATCCTGGCGAACGAACGGATCAGCGGGTTCTCCCGCCCGGTCACCCACGCGACGACCAGCGGGCTCGGCGGCATGTCGGACAGGGGCACCCAGGTGAGCCCGTCGGGAAGGGCGTGCCCGAGCGGCGCGATGCCCGCGGAACCGTTCCACAGGACGGCTTGGAGGCATTCGCTGACCGTGCGCACCACCGGACCGGCGGGCCGATCGCCAGGGGGCGCCGCCCCGTTCCAATACGCGCGCCACAGTGGATCCGTCCCCTCCGGCAGCTGGAACCAGGGCCGATCGGCGGCGTCGGCCAGCCGGAGCGACTCACGTCCGGCGAGCGGGTCGCCGGCGCGCAGGACGAGCCCGACCGGATCGGTGCGCAGGACGCGGACGCTGATCCCGGTTTCGTCGAACGGCGACCGGGTCAGCGCGACGTCGGCCAGCCCGGCGCGCAGGCCGGTGGTGGGATCGGTGAAATCCGCCTCGCGGAACCGGATCGAGACCTCGGGATGACGCCGCCGGAACGCCGCGGCCAGCCGGCTGCCCGCCTCCCCCGCTCCGTCGGCGAGGGTGCCGACGGTGAACGTCGCGGCCGCCGTCACGCGAGCGCGGGCGCGGTCTGCCTGGTCCAGCAGGGTACGGGCCTCGACGTACAGGGTGGTCCCGGCCGCGGTGGGCTCGACGCCGGCGGCCGAGCGGAGCAGCAGGACGACCCCCAGGTCGTTCTCCAGCTGCCGGATGGCCCGGCTCAGCGGCGGCTGGGTCATGTGCAGCCGCGCGGCGGCCCGGCCGAAGTGTCTCTCCTCGGCGACGGTCACGAAGTAGCGCAGCAGACGTAGCTCCATCACCAGCGATGATACCCAGCCGGTATCGGGCCGATGAGATCGGTCTTGGACGGCGGGCGGAACGCGGCGCGACAGTGGGGTCATGCCTTTCGAACCACTCACCCACGAGCCTGCCGTCGACACCGGCAAGGTCCGCGAAATCGCCCGCGACCTCGTGGTGATCCCGAATCTCGGGGTCGACCTCGTCCCCAACATCGGGGTCATCGGCGGCGAACACTCGGTGCTCGTCGTCGACACCGGGCTGGGGCCTCGCAACGCCGAAAAGGTGCTCGCCTTCGCGGCCGAATACGCTCGCGGCCGCAAGCTGTATCTGACCACGACGCATTTCCACCCCGAGCACGCTTTCGGCGCGCAGGTTTTCGCGGACGAGGCGACCTATCTCGTCAACAGTGCCCAGGCCGCGGACCTGGTCCACAAAGGACCGGGCTATCTCGAAATGTTCCGCGGCCTCGGCACGCCGGTCGCCCGGGCCCTGGACGGCGTCGAGCTGATCGCCCCGGACCTGGTCTACGACGACGCGTACGACCTCGATCTCGGCGGACGGGTCGTCTGGCTGGAGGCGACCGGACGCGCCCACAGCAAGGGCGATCAGGTGGTGACCGTGCCCGACGCGGGCGTGCTGTTCACCGGGGACCTGGTCGAGGCGGGCCAGTTCTCGATCTTCCCGTGGTTCCCGCCGTACGACACCGACGTCTCGGGACGACGCTGGATCGAAGTCCTGCGCCGGTTGGCCGCCACCGGGCCGGACATCGTCGTCCCAGGCCATGGCGACGTCTCCGGACGCCGGATCCTGACCGACGTCCGCGAGTACCTCGAACTGCTGCGCGACGAGACCTGGAAGCGACGCGACTCGGCTCTCCCCGAAGAGATCATCGCCGCGGAGGTCGAAGCGCTGATGATCGAACGCCACCCCGAATGGGAAGGCCAGGACTGGATCGCGAAGGGCGTCGGCTGCTTCTGCGCGGACCACTCAGGCCATGAGACAGCAGGCGCCGGTGAAGCAGCCGAAGGCACCTCCGCTTGACGTGTTCTTCCAGTTGTCGAAGTGATCGATCACGACGTCGACTTCGGCCTGCCCGGCCGCGGTGACGTCGATGCCGGAGTCGGCGAAGAAGCGGCGGACATCGTCGGAAACGACGTTCTTCATGGGAAATCCCCTCTGAACCTGCGGTGTTGGATACTGGAATCGTGCAGGTTCGCCCCTGTCGGCCGACAGTGCGAAGCGCCACGGGCGGGACGTGGCTTTCGACTGCGCCAAGTGGAGCAGGGAACGTCACTTGAAGATGGCGACGGGATGAACGACGAGTTCGCCGGTTTCGGGGTCCCAGTCCTCGACCTTGCCGAGGCACCGTGCCCGGAAAGCACCCGAGGGCACGGTGTCCCGCAGATCACTGGTCACGCAGGCGAAGCGGATCCGCCTGCTCCGCGCCGGATCGTCCGGATTTCCTTACGGTGCGTAGAAAACCGTCTCGGCATCGGTCTGGGAGCGTTTGCGGAACAGGCCCTTGACGGAGACGAACGCCTCGACGCCCCGCAGCCGGGTCTGGGCTTGGCGAGTGCTCTCGGGACCATCGGCCCAGCCGAGTTCCTTGACCAGCGCGCGATTGTGGGCGAGTTCCTGCTTCGCCAGGTCGACGTAGATGATGTCGTGGTGCTTCTCCAGCACCTTCATCACGATGCCGATCACGGTGATCGGCTCGGCCTTGCGGATGTACCGCCGGAACTCCTCGTCGGTGTCGGTGTGCTCCGATTCCCCTTGCAGCGGGCCGAATCCGCCCGATCCACCGAAGCGGCGGCCCCGGCTCCGGCGTTTCTCCACCTCCTGTTCCAGCGCCTCGTTGTAGCGATGCAACTGGTAGAGGCCCATCACGGATTTCGTGTTCAGGTAGAAGCCGATGCCCCGGATCATCCCCTGATCACCGCCGGATCGCGTGCGGCGCCAGTGTTTGACGAAGACGACGGCCGCGACGAGGAAGGCGGCGACAGTCAGCACCCAGACCGCGAGCCACATTCCCCAGACTTCCCACCACAGATTATCGGCAGCCACGGATCTCCTTGAAGGCGTCGAGCAGGGATGTCGTGTTCGCGTCGACCATCCGGCCACCGGTGGCCGCGGCCGCCCGGCCCAGTTCTGCGGGATTCGCCTCGCCGAACCGGATGGTGTATGTATGCACGCCAGGACCCCTTGGCGTGCGCAGGAATTCGTCGATAACCGGGCCGGTGTTGCTCTCGCCGTCGGTCATCAGCACGATCGAAACGGCCCGATCGGGTTCGGCCCTGCGCTGAGCGCCGGCCTTCGTGTAGGCCTCGCCGAGCGCCGTCCAGACAGCCGTGTTGCCATCGAAGTCGTCAGCGGCGATGAAGGCCCGCAGCGCGTCGAGATCCCGGGGCCCGTTGACGGTGAACTCCTTGTCCCCCAGTATCTTCCCGCCGAAGCGGAGGACCGTGAGCCGCTCACCGCGGTAGAAGCGGTCGAACCCGCCGTCCGGGCCGCCGCTCAGCCCGGCGAAGGTCGCCCAGAGCGCGGCGATCCTCGCCCCTTCATCGAACCGGAGAAGTCGAGTACGAAGGGTATTGTCCATCAGTTTCTTCTGCGTCGCCGGGCTTTTGACCCACGAGACGACCTTGTCGTAGGCCTCCCGTTTCGCCGGGTCGAGCAGCAGGATCGGGTAGTCCGCCTGGACGATGCCGTCACGCGGGTACACCAGTTCGAGTGGCGTCTTGAGCCTGCCGCTCGCGTTGAGGGTGAGCAAAGTGGACTCGTAGCCGATGAGAGCGTCGGCGTCCTGGCGTTCGGCGAAGCTGTCGACCAGCGCGGCCGAGGTGTCCGCCGTACGCGTGTGCCCGGTGCGGAAGCCCTGGAGTTTATCGCATTTCACGTCCTCCAGCCGCAGCGCGGCGCCGGTGCCGGCGGCGGCCGTCGCCACCCCGACGAGTGAGGTGAGCCCGCTGGTCGTCTTGGCCGGATCCGCCATCGCGAACCGGAACCCGCCACTCGCCGCCGCGTCCGCCAGATCCGCCCAGGACAGCTTCCTGTCCGGTTCGCCGCGGCGCAGTTCCGCCGCCTTGGCCGGCGTCAATCCGACGACGACCGGGGAGATCATGGTCTTGGTGGCCAGTGGCCACTCCCCTTGTCCGCGGCCCGCCGGAAGTCGAGCTGGAAGAACCGGTCGGTGGAAAGCCAGGCGAGGTCGTGCGCGGCCCTCCCCGGGATGAGAGCCGTGCTTTCGTTGACGGTTCCCTGGAAATCCATTTCCAGTTCGATTCCCGTTTCCTCGCGAAGGTCGTCGAGGATCGGCCCGAGATCCGAGAGTTCAGGACTGGCCAGCACCCGCAGCTTCACCTTCTCGCTACCGCTCGTGCAAGCGGCCACCACCAGAAGCAGGCAGCACAAGACCGCGAGGAGCCGCTTCACGGGCAGTCCCCGACGGTCTTGATCATCTGCTCCAGCACCAGGTTGTCCGGCAGCGGCGTGGTGCTGTCGTTGTCCGCGATCTCGGGCGCCGTCAACCCCTGTTCGCGGAGGAAGTCGTACAGCCGTGCGCTTTTCGTGCTCCCCGCGGGGTCGCGACGCCGAACCCGAGCTCCATCGCACGACGCTGGAGATCGGGGTCGAAGGTGATCAGTTCGCCGAGCCGTTCCGCTTCCGGCTTCAGGGCCAGGAACTGGGGTTTCGTCAGGATGTTGTCCTTCGGGTACAGCAGGACCCGATCGAGGTCGGGCTGCCCGCTCTGCGCTTTGGCCCGCAGCTGCATGGCGAGATACCGATGCTCGTAGATGACGACGATCGGCTTGTCGCCCTCGGCCTGGTTCGCGTAGGACTCCGACAGGTCGGACGACGGGAAACCCTGCGCCGCCACGAGCGGTTTGATCCGGTTCGCCAGCACCTGCGCGGCCGAGAGGCCCGGTGGCCCGGCGGGCGCGCCGGCCGGGCGCGGATCGACGACCGGCACCTGGCGGCCGTTCTCCAGGAAGGCCAGCAGGATCAGGTACGTCGCGCCCGAGTTGGAGTCGCAGATGTTCGAGGTCTGGGCGAGCACCCGGTTCCCGTTCGCCGCGCCGAAACCCCGGACGCCCAGCGAGTCCCAGGTCTGTCCCCGCCGCATGGTCTCGATGAATTTCTCGGTATCCAGCGTGTAGTACAAGGGCTCCTGCTGCCCCTGTGGTTTCGACGCGATCCCTTTGCCCGCCGGCGTTTCCGCGTAACGGCGATACGTCGCGAGGACGATCGGGCTGGTGAACGGCTGTCGCGCGCTGCCCGTCCACTGGTCCGCCCTGGCCCGCCGGACGAGACCCGCGGCGGGCTCCCCGGACAGGAACACATCTTGCCGCGCAGGACCAGTGTCTGTTCGAAGGGCACCACGATCGTCCCGCTCAGGAGCAGGAAGATCAGCCCGCTCACGGCGAGCGCGAGCGCGGGCCCGAAACTGCGAAGAAAACGGCGGCGCAGAAAGAACGCCGAGGGTTTCGGTCTGATGGTGAGCTGGGGTTCTTCACGAAGCGAGCTATCGGTGGTCACCGATTTCCTCCCCGAATGTCCGGCAAGCCCATTTTACCGGGGACCACCGACGGAAAAGCACGTCTCGATTCGGCTTCGGGACCCGCCCTCACCAGGCCCGGCGGCCGGACGGCTATTCTCTTCGGTGGCGAAAACCGCCATGCACCACGACGCCGGGAGATCTGAACCACCATGCTGGACCGAGCAGTCATCGACGCCCTCTTCCCCGCCGACCTGCCCGAGCCCGAGCACTGGGAACAGCGATACCCCGCCCGCGAACTCCCCGAGAGCGCCCGGGTCACGCGGTTCGGCCCCTCGCCGACCGGGTTCGTCCACATCGGCGGCGTCTACGTCGCCACCATCGACCAGGACGTCGCCCGCCGCAGCGGCGGCCGCTACCTCGTCCGGGTCGAGGACACCGACAGGTCCCGCGAGGTCGAAGGCGCCATCGACCAGTTCGAGCGCGGCTTCTCCTACTTCGGCCTCGCCGCCGACGAGGACATCCACCGCGGCGGCGACTACGGCCCGTACCAGCAGTCCGAGCGCGAGCAGATCTACCTGACCTACGTGCGCCACCTGCTCCGCGAAGGCCGCGCGTACCTCGACTTCGCCACCAAGGACGAACTGGCGGCGATCACCGCCCGGCAGCAGGCGACGAAGCTGCCGACCGGTTACTACGGCTCGTGGGCCATCTGGCGCGACGCCGCCCCCGCCGACGTCCAGGCCAAGCTCGACGCCGGCGACCCGTACGTCGTGCGGTTCCGCGCGCCGGACGACACCGGCGCCCGCGCCCGGTTCACCGACGCGATCCGCGGCCCGCTGGAGGCCGAGGCCAACCGCAACGACGTCGTCATCCTCAAGAGCTCCGACCAGAGCCCGCGGCTGCCGACGTATCACTTCGCGCACGCCGTCGACGACCACCTCATGCGCGTCAACCTGGTCATCCGCGGCGACGAGTGGATCTCGTCGGTGCCGGTGCACCAGCAGCTGTTCGACGCGCTCGCCTTCGAGCCGATCACCTACGCGCACATCGCGCCGCTGATGAAGCAGGAGGGCGGCAGCAAGCGCAAGCTGTCGAAGCGCAAGGACCCGGAAGCGAGCGTCGACTTCTACATCGAGTCCGGCTACCCCACCAAGGCCGTCCTCTACTACCTGCGTGGCCTCGCCAACGGACGGCTCGCCGAGATGCCGCTCGACCAGGCTCTGGCCGAGCCGATCAACCTGGACGAATGCGGTGTCGCCGGCCCGCTGGTCGACCTGGTCAAGCTCGACGACCTCTCGGCCGACCACATCGCCACGCTGTCCGGCGCCGAGATCCTCGCAGAGGTCCGCGTGTGGGCGGAGCGCTTCGACCCCGCGCTGGTCACCGTCCTCGACGCCGAGCCGGAACTGGCGCTCCGGGCGCTCGCCGTCGAACGCGACGGTGCCGAGAACCCGCGCAAGGACCTGAAGAAGTGGAGCGAGTTCCGCGCCGTCTACGGCTTCTTCTTCCCGCAGCTGCACGCCGCCGTCGCCGGCCCCGACGACGAGCGGATCACCGCCCTCGGTGTCGACCGCGAGGTCGTCCAGGCCGTGGTGCGTGACTTCGTCGGGAACTACCAGCAGCTCGACGACGGCCAGGAGTGGTTCCAGCAGATCCGCGACGTCGCCGCGAAGCATGGCTTCGCGAAGAACGCCAAGGAGCTCAAGAAGAACCCCGAGGGCTTCCCCGGCTCCATTCGCGAGGCTTCACAGATCATCCGGATCGCGATCACGGGGTCGACCCGGAGCCCGGACCTGCACTCGATCACACAGGCGCTGGGGCGCGAGGAGACGCTGGGCCGGTTCTCCGGTCTCGTAGCCGAGTGACTCGTGAGTGGCGATTCGGGTTAGAGTCAAGGGCGTCTTAGGCACCTACCGGATTCTGGCTACGGTTGACCGCAGGTTCGGTCCGTGAAGGCCTCCTTGCCTACCCTGAAGGTAGGCAAGGAGGCCTTCACGGATTTCAGGCGAGTGGCAAGGACGGCCAGAACCCGAATCGCCACTCACGAGGCTCTGAACTGGTCATAGAAGGCCGTCTTGACCGCCACCACGGCCATCTCCGTCTCGCGGAACCTCTCTCGCGCCTCGTCCGAGCCGATCAGCTGCACGAGCCGCAGCCCGAGCTGGTCGGAATGCGTGAGCGAGAGCGGGGACGCGGCGGCGAGCGGGCGGGACTTCGCGTCGTGCACGTGGTGCGGGTAGTAGAAGACGGACTTGTCACCGAGCACCGGGCCGATCCGGCGCCACAGTTCGCCGTACTCCACGGAGACCAGCACCTCGCCCCAGAACCGCAGGATCGTCAGCAGTTCGACGTCGGCGTGCTTCGAGTCGCCCGCCGAGGCGATCAGCTCCATGGTGGTGTCGACGCAGGCCGTCGTGGCCAGCGACCGCCGGGACCGCACCAATGCCTCACGGGGAACGCCGAGGGCGAGGATGTCCGCCATCAGGTCCTCACGGTGCGAAGGCGTGCTGCCGGGGGAAGAGCTGTCCGGGTACTCCTCCCGGATGATGACGCGGGCGATCCTGACGGACTGTTCGTCGGTGAGCAGGTCGATCGCCAGGTCGTAAGCCATCGTGAAGGCCAGCGACAGGAAGCGGCGCTGCAGCAGGATGGTCTGCAGGTCTTCCTGCGAGAGTTCGGTGACGCCCCGCAGCGCCGGGTGGTTCCGGAACCCCTCGATCAAACCGTCTTCGAACTCGTCAAGGTCTCGCATCACTACACCTCTTGCTCGGAACTCGCTCAGAAACGGATCATGTCGATGCTTCGGTTCCAGTCGCCGAGGTCGACGTCGCGGCCGATGTCCCACAACGTGTCGAGCTCGCGCTGGATCTGCTCGCCGAGCACGGTGTCGTGCGTGCCCTCGATCTCGAACTGCGGCGAATTGACCGCCAGCTGACCGTGCAGGAACATGCTGACCAGGTAGCGCCCGTCGGCCCGGTACACCGAGACCGAGGCCTGCGAGTTGAACACCCGCACCTTCAGGTTGCCCTGGCGCCTGGCCAGCCGCCGGTGCAGCCGGTGCAGCGTCTCCAGGCAGTCCGTGATCCCCGTGCTCACGAAGGCGTTGCCCGCCCCGTCGGTCCGGCCCAGAGCCGCCTCCCGCAGCCCCACCAGCATCGAGTTCGGGTGCAGCAGCATGATCCGCACCTCGGCGCGACGGTCGAGGATCGCGGCCTCCAGTTCCCGCTCCAGCAGTTGCAGGTTCGGGATCCAGGTGTTGAGGATCGTCACCTGTTTGGCCTTCGCCACGCGTGCCGCGAACGCGTCGTCCGGAAACCGTTTGTGCACTTCGACCACACCGCCGTAGTGCGAACGGCGGAGGGTCGAGGCGATGGTGTCGATGTCGAGACCGGCGAGGCGATCGCGGATGTCTTCCAAGGCGCGCAACGGGGTCAGCTCGACGAGCAGCACCACGACCACACCGCTGACCATGATCAGGGTCAGCGTGGTGACGCCTTTCGGCGCGATCTTGTCCAGCAGGCCGAGCTGTTCCGCGATCCCGACCGCGAAGCCGGCCACCGCCAAACCGCCGAGACTGAGCAATTCGAGCCAGCGACGCATTCTGCGGAGCATTCACCCTCCGGGATCCGGCAGCCGAATGCCCCATGTTCTCACGATCCGAGAGGCCATTGTGATCGGGGTCACCACCTTTGGCGTGACACCATTCTTCCGCGGAATTCACCGGAAGAATCGATTCCCGCACGGGAATCCGCACCGAAGGCGGTGCTCGTCACAGGGGCGCGTGAAACATCAGGGCCCCGACAAACGACTTACCCGGTACGCAAGTACGGAAAGTTGTGGTCGATGAGCGCTGATCGCGTTGTCCAGCTGCGCTGGGAGCCCCGCCACGTGGCCGACGACGGTCGCGTGGAGCTGTCCTACCCCGGGATCTCCGTGGTGTGCCGCCGGCAGGGCGAGATCGTCGACCGAAAGTGGGTCCCTGTCGGAGAAGAACCCACTTTCGCCGACGACGAAGCCCTGATCGCCATCCTGCACGCCGCGTGGCGCTGGAGCAGGCCCGCCGCGTAGAGGCGCCTACTCGTCGCTCCCCTTGTACCGGCGCTGGAGTTCTTCGTCCTGCTCACGCGGCGGCTTCTCCGTCCAGCGACCGTGGACGAGATCGTTCTCCGTGTAGTCCGCGCGCCGGGAGGCCCAGCCCGGCAACATGATCTTGCGGGTCCCGCCTCGCCCCCGATCACGCAGATCGGTAAGCACGGCGATGCCGATCACCACTACCAGTACCCCGAGCGCTATCCAGATTCCGACCATGTCCGCTCCCCCGCAGATGAAGTCGTTTCCACCAGATTAGCGTGACCGCGGGGATCGGACGAACGACATTTCCAACAGGCCGCTTTCGCTTTCTTGCTCCATTCGGGCTAGCCCGGCGGGCGTAGCCGGTTTCAGCCCACACGGCGACGTGGCGACGGGCCCGCCGCCATAAGGTGACGGCGTGCCCGGTGAACGACTCGATTCCTGGCTGCGCGGACATCAGTCGCTCGTCGACGTCCTGACCGCGTCGCTGCTCGCGGCCTGCTGTGTCCTTTTCGGACTGCTCGTCGACGCCGATCCCGTCTATACCCTGTTCTCCCTGCTCCTTGCACTTCCGCTGGCTTCGCGGCGACGCAACGCCGGTGTGTGCGCGGCGTTGGTGCTGGGAATCGCGGGTGTCCAGTGGCTGTCTATCCGGAACGACATCGGCGCCCTGCCCGCCGACCTCGCCGTACCGCTGGCGGTGCACGCCGCGGCGGCCTACGGACCGCGGTGGGCGGGCGGCGTCACGCTCGCGGTCGGCCTCACCGGCTCTGTGCTGGGCGGGCTGAGCTGGCCGATGCTGCCGTCGTCCGCGACAGCGCATCTGCTCGTCGGCGCCTTCCTGGCCAGCACGGTGGTGGCCGCCTGGGCGACCGGGGCGCTGCGCCGGGTGCGGATCGCCCACCGCGAACAACAGGCGAAGCTCGCCGTGCTCGCGGAGCGGAACCGGATCTCCCGCGAGATGCACGACATCGTCGCGCATTCGCTCGCGGTGGTGATCGCGCAGGCCGACGGTGGCCGGTACGCGACCTCGCCCGAGGCCGGACGGTCCGCGCTGGTCACGATCGGCGAATGCGCCCGGCAGGCACTGGGCGATCTCCGGCGGGCGCTCGGTGTCCTGCGGGACGGTCCGGCGTGACCGGGGAGCCGGTCCGTGTCCTGCTGGCCGACGATCAGATCCTGGTCCGGTCCGGGTTCCGGCTGGTCATCGAGTCGCAGGCGGACCTGACCGTGGTCGGCGAGGCGGGTGACGGTCTCGCCGCGGTGGAGCACACCAAGCGCCTGAAGCCGGACCTGGTGCTGATGGACGTGCGGATGCCGGTGCTCGACGGCATCGAGGCCACACGACGGGTGCTCACCCTGCCTGACGCGCCGAAGGTCGTCATGCTCACGACGTACGACCTCGACGAGCACGCGCTGGCCGCGATCCGGGCCGGAGCGAGCGGTTTCCTGCTCAAGGACGCCACCCCGGAGGAACTGCTGGCCGCGCTCCGGACGGTGCACGAAGGGGACGCGGTGATCGCCCCCTCCACCACCCGCCGGTTGCTGGACCGGCTGGCGCCCCCGCTCGACCCGCTCGCGGCCAGGTCGGCGGAGACGCTGACCGGACGCGAGCGGGAGGTGCTGGCCGGGATGGCCCGCGGCTGGTCCAACGCCGAGATCGCCGAGTGGCTGGTGGTCGCGCCGGGGACGGTGAAGACCCACGTGGGCAACATCCTCGCCAAACTGCGGGTGCGGGACCGGGTGCAGGCGGTGGTCCTCGCCTACGAAGCGGGAGTGGTCCGGCCCGGCGAGCGGTGACGGGCACAGGTGACGTCGGTCCGGGGCAAGGGGCCGCCGAGGAGGTACGACTCGACGACTTCGGTGACGCAGGGCGCCGAGTCGAAGAGATAGACCCCGTGCCGGAAGGCGCCGTCCAGCGTGACCATGCGGGATCCCGTCAAGGCGCGGCGCAGAGCCCGTTGTCCGGCATACGGCGTGACCGGGTCTCCTGAAGCCCCCACGAGCAGCGCGGGAAGGTCGTCGCCGATCTCGACGGGCGCCTCCGCCGGCCGGACGGGCCAGAACGCGCAGGGCGTGATGTGCCGCGCCAGCGGGCCGAACAAGGGCTCGGCGGCCCGGTGCGCCTGGATGTCCCGGTAGTAGCTTTCGGGATCGCGGGAAGCGGCTCGGTCCGCGCACTGGTTCGCGACCGTGGCGCTGAACCCGAACGACGGCTCCACCTTCGGGTCGGTGTACAGGGAAAGCTTCCAGTCCTGCGTGGGTGTCGGTGTGACGGTGAGACCTCGCGCGGCATCGCGCAGCACGACGACCTGGGCGCTGAACTCCGCGTAGAACGCGTCGCTGTCGTCGACGGTGAGCAGCAGCCCGGGGATCATCGCCGCGTCGACGCGGTGGCCACCGACGAGCAGCAGCGGTTCGCGGGCGATCCGGTCCACTCCGGCCAGCACGTCGTCGGCGGTGGCGCCGAGGTGATAGCGGCCGTCCCGGACGGCCGCCCAGCGTGCCCAGTCACGCAAGGCCGCGGCGTCCGCCGGAGCGGTTTCACGGGTGAGCGCCGGACCGGCGGCCCCGGGAGCGGCGGCGCTGTCGAGCACGATCCGCTCGACGCGTCGAGGGAAGAGCTGACGGTAGACCGCGCCGAGATGGCTGCCGAAAGACCAGCCCAGGTAAGAGATTTTCGGTTCCCCGAGAGCGGCTCGCACGACGTCCAGATCGCGCGCGATGTCGCGGGTGGACGCGTGCGCGAGGAGGTCGCCCCGGCCGGCGCACCGCGCCGCGAGATCCCGCGCGACCGCCACACCGCGTTCGAAGGAGGCCCTGTCCGGACTCGCCAGCTGGGCACTGTTCAGGTAGCGCCCGGTGGGCCAGCCGCATTCCAACGGCGCGCTGAGCCCGAAGAACCGCGGGTCGATCCCGACCAGGTCGTACCGCGCCGCGAGTGAAGGCGCTCCGGACGGAACCTCCGGTGGCAGGCCTTGCGCCAGCAGGGTCACCCCGTCACGGGACGGGCCGGGGCCGCCGGTGTTGACCACCAAGGTGCCGAGGCGTCGCGCGGGGTCGGTCGCGGCACGGCGTGCGACGGCCACCGAAAGGGTCCGGCCGCCCGGATCGGCGTGGTCCAGCGGAACGATGACCTCACCACAGGTCGCTCCGGCCGCCGCGAGTCGTTGCCCGGTCGCGTCGTCCGGCCCGGTCCGGCAGTCGTGCCAGCCGATCCGCTGCGCCCCGGAAGCCGGTTGACTCTGTGCGAGGCTCGCCAAGAGCGCGATCGTGAGACCCGCGGCGAGTGTTCGTCTTGTCTTGGTCATACCTGGACGCTAAGCGCGAAGAATCACGGAAACCTCTGTCCTCAGGCCGAAATCCGCTCCTCGCGGCTACTCCCGGAGGTATAGGGGGCCCGGCGGAACGGGGCGGCCAGGGTCGGCAGGAGGTGGCGGCGGTTGCGGATCAGGGCGGCGATCGCGATGACCGCGTAGACGCCGCACAGCACGTAGCGCGCGGTCTGGCCGGGCAGCGCGAACTGCACCGCGAACAGGCCGAGCAGGGTCCAGGCGGCCCAGCGCGGGAAACGCAACGCGAGCAGGGCGGAGACGCCGAGCAGGGTCTGGGTGGCGGTGAGGAGGAATTCCTCGACCTGGCGGGAGTCCAGGTGCAGCGCGGTCCCTCCGCCACCGAAGAGGTAGGCGATCGGCAGGCTGCCGACGAGCAGCGTCCATTGGTTGACCTTGCTGGAAAGCAGGGTGCCGATCGCCGCGTCGCCCTTGCCGCGGAGCGCGAACAGGATCGCCACGATGAACTCGGGCGCCTCCGACGCCAGCGGCGCGAGCCATTGCACGAGCAGGAACCGGTCGATGCCCAGTTCCGTCCCGACGGCGATCAGATTGTGCGCGAACGGTTCCGCGCTGGCGAGGATCACCACTGCCGCGAACACGAACAGCGCGGTCACCAGGATCCGGCGAGGCCGCTTGGAAAGCGCACCGAGGGTGGCCGCCGGGCCGACCAGTTCGGGTTCGCCGGGCTCGGCGCGCGAGACCTTCCAGAGGTAGAACACGAAGAACCCGAGCAGTGCGAAGCCGAGGACCAGCGAGATCTGCCCGGTCCCGGGGATGACGAACGCTACGATCGAGGCGATCGCGAGGAAACCGAGTTCGATCCGGTACGGCGAATCGAGGACGAGCTCCCGGACCGTGGCACCGCTGCGTTTCTTCGCGACGGCGAGCCCGATCAGCACGACGGTCGACCAGCCGAGACCGAGCAGCAGCCGGTTGGAGCCGGTCATGTTCGCCGCGGCGTAGGCGACGTATTCGGGATCCGATCCCGCCGTGTAAGCGAAGTACAGGTCCACCGCGTACTCGGGGAGCACCGCGATGACGGCGAGCACGGCGATCGCGAGCCCGCCGGAGATGTCCACCTGCGCGGCTTCCGCGGCCCAGGCGAGGAGGAACGACGCCGCGACGACGGCCAGGCCGAACAGCAGCAGACCGGCCACCGCCCCCGGTTCGGCACCGGAGAACCTCAGGACGAGCGCGGGCACGGTGAGCGCGGCGCACAGGCCGATCGGCCTCAGTCGGTTGACGATCACGAACTGAGATTCCCGGCGGTCACCGGGTTACCACAACCGTTGCCCGCTTCGCCTGTCCGGCGAGAATCCCCGTGCGGGACAGGGAAAACGGAAGATCGTCATGCCGAAACCCGGACGTCGTCCCGCCGGAGTACCCGGGCTGGTCTGCCTCGACAGCTCTCACACGATCTGGGAGGCGTCTTGCCCGGCGGACCGGCGAGCCGGCGGGCCAGACCGGAAAGTGCCCCTGATCACATTGCTCGGAAATGACGAAATCCCCGGTTCCGCGCGGTTTCGCGGGACCGGGGAGTTTCCGGGGGTGGTCAGCCCCGGGCGTTCGGGTCGATCACGCCGCCTGCCAGCCCGGTGGCGGCGTCACCGAAGGCACCGGCGGAGTCGACGGCACCCTGACCGGCCGCGGTGGCCGAATCGACGGCGTCCTGACCCGCGGCGGTGGCGTTCTCGGCGAGACCCTGCCCGGTCTCGGCCAGTCCGCCGGCGGACTGGGTGACCTGGTCGGCGGCGCCGGAAAGGTCGACGCCGGTCAGTTCGCCGACCTTGTCGCCCGCGCCGCCCAGCAGTTCGGCGGCCTTTTCCTTCAGCGAGTCGAACAGGCTCATCTGGGGTACTCCTCGGATCGGTCGTGCGGAGGCGGCTGAAAGTTCACCGTACAGGACAAATCGGGCACGGTGCGCAATCGCGATCACTCCGGACAGGTGAACCACCGAGAAGTGTTCAGAGACAGGGCGGCTGATAGCGGTCGATCGCGAGGCCGCGGAAGTCGAGTTTGTTGGGCGTCTTGCCGACGAAGACCAGACCTCGCGCCTCGGTCAGCGCCGAAGCGAAGGAGTAGTCGGGCTTGCCCAGTTCGGGCAGCGTCGTCCAAGCGTCGGGGGCGAAGCTGAAGAACTTCTTGACCATCTTCCCGCCGGTCGACGGCACCTTGGTCAGCCACTTGTCGCCGCCGCTCCAGTGCGAAGCCGGGCGAAGCTGGACGTAGAGGTCGTCCGTCGCGCTGTAGGTCATCCAGAAACCGGCGGACTTCGAGAGATCGGCCTGCGCTTCGAACTTGTTCCCCAGCCAGACGACGACCACGTGCCATTCCGCCTTGAGGAAGGCCACCTTCGCCGCGTACCCGCCGCGTTCGCGGACGAGCAGGCTGCCGGTCGCCGGAACCGTGGTGCCCTCACCGGAGGCGAGCCACTGCTGCAACCGGTCTATCGACGGGGTGGCGCATTCGCAGACGTGCCGCGACGGGGCCGCGTTCGCCACGGCTCCGGGGCCGATCAGCGAGGCCAGGAGCATCGAGGCGATCACCGCGAGCGTACGACTGAAAGGAACCTTGGATCCTCCGCGCATTCCCGGAAGCTAGCACAACGGTCACCGAAAACGGCGCCACAGCGGGAAAGCGGCCCCTGATGCCCCACTCAGCGGGAACCGTCCTTTGTGGATTCTCACGGTGGTCCGGACCACTGGCGCCTCAGGTACTTACTGGGCTCTGGCATCCGCAAGTCACCCAAGCGGCGGTGAGCGACGGGTCGGGGTGGTCGTGAGTGTTTTGTGTCGTTAGAACGACACTTGCCACTCACGAGGCCAGCAGGTCGTCCAACTCGGCCGCGAACAGCACGGCGGGATCGAATCCCATGCCGGCGAAGTGCCCGGCCAGTTCAAGGGAAAGGACGCCGTGGAGCCGCGTCCAGAACGTCACGGCCCGGCGCAGGACCTCGGACGACACCGGCAGGCCGCCCGCCCACTCGCGGTGATCGTCGAGATGCGCGCCGAACGGCGTGACCCGTCCGTCGTCCGGGAGCGCGGCGTGGACTTCGAGCAGTACAACCATGATCTCGTTCGAGATCTTCGTGGTGTCACCGGGCGCGCGGTATCCGGGGATCGGCGTGCCGTAGACGAACAGGTAGCGCTGCGGGTCCGCCAGCGCCCACTCCCTGATGGCGTGGGCGACTTCGGCCAGGCCGCCTGATCCGGCGGCTTGGACGGCGTCGGCGAGGCTCCGGTAGGCGTCGCGGACGAGGTCCGTGATCAGGTCGTCGCGACTGGGGAAGTACCGGTACAGCGCGGGACCGCTCATGCCCACGTGTTTGGCGATCGCGTTGAGGGACAACGCGGACACGCCCGTCGTGGCCAGCTGTTCCCACGCGTACCGCTTGATCTCCCCGCACACCTGAGCCCGGTAGCGCTCACGCGAGGTCTTCCCGTCCGTGTCCATCAGCGCTCCTCCCTGGCCGTTCAGTTAGAGGCTATCACTTTCCCTATTGACACTCACCTCATTGTGGTTATAGCTTATAACTATCGCACCAAGCACTAACAACCCGAGGAGCCGGACCATGACGGACACCAAGCCCCGCCGCCGCACCGCCGCCCGCGCCGCCGCGCTCGCCCTCCCGCTGGCCCTCGGCCTGCTGGGCGGCGCCGTGACACCCGCGCAGGCCGCCACCACCGCGTCCCCCGCCCCGCTGTCCTGCCAGGGCAAGACCATCGACACGAAGGCCCCGATCCACTACCGGACCGAGACCCTGATCAACGCTCCCCTGAGCAAGATCTGGCGGCTGCAGACCGACGTCGAGCGCTGGCCGTCCTGGCAGGAGCCGGTGCTGACCAACCAGCGCCTGGATTGGGGCCCGCTCCACAAGAACTCGCGCTTCCGGTGGACCACCCCGGTGCCTGCCACGGCCACGACCCCCGCCACCACGCTGTCGATCACCTCGACCGTCCACCAGATCCAGCGCGGCAAGTGCATCCGCTGGAGCGGCCCCGCGATCGGCGAGGGCCTCCGGATCGACAACGGGATCCACGTCTGGAACTTCACCGAGGTCAAGGGCGGCGTGCTCGTCCGTACCGAGGAGAACTGGTCCGGCGCCCAGGTCGAGGCCGACGTGCCGACCTCGACCCAGTTCCTCGGCATGGGCCTCGAAGCCTGGCTGAAGGACCTCAAGACCACCGCCGAAGCCCACTGCTGATCCCCACAGCTGACCACACCCGAAACTTTCAGGAGGAAACGATGTCCACCCAGACGCTCGATCGTGAGACCACCGTCCGCCGCGCCCCGCGCTCCGTCATCATCTCGGCCTGGGCCGTCCCGATCATGGTCCTCGGCCAGTTCGCGATGCTCGCCGTCGTCCCGGTCGCCTTCGTCCTGATCGGCACCCTGCGTGACGCCAGGCTCAAGGCGCTCAGATGGGGCGCGGTCGCTCTCACCGCGGCCTACGCCACGCCCTTGGCACTCTGGGCGATCGGCCCCGAACGCGCGCAGAGCCTTTCGAAGGACATGCATCCCGTGTTCGCCGCGATCATCGTCGCCGTGGGAGTCGCGTTCGCGGTCGCGTACCACGTGCGCACACGCAAGTAGAGGACTAGACGCGGGGCGTGCCGTCGGTGAACGAGGGGATCACGCCGTAGGACGCCTTCCGCGAAGCGCGGCGCAACGTCGCGAGCACGGCGGGCCCCAGCACCAGGATCGCCACCGTGTTGGTGATCGCGCGCCCCGTGTCCCAGCCCGCCGTCGAGGTCAGCAGCGTGAAGACGGCGAACCGGTGCAGGTTCTCCAGCAGCGGGGCGCCGGGAACGTAGGAGATGTGCCCGTCGTGGTACGGCACCTCGGCGTCGGTGATGAACGGCCAGAACCACAGGTTCATCAGGAACCCGAACACGTACGCGACGAAGATCCCGTAGCCCACCAGCATCGCGATCTCGGCCTTGCCGGTGACTCGGCGCGGCAGCAGTCCCGCGCCCATCCCGATCCAGGCCGAGCACATCATCTGGAACGGCAGCCACGGTCCCACCCCGGCGGTCAGCAGCGCCGAAGCGAACAGCGACGTACAGCCCAGCACGAAACCGAAGCCGGGCCCGAGCACCCGCCCGGCCAGCACCAGCAGGAAGAACACGGTCTCGATCCCCGCGGTCCCCGCGCCGAGCGGGCGCATCGCGGCATTGACCGCCGAGAGGACGCCGAGCATCGCGAGGGCCTTGGAGTCCATGCCCCCTTCGGACATCTCGGCCAGCACGATGACGATCAGGATCGGCAGGATCCCGATGAACACGAACGGCGCGTCCGGGCCGTGCTGCATCGACTGCGGTTCGACGCGGACCAGGAGCGGCCAGATGAACATCATCAGCCCCGCCAGGGACGCGAGGCCGAGCACCGTCGCCGAACGCGCGCCCAGCCGGACAGCCGGCGCCGTGGTCACCGGACCTCCTGCGGCAGCGCCGAGCGGACGTCGTCGACGGTGAGCCACGGTTCGCCGAGGATCTTGGCGACCTGGGTGGCGAACGCCGGGGAGCCGCCGAGCACCTCACCGGTCGGGCCGTCGGAGACGACCTCCCCCTCCGCCATAACGAGCACGCGGTGCGCGATCGTCGCGACGAACTCGACGTCGTGGGTGGCCACGACGACCGCCCTGCCCTCGGCCGTCAGCGCCGCGATCATCTGTGCCAGCGCGGCCTTCGCGGTGTAGTCGAGGCCGCGGGTCGGTTCGTCCAGCAGCATGATCCGCGGCGCGGCCGACAACTGCACCGCGAGCACGAGCGCGAGCCGCTGACCCTCCGAGAGGTCACGCGGATGCGACGCGGAATCGATCCCCGGAGCGAGCCTGTCGAGCAGTCCTCGGCAGTAACCCGGCTGGGCGCCCGATTCCGTGTCGGCGGCCTCGCATTCCGCCGCGACGGTCTGCAGGTACAGCAGGTCGCTCGCGGTCTGCGGCACCATGCCGACGAGTTTCCGCGCCGCGGCGCTGCCCAGTGTCTTCGGATCCTTGCCATCGACGGTGACCTTGCCACCTTGCCGGGGGCCGGATCCCTGCACCGCCCACAGCAGCGACGACTTGCCGGAACCGTTGCGCCCCATCATCGCCAGCACCTCGCCGGCGCGCAGGGTCAGGTCGACCTCCCGCACCGCGACCTTCGGCCCGTACCGCACGACGACCCCGGACGCGGTCAGCAGTTCCTCGCCCGTGGTCGTTTCCCGCGCGAGCGGGGCCCCCAGCGTCAGCGACGAAGCGCGCCGCCGGGCGTCCCGGACCGTCATCGGCAGCGGATCCCAGCCGGCCAGCCGTCCCAAGTGGACGATCGGCGGTGCGATGGGCATGTCCTTCAGGACTTCCGGCGGGGTTCCGTCGATCACTACCCCGGTGCCCGGGACGAAGATCATCCGGTCGGCGAACGGGATCACGCGTTCCATCCGGTGCTCGGCCATCAGCACCGTCGTGCCGAGGTCCTCCACCAGCCTGGCCAGCGTCGCCAGCACCTCCTCGGCCGCGGTCGGGTCCAGCGCCGACGTCGGTTCGTCCAGCACGAGCACCTTGGGATGAGTGGTCAGCACCGAGCCGATCGCCACCCGCTGCTGCTGCCCGCCGGACAACGTCCGCAACGCGCGCCTGCGCAGTTCCGCGATGCCGAGGAGGTCGAGGGTCTCCTCCACTCGGCGGCGCATCACCTGCGGGTTCAGGCCGAGTTGCTCCATGCCGTACGCGAGTTCGTCCTCGACGGTGTCGGTGACGAAGCCCGCCAGCGGGTCCTGGCCGACGACGCCGACCAGATGCGCGAACTCGCGCGGGGGCCGGGACCGCGTCGTGACGCCGTCGACGGAGACCGTCCCTTCGAGGTGACCGCCGGTGAAATGCGGGACGAGGCCGTTGATCGTGCCGAGCAGCGTCGACTTGCCCGCGCCGGTCTGGCCCGCGAACAGCACGAGTTCGCCCTCACCGATGGACAGCGTCACCTCGGCCAGCACCGGTTCGGAGCGGCCGTGGTAGGTGAAGGAGACCTGATTCAGTTCGATCATGCGTGCACTTCTTCTTCGTGCGCTGCTTCTTCGAGCGCGGCGTACGGAGGTTCGGGGACCGGGGTCAGGAAGGCGGGCAGCACGCCGATCAGCACCCCGAGCAACGGCCCCCACGACAACGACGGCCAGGACAGGGTGATCAGCGAAGGGTTCATGTTCATCGGATTCACCTCCGACGTCACGAACAGGACGGCCGCGACGGCGATCCCGCTCGCGGCGACGACGATCTCCGGCAGCTGCCAGCGGTCCGGCCGGTAGCGCGTGCGCTGGACCCGCTTGCCCGCCGTCCAGAACCCGACCAGCCCGACCACGAGTCCCACGGAAAGCACCGGTGCGGCGAGATATCTGGGTGTCGAACCGTCCAAAGTGGCGTAGACACCGACGCAGACCCCGATCAGGCCGACGATCATCAGCGTTCCCGTGATCAGCCGGGCCCGCGCCTCGACCAGTCCCGCGCGGCCGTAACCACGGGAGTCCATGGACGCGGCGAGCTGCAGCGAACGGGAAAGCGCGTCCTCCAGCACCGGGATGAGGACGGTGTGCAGAGCCTGCACCTTCTTCTTGCCCGAGCCGCCGCGCAGCTTGCGGGCGCGCCGGACCCGCAGCACGCTTTCGGCCAGCTGCGGGAACACCGACAGCGCGACGATCACCGCGGTGCCCACCTCGTACAGCGCCGGCGGCATCGCCTTGAGCAGCCGTTTCGGGTTCGCCAGCGCGTTGGCCGCGCCGAGGCAGATCACCATCGCCGCCAGCCGCATCCCGTCGTAAAGCCCGCCCAGCAACGATTCCGCGGAAACGTCGCCGAAGAGCCGGATACCCGCCGCCCATTCCGGCAGCGGGATTTCGGGCAGCCTCAAGAGGATCGTCGAGCCCTCGGCACCACCGAAGACGACGCGGAAGAACACGCGGATCGCGACGATGAACGCGCCGAGGTACAGGTAGAGCCGGAAAGCCAGCGCCCAGGGCGCTTCACTGCGCCGGGCCACGACGACGTAACCCGCGACGGCCACGATGGTCAGCAACAGCCACGGGTTCGTCGTCCGGGTCGCCGCGACGGCGAGCCCCAGCGCCCACACCCACCACGCGGCCGGATGCAGGTCGCGCGGCAGGAAGTAGGACGTCATCAAGCTCCTTGTGCGCGTTTGCGTCTGCGTGCCACCAGGAATCCTGCCACGCACAACGCCAGGACCGCGCCACCGGCCGCCCAGGGCGCCCAATCACTCGAGCCGGACTCGCGTTCGATCACCGCGTTGACGTCCTCGGCGTTCTCGCCGCCGGTGAACGCGACGTTCATCGACGGGTCCTTCGCCTGTGGCCTCGCCGAAGCGCTCGGACGCGGCTTGGGCGGCGGCAACGCTCCGGAACTCGCCCCCGCGACCGGCGCCTCTCCGGCTTGAGCCTCTTCCGTCGGCTGAGGACTGTCGCCGGCCTGCTGTCCGCTTCCCGCCTGCGGTTGCTGCTGCCGCTCGTTGGGATCGTCGGTGACCGGCTTGGCCTCCTCGCGCGGCACGCAGGGCTGGCCCTCGGTGCCCGGCCGGACGGCGGAGACCCGCGGCACCGGGTTGGTCTGGGCGGTGGCGTTCAGGGAGAACGACCAGCCCTCGAAACCGCCGGGGATGAAGTCACGGTTCTTGATGCCCCACTGGCTGTAGTCCCACGCGCAGTTGTTCGAGGCGTGCCAGTAGGACCAGTAGGCCTGCGCCGGGGGCGTGTCGAAGCACAGCTCCCGGTAGTTCCCGCGGCCGGTGACCGGGACGTTCTCAGCCGCTGAAGGGCGGTTCTCGACCCGGCAGATGAACGACTCGCCCCACCGCTGCACCCCGGCGATCTGGAAACCGGCGCCCTTGAGCGCGTCCAGTCCGGTGCCGCGGGTGGCCTGGGGATTGCAGCGCACGATGGTCGTGCCGCCGAGCTTCTGGAAGTCGACGACGACGGTCACCCCGGTGGCGTCCTTGCAGAACCCCGGATATCCCTTGCTCTGGTCGACCGCGTGCGCGGACGGCGCCGTGGCGGCGATCAGGAAGATCGCCGCCACCACGCCGAGGAGCCTCCTCACGGGATGGCCGGGTTCCTCGGCGTGACACCGGGAACCGGGTTGGTCGAGGCCGACTTGTTCAGCGAGAACGACCAGCCTTCGAACCCGCCGGGCACGACGGTGCGGTTGAGCGCTCCGAAGCTGCTGTAGGTCCAGGTGGTACCGGAACCGTCGGCGTGCCAGTAACCCCAGTACGCGCCGGCGGGCGGGGTGTTGACGCACGGCTCCTTGTAGCTCGGGTTGCTCGACAGCGGGATGGTCTCCGTCGCGGCCGGACGGCCTTCCAGGCGGCAGACGAAACCGAGGCCCCAGCGGGCGGTTCCGGCGACCGCGATCCCCGCGTCCTGCAGCGCCTTGATCCCCGTGCGGGCGGTACCCGGGCTCGCGTTGGGCGAGCAGCGGGTGATCGTCGGCGCCGCGGTCCCGCCGTTGCCGTCCAGTTCCTGGAAGTCGACGACGACGGTCGTCCCGGTGAGCGCGTCGCTTCCGGCGCAGATCCCGGCGTAGCCCTTGGTGGGATCGACCGCGTTCGCGGGTGCGGCGGAAAGCCCGATCAGTCCGATGAGGACGGACGTGACGGTGAGCAGTTTTCTCATGGTGTTGCCCCCTTTGACTTGATGGAACGGCGAAGCAGGAGAACGAGCACGATCGCGGCGGCCAGCAGGATCCCGGCCAGGCCGACGAGTCCCCAGAGCACCCACGCGGGCCGGGTGGACTGGGCGGCGGCAGCTTGCACCTGTGCGCCGGAGACGGCGTCGGCGGCGTTCGCCTCGGTGAGCGGGAGCCGGATCGCGGGCGAAAGCGGCGAGTCCGCGGCGGTGAGCCAGGAGCGGCCCGCGACCCCTTGCGCGGCGGCCAGGCTCGTCGGGAAATCGGTCTTCCCGTCGCTCGCCGCGACAGCTCCCTTGGCAAGACCACCGTCGGGCTGGACCAGTTTGCCCAGCGACCGCGCGGTTCCGCTCGCGTCGAGGCCGGCGGTCTGCCGCGCGACGGCGACGGCGGCGCTGAGCACGACGTCCGGCTCGCCCCCCTCACCGGTCACCATGCCCTCGCCGGTCGGCCGGACGCCGAGCGCGCCCACCGCCGAGACGAAGGCCGACACGCGCCGCTCGGTCCAGCCGTCGGGCCGCTTGGTCGACGGCGCGGCGTCGGTGTGCGACCGGACGGCCAGCGCGGTGACCGCGGCGGCCGTCGCGGCGAGGTCGCCGGAGCCGCACTCCGCGGTGTCCAGGTGCTTCGGGAAGGTTCCGTCGGCGCACTGGCGCGAGAGGAGCAGTTCGACGGCGGGGCCAGGGTCGGCGGCGGTGGCGAGCACCGCCCAGGCGTGCCGCTCGACGGTCTCGTCGGCGTCGGCGAAGGCCCCGACGTCGGTGAACTTTCCGTCCACGCCACGCAGCTTGACCAGGTCGGCGCGCAACTGCCCGGCGATGTCCGCTTTGGCGAACTCGGCGACGAGCACGAGTTTCGCGAGCGGTCCGGCGTAGGAGGCCCCGCTCTGCTCGTACGGCGCGCCGTGGGCGTAGGCCTGCACGGCTTCCGGCGTGAGCAGGAACTTCGACGCCCGGGCGACCGTGTCCGGCTGCTCGTCCAGCGCCCGCAAGGCCAGCACGAGATCGGCTGTCGCGTCGTAGTCGACGTAGGTCTTGCCGTCCTCGGTGACCTCGACGTGGTCGCCGCCGACGAGCCGGTTCGTCAGGTACGCGCCGAGCCGGGAAGCCGCGTTGGCCGTGTCCGGGATCGCGACCGGGGTGGCGATCGCGGTCGGCGGCGGGACACGGGCGCCGGTCGACGCCCTCGGCGTGACGGTCTTCTTGGGTTTCGGCGTCACGGTCTTCGGTGCGGGGGTCTTCGGCGCGGGCTTGCCCGGCTCGGGCTTGACCGCGGGCGGGGTGCTCGTGACGGTGACCGTGCTGGGCGCGGGCGGGCTGGTCGCCGGGGACGAGGACGTGCCCGGCGTCGGCGTCACCGACGTCGTCGTGGTGGTCGTGGTCGTCGTTGTGGTCGTCGTCGTTGTTGTTGTGGTGGTGGTGCTGCTGGTCGGCGCCGGGTCGCTCGTGGTCGAGGTCGGTGTGCCGGTGGTCGTACTCGGTTCGGACGACGTCGAGGTCGGTGTTTCCGAGGCGCTGCTCGTCGGCGGCAGGCCGCCGCCCTTCGCGAGCGTGTAGAAGCCGACCTGTGACAACCCGAGCGAAGCCTGGGCGCTCGCGCGGATCCAGGTGTCGAGCCCGCTGATGCCCGAAGCGCGAGCGGCCTCGTAGGAAGCCGGGTTGTAGGCGATCGCGCCGAGGTCGCCCGCGAGTTTGTTGCCGGAGTCGGCCGCGGCGTTCGCCTGCGCGGCTTTGAGGAACCGCACGCCCTTGTCCACCGCCGCGTCCGCGCCGCCCGCGTCGGCCAGTCCCTGGAGGATCATGCCGGTGCTGTTGGTGTTCGGCGCTTCGGTGCCGACGCCGCCGCCCCAGCCGCCGCCTGGGGTCTGGTTCCCCTTGAGCCAAGCGACGGTCTTGGCGATCGGGGCGTCGAGACCGGCCGCGCCCGCCTTCTTCGCGGCCAGCATCGCCGAGAGGGCCAGACCGGTGGCGTCGCCGTCGGACGGGGAGAGGTCGAGCGGTTTGCCCTCGTCGCAGGTCGAGACCTTGTGGCCGTCCGGGGTGACGTGGTCGCCGGTCTCCTTCGTCGGGATGTAGGCGAAGAAGACGCGGAAGTAGCCCTCGGAACACTGCTGGGTCAGCAGCTTGTCGATCGCGAGCTGGTCGTTCTCACCGGTCGCGGCGAGGCCGATGACGCCGAGGGCCTGGCCGAACATGTTCGCGTTGTTGCTCACCGAACCGGCGAGGTCGGGATCCTTCGAGTAGTCGCTGACCCGGCCCTTGTCCGGGCCCTTGCGCATGATCGCGCCCTGGGTCTCGGCGACCATGTCGTAGCCGTCGAAGTTCCGGGGGTTCCGGCCGGAGACCTGCGCGGCGACCAGGGTCTTGGCCGCGGCACCGCCGACGATGACCTTGTCGTACCCGGCACCGGGGGCGAGACCGTCCCAGGTGAAGTAGTCGGTGGCGTGGCCTTGGTCGTCGAGGAACTTCGCGATCGGCTCGGCCTTCGCACCGTCACCCGACGCGTACATCGAGAACAGCACGTCGATCATCAGGCCGTGGTCGGGCAGTTCGCCGCCGTTGGGGTTCTCGAGCGTGCCGTCCGGCTTCAGCTTCGTCGCGAGCCAGCGGGAGTTCGACTTCGCCGCGCCGGGGTCGTTCGCGGCCGTCGCCGTTCCGGTGAGCAGCGCGGCGACCACGCCGACGCTGACGGCGAACGCCGATGCGGCCAGGTACCCGCGGCGCATGGCTCCTCCTTGCGGCATGACGGAGGACAGGCGCGGGACGCCGCAGTCACCCCTGTTTATCGCGACAGTGGTCCGGACTTCTGGTTGGTTCATCCGCCCGTGCGGTACCCCGGCTCGCCCTGGTGAAGGGCCCACGGTTGCGCGACAGCGCCGGATTTCGACCGGCTTCCCCGTCACGGGCGGCGGTGTTGAAGTTGTCGAGCCCGCCGAGGTTAACACCCGATTACCTGCGGCAGGCACCGCTGACCAGGTCGGTTGCCAGGATCACATCGTCACTCGCGCCCGGCGGTACCCCGGCGCCGGTCCGGGATGAGATTCTTCGGGTCGTCCGATTCAGCGCGGTCGTGGGGGAAGTCCGGTGAGAGTCCGGCGCTGTCCCGCAACGGTATGCCCTCCAGGCGAGCCCGGTCACCCACGTCGCGCGGTGTCACCGACTCCTGTCGAGGAAATGCGGGAAAGGGTTCTCATGAGACGTTTGGTCCTCACTGTCGCCATGCTGTGCGGCATCGGGCTGGTCGCCGCCCCCGTGGCGAACGCGGCCACCCACAACAAGGCGGACGCCGCCGCGGGCTGGCTCGCCAGGCAGCTGACCGACGGGGAAAGGTTCGAGGCCGACTTCGGCGGCCAGAAGTTCCCCGACCAGGGCCTGACGATCGACGCGATCTTCGCGTTCGCCGCCGCCGGGGTGTCGGACACGAACGCGGGCAAGGCGATCACCTGGCTGGCGAAGCCGGAGATCACCACCGGCTACGTCGGCGGCGGCACCGAGGCCTACGCGGGCGCGCACGCCAAGCTGCTGCTCGCCGCGCAGATCCGGGGCAAGAACCCGGCGTCGTTCGGCGGCGTCGACCTCAAGGCGGGACTGCTCTCGCTGCTCACACCGTCCGGCCGGTTCTCCGACCGGTCCGAATACGGCGACTACTCCAACGCCTTCTCGCAGTCGCTCGCGCTGCTGGCGCTGGACCGCACCCCCGCCGGCGCCCCCGCGGCGGCCGTGACGTTCCTCGCGGGCACCCAGTGCGCGGACGGCGGCTTCCCGCTGAACTTCGGCGAAGCGACCTGCGCGAGCGACGTCGACTCGACCGCGATGGTCGTGCAGGCCTTGCGCGCCACCGGTGACGCGGTGAACGCCGGCGAGGGCACCTCCTGGCTGGTCACCAAGCAGCACGCGAACGGCGGCTTCGGCGTCGGCACAAACGCTCCGAACGCCAACAGCACCGGCCTCGCCGCCGAAGCGCTGGCAGGCCACCGTCCCGCCGCCGCGGTCAAGGCGCGGGAATTCCTCCGGTCGCTGCAGACCGGCTGCACCGGTGCCGAAGCGGACCGCGGCGCGATCGCCTACGACGCCACCGGCCTCAACCCGGCGACCGCCTCGCGCGCGACCGCGCAGGCGATCCTCGGCCTGGCCAGGATTCCGCTGAGCGACCTGCACGGCGGTGGCCGTCCGCAGGCCCCGGTGCTCGCCTGCCCGTGACGTCACCTCGTGAGTGGTACGGACGGTTCTAACCGTCGTTACCACTCACGAGGTCCTGGGCCCCCTTCATTGCGCCTAACGCTGTGAAGGCCTCCTTCCCTACCTTCAGGGTAGGCAAGGAGGCCTTCACGGACCGAACCTGCGATCGACCGCAGACGCCACTCACGAGGCTGTTGTCAGGCGCGCAACGGCTCGATGGTCTTCGCCAGTTCGTCCAGGCGCTCCAAGGTCTCCGCCTCGGGCAGCGTCGGCAGGATGAGGGAGACCTCGTCGACCCCGGCATCGGCGAGGCGTCGCAGCAGGTCGGGGTCCGCCGGAGCGCCGAACACGCTGATCCGGACGTCTTCGCGGCCTTGGTCGGCGAGCCAGGACCGGACGCGGCGCAGTTCCTCGGGCGGCGTCACGAAATGCGGAAGCCAGCCGTCGGCGTGCTCGGCGAGCCGTTTGAGCCCGGCGGGGCCCTGACCGGCGACGTAGATCGGCGGATGCGGTTTCCGCACCGGCTTCGGCCACGCGTAGACCGGGTCGAAGTCGATGTGCTTGCCGTGGAACTCCGCCTCGTCCTCGGTCCAGATCTCCTTGAGCGCCTGGAGTTGCTCGGTCAACAGCGCGCCACGGGTCCGCGGGTCGACGCCGTGGTTGCGCATCTCCTCGATGTTCCAGCCCGCCCCGACGCCGAAGATCACCCGTCCGTCGGAGAGCAGGTCGAGGCTGGCGATCTCCTTGGCCGTGTAGAACAGGTCGCGCTGGATCATCAGGGCGACCGCGGTGCCCAGCCGGAGATTCGAGGTGACCGTCGCGGCGGCGGTCAGCGCGATGAACGGGTCGAGGTTGCGCAGCGCGCCTCGCGGCAGCTCACCGGCGGGGTACGGGGTCTCCCTGCTGACCGGGATATGGGAGTGTTCGGGCAGGTAGAGGGAGTCGAAGCCCTTCTCCTCCAACGCCGCTCCCAGCACGTGCGGCCGGATTCCCTCGTCGGTCACTGACGTCGCGATACCGAAGTCCATGATCAGCACGACCCCGTCGGCCCGCCGGTTATTCCCGGAGGCCTTCACTCACCGGCCGCGACGCGGCGGGCGAGTTCGACACGTGACCGAACGCCCAGCGCGGTGAAGATGTTCCGCAGGTGGTGATCCACCGTCCGATGACTGATCACCAGCCGCCGCGCGATCTCCTTGTTCGTCTCCCCCGACGCCACCAGCCTCGTGATGGCGTCCTGCTGCGGGGTGAGCCCGGCCAGCGACCGGTGCGGCACGTCGACGGTCTCGCCGGTCGCCCGCAGCCCGGCGCGGGCACGTTCGGCGAACCGGGTCGCGCCGACGTTTTCGAAGCCGCGCAAGGCATCCCGGAACTGTTCACGCGCGTCCCGCGTCCGTCGGTGCCGTCGCAGGAGGGTGGCGTAGGCGAACCGCGTCCTGGCGAGCTCCCCCGCGCCGCCCGCCCGCCGGTGTGCCTCGATGGCCAGCCGGAAACGCCGTTCCGCCACCGCCGGATCCGGCGCGGTCAGCGCGTGGCAGCGGTGGCTCAGTGCGAGCCAGCAGGGCTCCGCACCGGCCAGGGTCCAGCGGTCGAACACCGCCAGCGCGGCCCGCGCGCGTTCGGGCCGCCCGGAACAGACCGCCGCCTCGACGAGCTGCGGGGTGGCCAGCACGCGGATCACCGGCTGGTCGCCGGAAACACCGGAAGCGAGATCTTCGAGCCTGCTCAGCGCGTCGTCGGGCCGGTCTTCGGCCAGGTCCAGACAGGCGTTCGCCCACGCCGCGACCGCGGCGGGCCTGCCGAGACCGCGTTCGGCGATGCCTTCGGCCGCCTCGTCCAGTTCCGGTACGCGGTCGCCGAGGAGCGCGGAGGCCAGCCCCAGCAACGTCAGGTGCTCCAGCCGCAGGTTTCGGGGCGCTCGCAAACCTTCGCGGGACGCCGCTCGCGCACACGGGATCCGGTCGAGCGCGATGGCCGAGAGCGACAGGTAGACCAACGCCCAGGGCAGTTCCGCGTGCCGTTCGCCGGGTCGCGCGCGGCTCACGGCCGCGGCCGCGTACTCGTGCGCCCGTTCCGCCTGCCCGCGGGCGAAGGCCGCTTCGGCGGCCCAGACGGCTCCGGCGACGTCGCCGTCGGCCATCCCCTTGTCGACGGCGTCCTTCAGCGGAGCGACGGCGTCGTCGTGACGTCCGGCGTAGACCGAGGTCAAGCCGCGGAAATGCGCGAAGGCCAGGTCGTCCCCGGCGGGGACCGTCCGCGCCAGGACCCGGTAGCCGTGCAAGTCGCCGCCGAGCCGCCGCGCCTCGCCGGCCAGCAGGAGCGCGGCGGCCGGATCGGGCAGCAGTTCCGCCGCCGTGCCGAGTTCGTGGGTGGCGACGGCGGGATCACCGTCGCGCAGCTCGATCTCCCCGTGCAGCAACGCCACCGCGCCCGGTTCGGCGTCGACCCTGGACAGCAGCAGCCGAGCCCACCCCGGTCTGCCCGCCTGCCAGGCCGCGTCCGCCGCGGCCAGCTGCCGGGTCGCCCGCACGGACGGGTCGGCGGTCAGGGCGGCGGCGCGTTCGAGCTGCCGCGCGGCGGCCGCGTGATCCACCGCCGGTGCGGTGGCGAGAGCGTCGGAGAGGGGCGCGGACGGGGCGGCGGCCGCCATCGCGCGATGCCAGAGAGCGTCGGGCCCTTCCTCGACGGAAGCCAGGCGCGCGTGCGCCGCCCGGCGGTCCGCCGGTGACGCCGCCGCGTACCACGTCGCCTTCCTCGCGGAAAAGTCCATACAGGCGGCGAGAAACCGGAGGCGGTCGTCGAAGCGCATCGCGTCCAGCTCGGCCGCGTAGCGGGGCAGGCGCTCCTGGAGGATCGGTGACACCGGCTCCCGCCCTGCCGCCTGCGCCGGGGTCAGGGAAGCCGCAAGCGCGATCAGATCGGCCGGATTCCCCTCGCCCAGTTCGACCAGCTGCGGGCGTATCCCGGCGGGCACCCCGCGATCGCGCAGCACCAGATCGGCGGCGGAATCGGTCAACGGCGTCAGCTCGACGGAATCGAACTCGTCGGACCCGGATCGCGACGCGAGCACCATCCCGACCGGGACCCCGGCCAGTCGCCGGGCCGCGAAACCCAGTGCCGCCAACGATTCCGGATCGACCCACTGCGCGTCGTCGACCCAGCAGACCGTCGGCGCCGAGACGCTGCCGAGCCGATCCCACGCCTCCGCGCCGCCGGAGACCGGCCCGCCGAACATCTGATGCAGCGCGCCATAGGGCAGCGCGCGCTCGGCCCGCAGGCCACGGACACCGACGAGGCGGACGTCGTCCGTGGCACCCAGAGCGGTGAACAGCGCGGTGAGCAGGGCTGATTTGCCGAGACCTTCCGTGCCGCGGACGAACACGGCGCGCCCGGCGATCGACCGCAGCCCGCCGAAGAGGTCGTCCCTGCCCCGCAGCGGGTGCACGGCGTCCCGGACAGGCATCGGCGCCTCCTCGAAATCCCTTTCGATGAAACACCAGGCGGAAGTGTTTCACAAGCTCTTGCTCGGTACGCGTCCTTCCACGAGTGCCCCGAGCAGCGTCGACGCCGCGTCGAGATCCGGCGTCCGGGAGGCGAGGACGTCCGAGTACAGGAACGCCTCCCCCAAGCGGACGATCGCGTAACAGAGGCTGTCCAGGCCGACCGCGGGCGCGAAACCGCCGGCGTCGACGTCGCGGCGCAGCAACTCGACGTGCGCCGCGATCACCCTCGGCTGGACACGTCCGTCCGGGTCGGTGAGCAGCCGGATCGCGAGCACCGGTTCGTCGTCGAGGAAGCGGCGGAACCCGGCGCTCGCCGCGAGGACGGACCGGTACTCGCGCATGATCGCGAGACAGCGCAGTTCACCGGCCGCGTTGCGCACCGTGTCGCCCTCATCGCGCTCCCAGGTGCGCGCGGCGGCCGTCAGGGTGCGCTCGGACAGGTAGTAGAGGGCATCACCGAGCAGGTCTTCCCGGTTTCCGACGCGGCGGAACAGGGTGCTGCGCGAAATGCCCAGGTCCTGGGCGAAGGCGGACGTGTCGACGCGGACGCCGCGTTCGATCCACCGCGCCGCGGTGCGGACCAGGTCCTCGGCTGAGGGATTCACGATCGCCGATCGTACGGGCGCCCGGTCCGGCGAGGGTGCCCGCGGACGAAGACTGGCGATTTCGCCGATGCAGCCCGGTACGTCCGTTTGCCACAGTCCAGCACCACGGACCGTGTTCACCGGCGAACGGAGAGGGCACCATGCGTAGTACGACCCGGATCCTTTGTGGACTGGCCACCGTCGCGGCACTCGCTGTCGCACCGACGGCCTATGCCGCCGAGAACCCGTACGAACGGGGCCCCGCCCCGACGGAGAGCAGCATCGAGGCCTCCCGCGGCTCGTTCGCGGTCTCGGAGACGTCGGTTTCGCGGGTGTCCGTCACCGGCTTCGGCGGCGGCACCATCTACTACCCCACCAGCACCGCGCAGGGCACCTTCGGCGCTGTCGCCATCTCGCCGGGGTACACCGCGACCCAGTCGAGCATCGCGTGGATCGGCCCGCGGCTGGCGTCCCAGGGCTTCGTGGTGTTCACCATCGACACCACTACGATCTACGACCAACCTGGCAGCCGCGGCGATCAGTTGCTGGCCGCACTGGACTACCTGACCCAGCGCAGCACCGTGCGTTCCCGCATCGACACCTCCCGGCTGGCGGTGGCCGGGCATTCGATGGGTGGCGGCGGTTCGCTCGAAGCCGCGCAGGACCGGCCGTCGCTGCAGGCCGCTGTCCCGCTCGCGCCGTGGAACACGCAGAAGTCGTGGTCCTCGCTGCGGGTGCCGACGTTCGTCATCGGCGGCGAGGCCGACGCGGTCGCGCCGGTGGCTTCGCACGCGATCCCGTTCTACACCAGCATTCCCGCTTCGTCGGAGAAGGCGTACATGGAACTGGGCAACGCGAGCCACTTCTTCCCGAACACGGCGAACACGACCATGGCGAAGTACACGATCTCCTGGCTGAAGCGGTTCGTGGACAACGACACCCGCTACGAGCAGTTCCTCTGCCCCGCCCCGGACGACCGGGCGATCAGCGACTACCGGGACACCTGCCCGCACGCCTGAGTCCACCGGGTCCCGGCGCACCCGCGCCGGGCCCCCTTTCACCGTTGGGAGTTCTTGCGTGACCCTGTCGACCTTCGAGATGTCCGGCGTGTCGGTGACCTTCGGTGGCCTCGTCGCGCTGTCCGGCGTCTCCCTGACCGTCGAGCCGGGTCAGGTGCTCGGCGTGATCGGCCCGAACGGCGCGGGCAAGACCACGCTCTTCAACGTCGCGTGCGGTTTCGTCCGGCCCGACGCGGGCACGCTGGCCTGGCGCGGCACGGAACTGCGGCGGCTGCGCCCGCATCACCTCGCCGGCCTCGGCATCGCCCGGAGCCTGCAGGAACTCGGCCTGTTCGGCCGGATGACCGTGCTGGACAACGTGCTCGTCGGCGCGGGAAAGCATGCGAAGGCCGGCTTCTGGCCGTCGATGCTGGGACTGACGCGAGACGAGAAGGCCTTGACCGAACGCGCGATGGCCTACCTCGAAGACTTCGACATCGCCGACGTCGCCCACCGTTACCCCGCCGGTCTGCCCTATCCGGTCCGCAAACGGGTCGCGCTCGCACGGGCCCTGGTCGGCGAACCGGATCTGCTGCTGCTGGACGAACCGGCGGGCGGGCTGTCGGCGGCCGAGATCGCCGACGTCGGCACGCTGGTGCGCGGCCTGACCGAACGTATGTCGGTGATGCTCGTGGAACACCACATGGATCTGGTGATGGGGGTGTGCGACGAGATCGTCGTACTGGACTTCGGCAAGGTGATCGCCCGCGGCACACCGGACGAGATCCGCGCGGACCCGGCGGTGCGGGCGGCCTACCTCGGCGAGGAGGTGGCCGGTGCTGACCGTTGAAAACCTCTCCGTGAGCTACGGCCCCGTCCGCGCGCTCGATTCCGTGAGCCTGTCCGCCGCTCCCGGTGAGATCACCGCGGTCCTCGGCGCGAACGGCGCGGGAAAGACCACCTTGCTGCGTGCTATTTCCGGGCTCGTCCGGCCGACGGCGGGCAGCGTCTCGCTCGCGGGCCGCGACCTGGCCCGAGTGTCCACAGAGGACCTACCCGCGCTCGGCCTCGCGCAGGTGCCCGAAGGCCGTGGCGTACTGGCCGAACTGACCGTCGAGGAGAACCTGCGGCTCGGCGCCCTCGGTTCGGGAAGCCGTGCGACAGCGCGTCAGCTGCGGCGGATCTACGACCTCTTCCCGGTTCTCGCCGACCGTAAGAGCGGGCTCGCGCACGTCCTTTCCGGCGGCGAGCGGCAAATGCTGGTGATCGGCCGCGCGCTGTTGTCCCGGCCGAAGGTGCTCCTGCTCGACGAGCCGTCGCTGGGCCTCGCACCGCGGATCGTGGCGCGGATCTTCGACCTCCTGCGCGGGCTCGTCCGCGACGAAGGCCTGGCCGTCGTGCTGGTCGAGCAGAACGCGCGCAGCGCCCTGTCCATCGCCGACCACGGTGTCGTGCTCAACCTCGGCGAGGTCGTCGTCCGGCGGGCGGCGGCCGACCTGGTCGCGGACGACGACCTGCGGCACGCCTACCTCGGCTTCTGAAAGGGAACCTCGTGCAGCAACTGCTGACCACCGCGCTCACCGGGCTGACGCTGGGCGTGGTCTACGCCGCGTTCGCCCTGGCGCTGGTGCTGATCTGGCGGGCGACGCGGATCGTGAACTTCGCCCAGGCGCCGATGGCGATGATCACCACGTACGTCGCGCTGGTGCTGATCGACGCGGGCTGGTCGTACTGGCTCGGTTTCACCGTCGCCCTGCTTTCGGGGCTGGTACTCGGCGCGCTGGTGGAACGTTTCGTGGTCCGGTTCGTCTCCGGCAAACCCGAGATCAACGCCGTGATCCTCACCCTGGGGTTGTTCATCGTGCTGCACGCGCTGGCCGCGCTGGTGTTCGGCTCGCGATACCGGTCGTTCCCGGCGCCGTTCGGGCTCACCGGGTTCCAGGTCGGCGGTACGACGATCGCGCTGACCGGATTCGGGGTGTTCACCATCGCCGCCGTCGGTGTCGTGCTCCTCGGGCTCGTCTTGTTGTTCCGCGGTACCGATCTGGGCCTGCGGATGCGGGCCGCGGCCTTCGACCGGGAAGTGGCGCGCCTGCTGGGAGTGCGGGTCGGGCGGATGCTGACGCTCGGCTGGGCGCTGGCCGCGCTCGCCGGTTCGCTTTCGGGCCTGCTGATCGCGGGCGGCGGACTCGTCCATCCGTCCTATATGGACGGTGTGGTGGTGTACGGATTCGTGGCGGCGGTGCTCGGCGGCCTGGACAGCCCGGTGGGCGCCGTCGTCGGCGGCGTCGTCCTCGGTCTGTCGTTGAGCCTGGTCAGCGGCTACGTCGGCGCGGAACTGGTGCCGCTCGCCGCACTCGCGATCCTCATGGTGGTCCTGCTGCTCAAACCCGGCGGGCTGTTCACGAGCCTCCGCGAACGGAGGGTCTGACGTGCTGCGCGGACATCTGCTGATCGCCCTCGCCGCGCTGGTCGTCGTGGTGCTCGTCCTGGAGAGCACCGGCCCGTTCCTCACCGCGCAGTTCACGACGATGGCGTACTTCGCGATCGCGGCCGGCGGGCTGACCATCCTGACCGGACTGAACGGGCAGCTCTCGCTCGGCCACGGCGCTTTGATGGCCGTCGGCGCGTACTCGACGGCCCTCCTGCTGAAGTCGGCCGCGCTGCCGCTCCCGGTGATCCTGCTGCTGGCGACGGTGATCACGCTGGCCGTCGGAGCGCTCGTCGGCGTCGCGGCCGCGCGATTGCACGGGCCGTATCTCGCCGGGGCGACCCTCGCGCTCGCCGTCGCCGTGCCCGGGATCCCGTTGTTCTTCGGGGAAACGCTCGGCGGCGAGCAAGGCCTGCCCGTCCGGATGCCCGAGATCCCCGCTTGGCTGGCCGATGCCGCGTACTTCGTCACCGGCCAGGACCTCACGCCGATCCGTTACCTCGCTTACCTTTCCTGGCTCACCGTGATCGTCGTGTTCGTCCTGCTGGCGAATCTGTCCCGCGGCCGGGTCGGTCGCGATTGGCGGGCGGTCCGCGACGAGGACGTGGCCGCCGAACTGGCCGGGATCGACCTCGGCCGCACGCGGATCCGGGCGTTCGTGGTCAGCGCGGGGTGCGCGGGGCTCGCCGGAGCACTGATGGCGTTGTCGGCGCGGCTGGCGGCGCCGAGCGGGTTCGCGCTGACGTTGTCGCTGCTGCTGGTGTCCGCGGTGGTGCTCGGCGGTCTGGGGAGCCTCGCCGGAGCGCTCGCCGGGGCCGTGCTCCTGACCTTCCTGCCGCCGCTGGTGACCGGCGCGGGAACGGATCTCGGTCTGTCCGACGTGCAGGCCGCGCATCTGGCGCCGTTGATCTACGGCCTGGTCACCGTCCTGATCGTGCTGCTCGCACCGGCAGGCCTCGCCGGCGGGCTGCGGAAACTCATCCCCCGGAGGAGAAGTTCATGAAACGCTGGACCAGGGCCGTGGCCGTCTTCCTGGCCGTCACGGTCACCACCGCCTGCGGCGCGGGCGGAAGACCCGAAGGCGAACAGAAGGGCTCGACGACCGGCGTCACCGACACGACCCTCAAGATCGGCGCGCATTTCCCGCTGACCGGCGTCGCCGCGCCGGGCTACAGCGAGATCCCGAGCGGGCATCAGGCCTACTACGACTACGTGAACGCGAACGGCGGCATCAACGGCCGCAAGATCGAATTCGTGGTGAAGGACGACGGGTACAACCCCACGAACACCAGCGCGGTCACCAACGAACTGGTGCTCAAGGAAGAGATCTTCGCGATGGTCGGCGGCCTCGGCACGCCGACGCACAGCGCCGTCGTCGACTTCCTCAACAGCTCGAAGGTCCCGGATCTGTTCGTGTCGTCGGGATCGCTGCGCTGGGGCGACGATCCGAAGAAGGCGCCGTTCACCTTCGGCTGGCAGCCGGACTACGAGATCGAAGGCAAGATCATCGGCGACTGGGTGCGGAAGAACCTGCCCGGCGCCAAGGTCGGCCTGTTCCTGCAGGACGACGACTTCGGCCGCGACGGCGAGAAGGGCGCGCGCCGCTACCTCGGCGAGCAGATCGTGGAGGTGGCGAAATACTCGCCTGGCAACACAGACATCGCCCCGCAGATCGCGAAACTCAAGGCGGCGGGCGTGGATCTGGTGCTGGGGTTCACCGTTCCGTCCTACACCGCGCTGTCCCAGCTGGCGTCGCTGAAGATCGGGTTCAAGCCGAAGTGGTTCTACAGCAACGTCGGTTCCGATCCCGCGCTCGTCGGTTCACTGCTCGCGCGGTTCTCCGAAGGCAAGGTGGCCAACGGCGCGTCGCTCATCGACGGCGTGCTCACGACCGAGTACCTGCCCGGTGTCGACGCGCCGGACAACGCGTGGACGAAGCTGTGGCAGAACGTCTGGAAGGCGCACGGCAAGGGCGGTGACCTGACGAACTACCGCGTCTACGGGATGGCGCAGGCTTACACTTTCGTCCAGGCGTTGCAGGCGGCGGGCCGGGACCTGACCCGGGAGCGCGTCGTCGAAGTGCTCCAGCAGCACGGGAAGACGTTCGAAGGGCCGGGTCTCGCGCCGTTCCGCTACACCGGTGAAAGCCACCTGGGAATCTCCGGCATGTCGGTGGTCGAACTCCACGGCGGCGCGGGCAAGGACCTGACGCCGGTCCTGGTGACCGATCTCGGCGAGGCACCCATCGAGGCGGACGACTCGGCGGCGAACGACACACCGCCGCCGAACGGGATCCCGCAGGCGAAAGCGGGCAACTGAGCGGAGGACCCGATGGACGAGTACCGCTGGTTCGTCCATCGGGTCCTCCTCAGCCGACTCATCTCGCGGGCAGCACGCGGCCCCGCACCTCGCCGAACCCGATCCGCGCGCCGTTCGCGCCGGGCGCGGTTCCGGTGATCACGACCTCGTCGCCGTCCAGCAGGAAGGTGCGCTCCTCCCCCTTGACCGTGAGCGGTTCCTTTCCGCCCCAGGACAGTTCGAGGAACGCGCCGCGCTGGTGCTTCTCCGGTCCGGAGATCGTGCCGGAGCCGTACAGGTCTCCGGTGCGCGACGACGCGCCGTTGACCGTCAGGTGCGCGAGCATCTGGGCGGGCGACCAGTACATCTCGCGGAAGGGCGGGCGGCTGACCTCCTCGCCGTTCCATTCGATGACCAGGTCGATGTCGAGGCCCCACGGCGTGGTTTCCCGCAGGTACGGCATCGGCTCCGGGTAGACCTGGCCCGGCAGCGGGATCCGCGCGGCCTCCAGCGCCAGGATCGGCACCACCCACGGGGAGATCGAGGTCGCGAAGCTCTTGCCGAGGTGCGGGCCCAGCGGAACGTATTCCCACGCCTGGATGTCGCGCGCCGACCAGTCGTTGAGCAGGACGGCGCCGAAAACGTGGCGGGGGAAGGCATCCGGGGTGATCGGGCTGTTCAGCGGGGTTCCGGTACCGACGACGAAACCCAGCTCCGCCTCGATGTCCAGCCGTGTGCTCGGCCCGAACACCGGCGTCGCTTCGGCCGGGGTCTTGCGCTGACCGTTCGGGCGCACGACGTCCGTGCCGGAGACCAGGACCGTGCCGGACCGGCCGTGGTAGCCGACCGGGAGGTGCTTCCAGTTGGGCAGCAACGGTTCCGCGTCGGGGCGGAACAGCCTGCCGACGTTCGAAGCGTGGTGCTCGGAGGCGTAGAAGTCGACGTAGTCCGCGACCTCGATCGGCAGGTGCAGGGTCACCCGTCCGACGGGATGGACCGCGCCGTCGGGGAGCTCACCGGAGACCAGGGCACGGATCCGCTCCCGGACCGCCACCCAGCGGTCGTATCCCTGTGCCATGAACGGATTCAGCGACGGCGCGGCGAAGACGTCGTCACCGAGCGCCGCGGCCAGATCGAGGACGGAATCCCCGACACGGACGCCGACGCGGGGGGAACCGCCGTCGACGGAGAACACTCCGTACGGCAGGTTGTCGATCCCGAACAGGGAGTCTGCGGGGATGTCGATCGTGGTCATGCCACTCCTCGGGGCGCCTCGAGCAGGCCGAGTCCGGCCAGCTCGGTCAGGGGGTCGGTGATACTGCAGGTGCCGAACGATGTGAAGCCCGCGCGAACCGCGGCGGTGCGATCCGGGTCCAGTGCCCGCAGCCGCTCGGCGAGGACGGCGCCGTCTCGTTCGGCGAGGACGGCTTCGGCGTCGTCTCCGGTGAGGACGGCGTCGGTGGCGAGCATCAGGTTCAGGAACCCGTGCTGTTCGAAGCCGGTCACCGGGTCGGTGTTGCGGAGCGCGTGGTGCAGCCCGGCGGTGGCCTTGAACGGAACGCCCGCGCCGACCGCCGCCCGGACCGCGGCGGCGAGTTCGGCTTCGCCCGGGTACAGGTCGGCCCGGACGCCACCGGTGCGGAACTTCGCGCGGTGGCCGGTGCCGGAAAGGGCGGTCAGCAGCGGGACACGCCGGTCGTCACGCGGGATCTCGACGTAGACCGGGGCGGTGGCGCCGGAAAGCGCGGCCAGCAGCTCGTCCGGCCCCATCCCGTCCGGGACGGCGATCTCGAGCGCGTCGAGCTTCACCGGCAGCGCGGCGACGGCTTCGAGCACGCCGCCGAGCCGCGCGGGCCCGCCGGGCAGGGTCACCGCGACCGGCAGCGGGACTTCGCGGTCACCCAGCACGTCGGCGAGCTCGTCGAGCGCGGTGGCGGCGACCACCAGCGGTCCGACGAGGCCGGCGTACCAGGCGGAAACGTGCTCGTCGTGCGCCGTGACGGCGTCCGGCAGCGGGGCCAGACCCGGCGGGAACACCGCGGCGTCGTCGCACAGCCCGGCGAAGATCGCGGGAATCCGTCCGCCGTCCACCATGGTCTCCTCCTCGCCGATTTAGTTCACACTTTTACTACCCATCGGGCAGCGTAGTCCGGTCGTCAGGGCGACGGGAAGGGTCCGTTGGGGCAGAAGGGGACTTTCCCCGCATCCGACGCGGTGAAGGGCGCTTTCCTCACCTCACACGCGGTGAAAGCGTCCTTCGGCTCCGGCCTAGTTCCGGCTCCGGGTGCCGAACTCGGCGCGGCTGGTGATCAGCTTGCCCAGCAGCATCACGAGGATGCGCTGCTCGGTCTCGGTCAGCGCGTTCGTCCAGCCGAATTCGCGTTCGTTGTGCTCGCGGAAGACCGACACCATCTCCTCGTGCCCGGCCTCGGTCAGCGACAGCTGCACCGACCGGCCGTCCCGTTCGTCCGGGACGCGGTGGAGCATCCCCTCCGCCACCAGCGTCTTGACCAGATTCGACACCGCCGCCCGGCTCATCCCGGTCAGCCGGGCCGTGCTCGTCGGTTCGAGCGGTCCGGCGAGCCAGACCACGAACAGCAGCCGGAACGCCGACCAGGACCGGCCGCGCGGACGATGCACCGCGGCTTCGAGGTCATAGGTCACCAGGTCCGAGGCGCGGTTGAGGGTCAGCAGCACCTCGGTCGCCAACTGGTGCCGGAAGCCGTACTCCTGCGCGAGCCGACGGTTCGCCAGCGCCACGAACGACCAGAAGTCCAGTCCGGCCGACTCCACGTCTTCCATCGCCGAACACTAACCCCGTCTGGCGAAAATGGTCAAAGTCTGAACTATCTAGGACCGGAGCGCCCTGGAGTCCCGGGGTGCCGTTGATCGCGATCGCTGGCGCGGTCCGTGAAGGCCCCCTTGCCTACCCTGAAGGTAGTGAAGGAGGCCTTCACTACGTTCGTGATCGCCACATGCACCCCACGCGCACCAGTAGTCACAGCGGCCGCGCGTGAAGGCCCCCTTCCCTCGGCTCAGCCGAGGAAACTCGACCTTCACACCCGCCAAGGAGGTCTAGGGCTCGTGAGCGGTAAGGACGGTTAGGGCGGACCAGTATTTGCCTACCTACACCTGACCTGCGCGAGGGTGGGGATTCGAGTGAGTGCTGGGTCGACGATGGAGGAATCGAGACGTTCAGCGGGTAGGCAAATACGAATCCGTTAGAACCCGAAACGCCACTCACGACCACCCGCACCAAACGCCCCCTAGAGCTTCCTCCACGCAAGGCCCGCAACCATGGAGAATCCTCCATAGCGTGCCGACCGCCGTCACCGGTTTGCTGAAGGCATGAGCAGAACGGAAGTACCACCGGGGACCGCCAAGGCCGTCCGGGTGGCCGCAGGGGACCTGGTCCGGGTGATCGACGTCGAAGGCGGCCAGGTCGGCGACGTGTTCGCGTTCCGGGACAACGGAACCGAGCACCACAGCGCCGCCCACACCCGCGCCGCGAACGACAGCCTCTTCCCGGCACTCGGCGAGTCCTTCGTGACCGACCAGCGCCGCCCGATCCTGACCCTGGTCGAGGACACCTCCCCCGGCGAGCACGACATGCTCATCCCCGCTTGCGATCCGGCCCGGTACGCCGCACTGGGAGCGCCGGGCCACCGGTCCTGCGCCGCGAACCTGCGCGAGGCGCTGGAGGAAGCCGGCCTGAGCTTCACCGGCCCGACCCCGCAGCCCATCAACATCTTCATGCGCATCCCGGTCGGAGGAGACGGACGGCTCAGCTGGCTGACAGCGTCTTCACGGCCTGGCGACGCGGTGACCCTGCGGGCCGAACTGGACTGCGTCGTCGTGGTCTCCGCCTGCCCGCAGGACCTCGTCCGGATCAGCGACGCCGGACTCTCCCCGCTCGCCATCGAAACAGTCCACAATGGAGGAACACGATCATGACCACCACCGTCGGCCACGCCCACCCCGCGCTGGCCCCGACCACGCTCGGCCCTCTCGCCCTGCGCACCCGCTACGCCGTCGCCCCCATGACCCGTGTCTCGGCCGCGCCCGACGGCACCCCGACCGGCGAAATGGCCGACTACTACGCCGAATACGCCCGCGGCGGGTTCGGGCTCGTGATCAGCGAAGGCACTTACACCGACACCGCGGCCAGCCAGGGGTACCTCAACCAGCCGGGTCTCGCGCGGGACGGACACGTCGCGGGCTGGCGCGTCGTCACCGCCGGAGTGCGCGCGGCGGGCGGCCGGATGATCGCCCAGCTCATGCACGCCGGGGCGATCTCGCAGGGGAACCCGCATCAGGATCACACCGTCGGCCCTTCGGCCGTCCAGCCGCGCGGGGAGATGATGCCCGCGTACGGCGGTTCCGGACCGTGGGCGGCGCCCCGCGAACTGACCACCGCCGAGATCGACGCCGTCGTCGACGGTTTCGCCGCGGCGGCACGGCGCGCCCGTCAGGCCGGGTTCGACGGCGTCGAAGTGCACGCGGCCAACGGTTACCTGCTCGACCAGTTCCTCACCGACTACACCAACCGGCGCACCGACTCCCACGGCGGACCGGTCGCCGGCCGGATCCGGCTGACCGCCCGCGTCGTGGCCGCCGTCGCCGAGGCGGTCCCGGAGCTGGTGACCGGCGTGCGGCTGTCGCAGACGAAGGTCAACGACTTCACCTATCGCTGGCCCGGCGGCCGTGACGACGCCGAGGTGATCTTCGCCGCGGTCGCCGAGGCGGGCGCGGACTACCTCCACATCGCCAGCGAGGGCCGGAACTGGCTCGAAACGGCGAAGCTGGCCGACGGCGCCACCATCACCGCCCTCGCCAGGGAGGTCACCGGTCTCCCGGTGATCGCCAACGGCGGGATGCACGACCTCACCCAGGCGCGAGAAGTGCTCGACGGCGGGCACGCCGACCTGCTTTCGCTCGGGCACGGCGCGCTGGCCAACCCGGATCTGCCCGCCCGCGTCGCCGCGTCGGAACCCCTGGCCGGGTTCGACCGGTCGATGCTCTCCCCGACGGTCACGGTGGCGAACGCGCGCCGTTGGCGGGAGAGTCGGCAAGCGTGACGGAACCAAGCTGGCACGGCGGCGCGGCCGCGGTGGCGACCCTGACCTTCGACGTGGACGCGGAATCCCCGATCCTCGCGCGAGGGCGGGGTTACGCCGAGCACCTGTCGACCATGTCCCATCAGGCGTACGGGCCCCGGGTCGGGGTACCGCGCGTCCTCGACCTGCTCGACGAACTGGCCGTACCCGCGACGTTCTTCGTGCCGGGCTGGGTCGCCGAACAGCGGCCCGGCCTCGCCGCCGAGATCGTGGAACGGGGGCACGAGGTGGCCCACCACTCCTACAGCCACCGGCCGCCGACCACGATGACCGCCGCCGGGCAGCGAGCCGATTTCGAACGGGGCATGGCTGTCTTCGCGAGCCAGGGTATCGAGATCAGCGGGCATCGCGCGGCGGGCTGGGAGTCCACTTGGGACACACCGGCGCTGGTGGCCGAGCACGGGTTGAGCTACGACTCGTCGTTGATGGCCGACGACCGGCCCTACCTGATCGAGACCGGGGCGGGCCGGATCGCCGAACTGCCGGTGCACTGGTCGCTCGACGACTGGGAGCAGTACGCGTTCCTCCCCGCACCGCAGATCGGCTCGGTGATCACCTCCCCGGTCCGGGTGCTGGAGATGTGGCGCGCGGAGCTGGACGCGATGCGCCGCTACCGGTGCCTGTTCAACCTGTGCCTGCACCCGTTCCTGTCGGGCAGGCCGGGACGGCTGGCCGCGGTGCGCGCGCTCATCGAGTTCGGGCTCGGTCTCGGCGACGTCCGGTTCGCCCGGTGCCGGGACGTGGCGGCCGCGGCACTGGCCGACCCCGCCTTGCCCGCGGAGCCCTTGCGGCGCCTCGAAGTCGACCCGGCGGTCTATCCGGACTGAGCCGCTTCCAACGCCAGGAACAGGTCGACCCGGTCCGCGGTCCGCCCGACGTCGCGGCCGGTCAGCCCGGTGACCTTGGCCAGCCGGTTGCGCAAGGTGTTGACGTGTACGAACAGGGCCGCGGCGGTGGCCGCCCACTGGCCGTCGTGGTCGAGGAACGCCCGCAGGGTCGTCTCCAGGTCACCGTCGCGGACGCGGTCGTGCTCGCGCAGCGGGCCGAGCAGGGCGTCGGCGAACGTGTGCCGCCACTGCTCGTCGTGCGACTCCAGCAGCAGCCGGTAGCTGCCCAGCTCGGCGAAACTCGCCGCCACCGGACCGCCACGCCTGCCACGGAGCACACGGCAGGCTTCGCGGCTGCGCGACAACGGCTCGCGCAGCCCGGCCGCGCCGGACACGGGATCGGCCAGCCCGACGACCACGCGCCCGCCGGAGAACCGGTCCGAAACGGCGGCCGCCAGCCGGGGCGCGAACGCGGCGGGCGACTGTCTTCCCGATCGGAAGGGCAGCACCGCCACGACGTCCCGGCTGCCCGCCGCCACGACCGCGGGCAGCCCGTCCGCCAGCAGGAAGTCCGTGACGGCCTCCGCCATCCCCGGCGGGGTGGCGGTGGCGTCGTCGTCGCCGGCGAACGCCAGCGCGATCACGGACAGGGGCCCGTCCGGATCGACACCGAAGGCGCGCAGCCTGCCGGGCACCTCCGCGACGCGCTGCGCGCCGGAGAGCACCATGTCCAGGAGCTCGACGGCGAACCGCATCTCGATGGCCTGCACCGCCTGGTGCCGGGCCACTTCCAGGCTGAGATAGCGAGCGGTCTGCTCCAGCGCGTCCCGCTCGCCCCTGCTCAGCTCGGCCACCGGACGCAGGCACAGCAGCGCGGCGTCCGCGTCGCCGATCGCGCCGACCGGGAACAGCGCCGCTCGCGTCCCCGCGCCGAGATCCGCCTCCAGCGGCGGCGGACGCCTGGCCAAAGCCTCCGCCGCGGCGCGCGCCTGTCCGGCGTCCAGTCCGGCGCCGGCGGACGCCAGCTCCCGGCCCATCCGGTCCACGACCGCCAGCGGCAACTCGTGCTCACGGCGGAGAACCGCGAGCACCCCGGACGCGCCGGCACCTCTCGACAGCGCCGAGGTGAGCTCGTCTCCTCTGCGTACCAACGACATCAGCGCGTTCTGCCGGTCCGCGGCCTGGATCGCCGCCGCCGCGCGGGTGACCGCCGTGAACGGCACCGCCACCGAGATCTCCAGCAGCGGCAACCCGGCTTCGCGGCATGTCTCGGCGAGCGCCGCGGGCGTGTCGCGTTGTTCCACGCGCAGCCCGAAGATGATCCCGGCCGCTCCCGCGCCGACCACCCGCGCGACGAAGTCCGCCGGATCGGTCCTGTCGAGCCACAGGCCGTTGGTCAGCACGACTTCGTGCTCGCGCACGTACGGCCCGGGGTCGGGCAGCTCCGTGTTGTGCACCCACAGCACCTGCCCGGCCAGCGCCCCGTCGCGGCCGGGGACGACCACCCGCAGTTCGAGATGCGGGTCCGCGACCAGCGCCGCCAAGGTCAGCATGACTGTGAATATATCCAACTGTGTGCGTCCTTTATGGATGAACGGCCATTTCATCGTTTTGTCATAGTCCCTGGCTAGCGTCCCTCGAAGACACTTCAGAAACCGAGGAGAAGAACCGTGACGGCAGCTTCGCGCACGATCGCCGAGCGCTACACCCTGCTCGAGAAGCTGGGCGGCGACGGGACGGCCGTGCTGTGGCGTGGCGAGGACGGGCCGGACGGCCGCCAGGTCGCGATCAAGGAACTGCTGCTGCCCGCGCTCGACGAACAGGCCCGCGCGGCCGTCGTCGAACGGCTCCAGCGTGAGGCCCGCGTGGATCACCCGTCGGTGGTGCCCGTCCACGAGGTCGTGGTGGCGGACGGGACGCCGTTCGTCGTGATGGACCTGGTGGACGCGCGGACCTTGGAAGAGCTGGTGGCTTCGGGTCCGCTCCCGCCGCGGTTCGTCGCCGAGATCGGCAGGCAGGTGCTCGGCGCGCTCGCCGCCGCCCACGCGGTGGGTGTCGTGCACGGGGACGTGCGGCCCGCGAACGTCCTGGTGTCCTCCGACGGCACGGCGAGGCTGACCGGCTTCGGGATCGGCCAGGTGCTCGACCCGAGCGGTTCGCCCGCTTTCCTCGCCCCCGAAAGGATCGCGGGGCACGAAGGCACTCCCCACTCCGATCTCTGGTCGCTCGGCGTGACACTGCTCAGCGCGAGCGAGGGCGCGAATCCCTTCCGGCGGGAGAACGTCGCGGCCACGCTGTACGCCGTCGTCAACGATCAGCCGGTCTTCAGCCGGACGTACGGGACACTGGCGGACGTCCTCCGCGGCCTGCTGGCGAAGGCGCCCCACGCGCGCCTGCTGCCAGATCACGCGATCCCGATGCTGGCTCTGGCCGCGAACGGCGCCGAAACCCCGGTGCCGATCCTGCCCGCGCCAACGCGTCCCGGGGTGAACCCGCCCTCCGTGTTCGCGATCCTGGCCGGAGTGGCGGGCATGGTGCTCGGATTCGCACTGCTCGCGAACGCGATGCTGATGCATCAGGCGTACTACTTCTCAGACTTCTCGGATCTCTCGATCCTGGTGGGAGACCTCAGCCTGATCCTCGCCGGAGTGGCCTCGGTGGCCGGTGGCGCGAGCCTGCTCGCCAGGGTCCAGGCAGGACAGATCATGCTCAGCGCCTCCGCTTTGCTGACGCTGATCTCGTTCTGCCTGCTGACCGTCATCGGCGAGGACCGGGTCCATCTCGGCCTTCCGGTTCAGCCGGGTTTCACCGTCGATCTCCTCGTCCTCGTCTTCGCTCTCGGCATGGCGGGGGTCGTGTGGTTCGTCCCGGCCCGGCGTCCTGCTGTGGGCTGATCCGCTCACAGCAGAGAAACCGGCGGACGGCCGGGCACGGCGGCATCGTCGGGGCATGACCGACAACGAGAAACAGCCACTCTTCGACCAACGGCTCCGGGAACGGTTCTTCAGCCAGCGTGTGCTGGTCCTCGACGGCGCACTCGACGACGACAACGGGACGGTGCTCACCACCCAGCTGCTGTCGCTGGCGAGCGAGGACCCCCGCAAGGACATCGCGTTGTGGATCCACTCGCCGGGCGGCTCGGTCCCTTCGATGCTGGCCATCCGCGACGTGATGCGGCTCGTGCCGTGCGACGTCGCCACCCTCGCGCTGGGGCTGGCGTGCAGTGCCGGACAGTTCCTGCTTTCCGCGGGCACGCCGGGCAAACGGTTCGCCCTGCCGCACGCGCGGATCCTGATGCACCAGGGTTCGGCGGGCATCGGCGGCTCGGCCGTCGAGGTGGAGGTGCAGGCCGACGATCTGCGCTACACGCGGGACACGGTGCTGGGCCTCATTTCCGACGACACGGGGCAGCCCATCGACCGGATCTTCGCCGACTCCCTGCACGACCGCTGGTTCACCACCGAACAGGCACGCGAATACGGCTTCATCGACCACATCGTCGAAAGCCTCGACCAGGTCGTCCCCGTCCGCACCCACAAACTCGGCCTCGGCTCGGAAAGGGGTGTCGGCGCATGAGCACCTACACCATCCCCAACGTCATCTCCCGCAGCCCCGCCGGCGAGCGGATCATGGACGTCTACTCGCATCTGCTGTCGGAACGGATCATCTATCTCGGGACCGCGATCGACTCCGGCGTGGCGAACGCGCTGATCACGCAGCTGCTGTACCTGGAGGCGGACAACCCGGAGCAGGAGATCAACCTCTACATCAACACCGAGGGCGGCGACCCGTCGGCGATGCTCGCGCTGTACGACACCATGCGCTTCATCAAGGCGCCGGTGGCGACGACCTGCGTCGGCCAGGCCGTCGCGGCGGGGGCGATCCTGCTGGCCGCGGGCGAGGCCGGGCACCGGTTCGTGCTGCCCCACACCCGCGTGGTGCTGCACCAGCCCGCGGCGCAGGGCCGCGGCACCATCCCGGACCTCATCCTCCAAGCCGACGAGGTCGTGCGGGTGCGGACGCAGCTGGAGGAGATCCTGTCCTCGCACACCGGCCGCGCCGTCTCGGATCTCCGGCACGACACCGACCGGGACCGCGTGTTCGACGCGGCGGGCGCCGTCGCCTACGGACTCGCGGACCACGTGCTGGACAGCCGGAACTAGGCGGCCATCAGGACCGGGCCCGCCGGGCGGCGGCCGACCGCGAGGCCTGTGCTGCCGCCCCGCCGGACCGTGCCAGCGATGCCGAAGAGGAGATCCGCCAGGTCGATCCCGAGCGCGCCGGTGACCGCGGCGATCATCTCGCTGGACGGCTCCTTGCGGCCGCGCTCGATCTCCGAAAGGTACTGCGGCGAGATCCCGGCGCGTTCCGCGACGTCGACGAGACGTCCGCCCTGTTCCTCTCTCGCCGCGCGCAGGCTCTGGCCCAGCACGTCACGCCACAGCGGCTCCGGATCGGGCCGCTTCTGGTGGAAAGGGAGGATGTCCGCCATACGCTCATCGTGACATCGGGCCGCGGCCCGCGTGCTCCGTTCCGCTCAAGGCGAAACCGAGCCACGGAAGGCGCGCCGGTACGCGCCCGGCGTCGTCCCGACCTGATCGCGGAATCGGCGACGGAGGTTGACCGCCGACGTGAGACCGACGCGGGTCGCGATCACCTCCACCGGCAGGCCGGTCTCCTCCAGGAGGGTGCGCGCCTCGGTCACCCGGCGCGTCAGCAGCCATGCCCCCGGCGTGGTGCCGAGCCGATCCGCGAAACGCCGGGCCAGCGTGCGGGACGAAACGTTGAGGTGCGCGGCCAGATCGCTCACCGACAACGGTGTCCCGAGGCGGCCGCCTGCCCACTCGAGGAGGCCGTCCAGCTCGTCCGCGGGCGGCGGGGCCGGGACGAACTGCGCCTGACCGCCGTCGCGATGGGGCGGCATCACCATGTGCCGCGCGACGAGGGCGGCGTGCGCGGCCCCGTGGTCCCGCCGGACGAGGTGCAGGCAGAGGTCGATCCCGGCACCCGCCCCGGCACTCGTGGCGACGTCGCCATGGTCCACGTAGAGCACGTCCGGCTCCACACGCACCTGTGGGAACTCCTCCTGCAGCTGGGCCGCGCGCGCCCAATGCGTGGTCGCCGCCCTGCCGTCCAGCAGCCCGGTGCGGGCCAGCGCGAACACGCCGGAACAGATCGTGACCAGCCGTGCTCCCCTGGCGTGCGCGCGAAGGAGAGCCCGGCGCACGGATGGCGACAGCGGGGCCTCCACCGGGGCCCAGCCCGGGATGAGCACCGTATCCGCGTCCGCCAGCGCGGAAAGGCCCCGGGTCACGGACATCGCGTACCCGGCCGTGGTCGGCACCGGGCCGGGTTTCTCCGTGCAGACGTCGAATTCGTAGTACCGCGGCACGCCTGCTCGCTCCGTCCCGAAGACCTCGGCGGCGATGCCGAGCTCGAACGTCGACTGCGTCGGCCGCACCAAGGCCATCACGCGATGCATGGCAGGAAAATACCCCATGGTGTCTTCCTGGACACTGTCCGGCGGCTCGATGATCACGGCACCATGGGGTCATGCACCCCGAGATCCTCGCCCAAGAGGGCTACACTTCCGTCTCCGTCAAGGAATCCCCCGTTCGCGAGATCTTCCCCGGAATCCGCGTGCGTCCACTGTGGACAGGAGCGGACGGCGCGCACGCCAACATGCTGGAGATGGATCCCGGCACCTCATGGCCGCATCGCGACGTTCACGAACCGGGATCCGAGGAGGTGTACGTCGTCTCCGGCATCTTCAACGACGGCGCGCGCGACTATCCGGCGGGGACTTTCCTGCACGCTCCGGCCGGTTCGTGGCACGTGCCCGCGTCGGCGACCGGGTGCACGCTCTTCGTCTTCTATCCCGAAGGCTGACGCCGGGTCAGCCGACGACCGAAAGTCCGCTCTCGGCCGCGAGAATACCCGCGACCGAGATGGCCTGTTCGGCGGTGATCTTCGCGCCACGCAAGGTGAGCAGGCCACGGGCGCCGGACAACCGCGAACCGCGCAGATCGCAGTCCACCGCCGCGGTCGCCGCGAATTCCGTTTCAGTGAAGTCACAGTCCACAAAGATCAGACGCGACAGGTCGCCGGAGAACACCGTCTCCCGGAAAGAACATCCGGAGAACACGGCCGAACCCTTCACTCGCTCGACCGTCAGCGACGCGTAGTCGAACCGTGCGTTCTCGACGTACAGATCGGCGGCGGAAGCGATCGACACGCCCAACCCGATCGCGCGGCAACGAAGGATTTCGACGCGGCGTGCCGAGAGTTCGCGGATGGCCGCGTTGGACAGGTCGACGCCTTCGAGGATCACATCGGACAGCGTCAGCCTGTCGAGCCTGGCGTTGGCGAGGCTCACTTCCGAGACCAGGGACCGCACGATCTCGCCGCCGCCGCGGACCCCGCCCTGGTCGCCGCCGTCGAGATGGACGGAGTCGAGATCGAAGTAGCCTTCGAACACGGCCGGTTCCTTGATGAGGTCTTTCCTGTCGACCGAAGGGCGCCGCACCTTGATGCCGTCGAAATCCCGGAACTCCATGATCCGGACGGTACCCCAGAGCCGGCCTTCGCCGAGCGAAAAAGGGGCCCGCCCCGAAAGGCGGACCCCCTGTTCAGACCGCGAGGTCAGTCGCGGACGCCCTTCACCGCGTCCTTGATCTTCTCGCCTGCCTGCTTGACGTTGGCCTTGCCCTGCTCGGCCTTGCCTTCGGCCTGCCACTGCTCGTTGTCCGTGGCGTTCCCGACGGCCTCCTTCGCCTTGCCCTTGAGCTCGTCGACCTTGTTTTCGGCTTTGTCGTTCATCAGGGCCTCCATTCGTTGTCCGCTGCCCTCCGGTTACCCGGTGACGCGCCCCGAAAACGGCGAATCCGCTGTGGCACCTGACACGTTTGAGACGCCCAGGTCGAGTTCCGCCCAGACGGTCTTGCCGGCGTCGTCGGCTTCGACGCGCAGGCTGCCCGGCTGCCGCAGCAGGCGCACCCGCAGCGGCGGCTTCCCGTGCCGCAGGGCGTTGGACACCACTTCGTCCAGCACCAGGATCGTGTCCGCGAGGGCCGCTTCGGCGACGTCACGCAGCTCCGCGCGCACCCAGGCGCGGACCCGGGCCAGCTCGCCCAGGTCGTCGCCCACGTCCAAGGTCAGGACTTCGACCTCGGAGCCGGCGGGCGCGGCCTCCTCGGCGGACACGGGGACCTCCATGTTCTCGGCGACCCGTCAGGGGCTCGTGTGGATCCAGTACCCCGAATTCCCCGAACCTTAACGACCGGCCTTTCACCGCTCGCCACCCGTGTGCCCGCACGGGTAGACCGTTTTCGCGACGACGGCTTCGCACGCCGGGCAGTTGTTCACCGGCCGCTCGCGACGGCCCCAGAAAGGATGGGTCGCCCCGCAGAGCGCGGTGACCAGGTCACCGAGGCCGGGATCCGGGTCGCAGACGGGACAGTACGCGTGCGCCGCCCGCTCGATTTCGCCTGTCATCCTTCTCCTCCGGGTGTAGGTCGTTATACATACTTTCGCCCCTGTTCAGCGTACGGCGTTACTTGTTCCGCGTTTTCCGGCTTGCCAGGGTCCGTATCCGCGCACCCACAGGGCTGCCGGTTCCGAGAATTCGCAACCTCGCATATTTCGATCACCCGACAGAATGGATTAATCCAGTTTCTCACGGCAATTACCCCGCCATTACCTGCGCATTTACTTGCTGCTCTTTTCGAGTGATCAACAGTTATGATCACCTTCGCGTAAAGACAACTGGCACGCGGTGCCGCTAACCTTGTGCTGTTCCCGGACAGACTCGGCACATCCTGTTCGCGCTGTCTGCCTCATTCACGACTTTAGTCGGGAGGTCACGAGCGTGCGCTCGCCACGAAAAGCCACCAACAAAGGCTCCGAAAACCACCACAACGAAGGCCCGGCGACCGCCGCCCTGCTCCGCCTCGGCCGTTATTTGACCCGCGCCGAGAGTTCGGCGGATCTGCATTCGGTGCACTTGACCGGAGGCCGGGAAGGCGACGCGTTCTACCGTGATCGCTGGAGCCACGACAAGGTGGTCCCCTCGACGCACGGCGTGAACTGCACGGGTTCCTGCCGCTGGAACGTGTACGTCTCCGACGGGATCATCACCTGGGAGAGCCAAGACCCGGACTATCCCTCCGTCGGCCCCGACAAGCCAGAGTACGAACCGCGCGGGTGCCCGCGCGGCGCCTCCTTTTCGTGGTATTCCTATTCCCCGACCCGGGTACGATTTCCGTACGCGCGAGGCGTACTGGTCGAAATGTACCGCGAGGCACTGAAACAGCACGGCGATCCGGTCACCGCTTGGGCCTCGGTGATGGATGACCCGATGAAGAGACTGTCCTATCAGCGCGCCCGCGGAAAGGGCGGCCTGGTCCGGGTCAGCTGGGACGAGGCTTCGGAAATCGCCGCCGCCGCGCATGTGCACACCATTTCCCGATACGGCCCGGACAGGGTCGCCGGCTTTTCGCCGATTCCGGCGATGTCCATGGTCTCGCACGCGATCGGGTCCCGGTTCATGGCGCTGATCGGCGCCCCGATGCTCTCCTTCTACGACTGGTACGCCGATCTGCCGGTGGCCTCACCCCAGGTGTTCGGCGATCAGACCGACGTCCCGGAATCCGCGGACTGGTGGGACGCCGCGTATCTGATGATGTGGGGCTCGAACGTCCCGGTGACCCGGACACCGGACGCGCACTGGATGGCCGAGGCGCGGTATCGCGGGCAAAAGGTCGTCGTGGTCTCCCCCGACTACGCCGACAACACCAAGTTCGCCGACGAGTGGCTGGCCCCGCATCCCGGCACCGACGCCGCGCTGGCGATGGCCATGGGGCACGTCATCCTCACCGAGTTCTTCGCCGAACGGCAGGTGCCGTACTTCACCGACTACGTCCGCCGGTTCACCGACCTCCCCTTCCTGGTCACGCTGACCGAACGGGACGGCGCGTTCGTCCCGTCGAAGTTCCTCACCGCCGCCGACCTCGGTGACACCGGGGCGGCCGAGCCACAGTGGAAGACCGTCCTGGTCGACGACCGCACCGGGGAACCGGTCGTGCCCAATGGTTCCGTCGGCTTCCGCTGGAACGAGCACGACCAGGGCCACTGGAACCTGGACCTCGGCGACGTCGTCCCGCGGCTGAGCCTGCTCGACGACCCCGGCCACGAAGGCGTCGAGGTGCTGCTTCCGCGGTTCGACGCGGACGGCGTCCTGCGGCGCGGGGTGCCCGCCGTCGAGCGGGGCGGGCAGCTGGTCACCACGGTGTTCGACCTGCTGATGGCGCAGTACGGCGTGCGGCGTGGCGAACTGCCCGGCCGGTGGCCGTCCGGCTACGACGATCCGGCGGAGCCGTGCACCCCGGCGTGGCAGCAGGAGATCACCTCGGTCCCGGCCGAGCGGGTCACCCGGATCGCCAGGGAATTCGCCGAGACGGCGGAGGCCTCCCGCGGCCGGTGCATGATCCTGATGGGCGCGGGCACCAACCACTGGTTCCACTCCGACACCATCTACCGGTCCTTCCTGGCGCTGCTGACGATGACAGGCTGCCAGGGCCGCAACGGCGGCGGCTGGGCGCATTACGTCGGCCAGGAGAAGGTGCGGCCGCTGACCGGGCACCAGACCCTGGCAGGCGCGATGGACTGGGTGCGGCCCGCCCGGCAGATGATCGGGACCGCCTACTGGTACCTGCACACCGGCCAGTGGCGCTACGACGCGCTGCGCAACGACGAGCTGGCCTCCCCGCTGGCGCCCGGCAGCCTCGCCGGGACCAGCGCCGCGGACACGCTCGCGCAGTCGGCGCGGCTGGGCTGGATGCCCTCGTTCCCCACTTTCGACCGCAATCCGCTGGACCTGGTCGACGAGGCCGACGAAGCCGGGATCGACCCCGCCCGCCACGTCATCGCCCAGCTCCGCGAAGGCAAGCTGGGGTTCGCCGCCGAGGATCCGGACGCGCCGGAGAACTGGCCTCGGGTGCTCACGGTGTGGCGGTCCAACCTGCTCGGCTCCTCGGCCAAGGGCCACGAGTACTTCCTACGCCACCTGCTCGGCACCGACGCGAATCTGCGCGGTGAGGAAGCGCCGCCGGACTCGCGGCCGAAATCCGTGAAATGGCGCGACACCGCCCCGGTCGGCAAATTGGATCTTATGCTGGCAATCGATTACCGGATGACCAGCACCACCCTGTTCGCGGATCTCGTGCTGCCCGCCGCGACCTGGTACGAGAAGCACGATCTGTCGTCCACGGACATGCATCCCTTCGTGCATTCCTTCAACGCCGCCGTCGATCCGCCCTGGCAGACCCGCACCGACTTCGAGGCCTTCCACACGATCGCGAAGCGGTTCAGCGAGCTCGCCGAGCGGCATCTCGGGGTACGCAAGGATCTCGTCGCTACCCCGATGACGCACGACACTCCCGGAGAGACCGCCCAGCCGGGCGGTGTCGTCCGCGATTGGCGGGACGGTGACGTCGAGCCGATCCCGGGTGTCACCATGCCGCGGCTGACCGTGGTCGAGCGCGACTACCCCGCGGTGGCGGCGCGACTGGCCACGCTCGGCCCGCTCCTGGAGAAACTGGGCGCCACCAGCAAGGGCCTCACCTACGACGTCGGCGAGGAAGTGAACTGGCTGCGCGCGAAGAACGGCGTCGCGACCACAGGCGCGGGCCGGGGCCAGGCGCTGATCGACACCGACATCAAGGCGGCGGACGCCGTGCTCGCGCTGTCGGGCACCACCAACGGACGGCTGGCCACCCAGGGTTTCCGCGACCTCGAGAAGCGGGTCGGCACCGAACTGGCACATCTTTCCGCCGAGCACGAAGGCAAGAAGATCACCTTCGCCGACACCAGGTCCCGCCCGGCGGCGGTGATCACCAGCCCGGAGTGGTCCGGCAGCGAAAGCCGCGGCCGTCGCTACTCGGCCTTCGTGATCAACGTCGAACACCGCAAGCCGTGGCACACCCTCACCGGCCGTCAGCACTTCTTCCTCGACCACGACTGGATGCACGAACTCGGTGAGGCGCTGCCGATCTACCGTCCTCCGCTGGGTTCGCACCATCTCTCCGGCGGGCAGGGAGACGCCGCCGAGGTCACCGTGCGCTATCTGACCCCGCACAGCAAATGGTCGATCCACTCGACCTATCAGGACAACCTGCACATGCTCACCCTGTCCCGCGGCGGGCAGGGGATCTGGATGAGCCCGTCCGACGCCGAAGCGATCGGCGCCAAGGACAACGACTGGATCGAGGCGGTCAACCGCAACGGTGTCGTGGTGGCCCGCGCGATCGTCTCCCATCGCATGCCCGCGGGCACCGTTTTCCTTTACCACGCCCAGGACCGAGCGGTGAACGTGCCGCGCAGCGAGGCCACCGGCAAACGCGGCGGCACGCACAACTCGCTGACCCGGCTGCTGCTCAAACCCACCCATCTCATCGGCGGCTACGCCCAGCTCTCCTTCGGTTTCAACTACCTGGGCCCCACCGGCAACCAGCGCGACGAGGTCACCGTGATCCGCCGCCGTTCCCAGGAGGTGCGTTACTGATGCGGGTCATGGCACAGCTGGCCATGGTGATGAACCTCGACAAGTGCATCGGCTGCCACACCTGTTCGGTGACCTGCAAGCAGGCCTGGACGAACCGGACGGGTACCGAGTACGCGTGGTTCAACAACGTGGAAACCCGCCCGGGGCAAGGATATCCGCGGCGCTACGAGGACCAGGAGCGCTGGAAGGGCGGCTGGGAGCGGACGGCGAAAGGCAGGCTGCGGCTGCGCGCGGGCGGGCGGCTGACCAAGCTCGGGAAGCTCTTCGCCAACCCGGAGCTGCCGGAGATCTCCGACTACTACGAGCCGTGGACCTACGACTACGCCACCCTGATCGAGGCGCCGCTGGGCGACGACGTGCCCACCGCCGCGCCCCGGTCGGCCATCACCGGCGAACCCACCCAGCCCACCTGGGGGCCGAACTGGGACGACGACCTCGGCGGGTCCACCGAACACGGCGTCAAGGACCCGATCGCCGAGAAGCTGCGTGACGAACTCGGGATCCAGATCAAGTTCGAGTTCGAGCAGAGCTTCATGTTCTACCTGCCGCGGATCTGCGAGCACTGTCTCAATCCGTCCTGTGTGGCCAGTTGCCCGTCCGGCGCGATGTACAAACGCGAAGAGGACGGGATCGTGCTGGTCGACCAGGACCAGTGCCGCGGCTGGCGGATGTGCGTCACCGGCTGCCCGTACAAGAAGGTCTACTTCAACCACAAGACCGGCAAGGCCGAGAAGTGCACCTTCTGCTATCCGCGGGTGGAAGCCGGGCAGCCGACGGTGTGCGCGGAGACCTGTGTCGGACGGCTGCGCTACATCGGTGTCCTGCTCTACGACGCCGACAAGGTCACCGAGGCCGCGTCCGTCGCCGACGAGCACGACCTCTACCCCGCGCAACTCGACCTGCTGCTCGATCCGCACGACCCCGCCGTGATCCGGGCGGCCGAGGCGGCCGGTATCCCCCACGACTGGCTCACCGCGGCCCGGCGTTCGCCGGTGTACCAGCTGATCCACGACTACCGGCTGGCGCTGCCGTTGCATCCGGAATACCGCACGATGCCGATGGTCTGGTACATCCCGCCCTTGTCGCCGGTGGTCGACGCGGTCAGCGAAAGCGGTCACGACGGCGAACACCGCGACAACCTGTTCGGCGCCATCGACGCCCTGCGGATCCCGATCGAGTACCTGGCGGAGCTGTTCACCGCCGGGGACACCGAGCCGGTCCGGCGGTCGCTGCGGCGGCTGGCCGCGATGCGGTCCTACATGCGGGCGGTGAACCTCGGGCAGGAGACCGACGAGGACATCCCGGCTTCCGTCGGTCTCACCGGCGAGCAGATCTTCGCCATGCACAGGCTGCTCGCGCTGGCCAAGTACGACGAGCGCTATGTCATCCCCACCGCGGGCGTCGGGCAGGCACACGACCTGGAGGGCATCGCCACCCGGTGCAGCCTCGACGTCGACGGCGGCCCCGGCATGGGCGGCAAGGAGTCCACAGTGGACCTGATCAGCTGGGACGACGGTGCCCGCCCGGACGCGCTGTTCCCGACCCTGCGAGGGCGAAGCCGGTGAAACTCCTCCGCCCCCGGACAATCGTGGCCCCGGATCACGCCGCGCTGCGCCAGATCGCCGGCTGGTGCCTGCAGTATCCCGACGAAGCCGTCCTCGGCAAACTCGGCCTGCTGCGGGCCTGCCTCGACGAGACCACCGGCCCCGGCCACGACGAACTCACCCGCACCGTGGCCTACCTCGAACAGGGCGAACCCGGTGAGCTGGCCTCGCACTACATCGAGGTCTTCGACCGGAAACCCCGCCGGACACTGCACCTGAGCTGGTTCCTCGACGGCGACACGCGCCGCCGCGGCGAGACCTTGGCCGCGGTGCGCCGGTTCTACCGCACCCACGGATTCGCCCCCGCCGAGAACGAGCTGCCGGACTTCCTGCCGGTGATCCTGGAGTTCGCCGCCGCGGCCGGGCCCGACGAGGCCGGACAGGTGCTCGCCCGCTTCCATCCCGCGCTGGAGCTCCTGCATCGCAACCTGTCCACTATGGACACCCCGTACCGGGACGCGATCGCGGCGGTACTGGCCACCCTGCCCGCCACCCCCGCGCCGATCCCCGCCGAACCCCCGGCCGAACTGGTCGGCCTCGACCCGTTCCCCACCGGCACCGGAGGTGGCCGATGAGTTCCGGACTGGACCTGCTGCTGTGGGGCGCCGCGCCCTACGCGTCGATCGCGCTGCTGGTCTTCGCCACGATCTGGCGATACCGCCACGACAAGTTCGGCTGGACGACCCGGTCGAGCCAGCTCCACGAATCCCGGCTCCTGCGGGTGGCCAGCCCCGTGTTCCACCTCGGACTGCTGATGGTGATCGGCGGCCACGTGCTCGGCCTGCTCGTGCCGAAGGGCGTCACCGAGTTCGCGGGGCTCGACGAACACGGCTACCACCTGATCTCGCTGGTGATGGGCAGTGTCGCCGGGCTGGTCGCGATCGGCGGGCTCGGTCTGCTGCTGTGGCGGCGGATCCGGGTGCCGGCGGTGCGCGGGGCCACCTCGGTCAGCGACAAGTTCATGTACGTGGTGCTCGTGCTGGTGATGCTCGCCGGACTGGCGAACACCCTCGTCGACAACGGCGTCCGCGGCGGATACGACTACCGCGAGACGGTCGCGCCCTGGTTCCGCGGCATCCTGCTGCTCGATCCCCAGCCGGAGCTGATGGCGTCGGCGCCGCTGGACTACCGGCTGCACACCGCGCTGGCCATGGCGCTGTTCGCGCTGTGGCCGTTTTCCCGCCTGGTCCACGCTTTCAGTGCGCCGGTGCGGTACCTGCTCCGTCCGTACGTGGTCTACCGGCGCCGCGCCCCCGGCAGCGTCGGCACCCGAGACCCGCGCCGCGGCTGGGAATGAGCCGCCTCCGCCGCACCGCCTATGTCGCGCTGAGTTCGTTCGGCTGCATCGTCTTCATCGGCCTCTGCGCGATCCTGTCCGGGGCGCCCTTGCTGTTCCCCTCGATCGGGCCGACCGCGTTCCTGGTCTTCGCGAGCCCGCAGGCGCCCGGCGCGAGCCCGCGCAACACGGTGCTCGGCCATCTGGCCGGTGTCCTCGCGGGGCTCGCCGGCCTCGCCGCCACCGGATTGCTCACCGCCGCCCCGGACCTGACGCATCCCTCCTGGCCCAGGATCGGGGCGGCCGCGATCGCGCTCGGTCTCACCTGCGCGGCGATGGCCGCGCTGGAGATCCCGCATCCGCCCGCCGGGGCCACCACCCTGATCATCGCGCTCGGTCTCCTGCACACCGCTCCGCAGATCGTCGCGGTCCTGGTGGGCGTAGTGCTCATCGCCCTGCTGGCCGTGGTGATCAACAAGCTGTTCGGCGTCCCCTATCCGTGGTGGCGCTCGCCCGCCCCGGTCACCGCACCACCGCGGATGCTCCGCGCGTGAGTAGATCCACTCACCCGATCTCGAGTAGCCATCCCCGACCTCAGCGAATGTGGTTCACAGGTGACCGATTGTTGTCGTAGGGTCACGGAGACAGCACACGCGTCACCTTGGGAGGGGTGTGGCAGATGGCTGGGTATGAGGCTGTGCTCGGAGAGATCGACGAGGCGAGCAAGGCCGCCGGGCGGTTGATCGACGACGCCCGCGGGCTCGACGCTGCCGGTGTTGTCCCGGAGGGTGACGCCGGGCTTTCCGGTACTCGCTCGGCAGGCAGACTGGCTGCCTTGAAGAGCGCGTGGTCGAGCAAGGGTCAGCACTGGGCTGGTGCCTGGGAGACATACTCCGGCGACTTGGGCAAGGCTGTGGCGAACTATCGCACCAACGAGGCGGCCGCCCAGCAAGACCTGCACGTCACGGCCTCTCATGGCGGGCCGGGGGCCAGCTGATGGTGTCTTGGGGTGATCTTCGACGTTGGAACCCCAGCGTCCTTTCGAACATGTCGGCCGCGCTCAACGGCAAGTACCTGCAGCTTCTCGCCTGCTCCGAAGACTTCGAGGACGCCGCGATGCCGAGTGGCTGGTCGGGCACGGCGGCGACCGCGGCAGCTGGAGCTTCGAAGCGCCTGATCGAAGAGGGCAAGGAGTGGGCCGCCGAGATCGCGGCTATCCGCCGGGCCAGTGGCGACGTCGCGGATGCCGCCACTGGTGTGCTGGCCGGCTTCAGAGAGGCCGAAGAACTGGCACGCGCCCACAACTTCTCGATCGGGGACGACGGCGCGATCACCGACCGCGGCTTGCCGCCGGATATCCCGGAGGAGCAACGAGAGGACGTTGAGCGAGAGCGGAAGGTCGTTGCTTCGGAGCTGGGCGAGCGTGTGAAGCAGACACTGCTCTCCGCCGAGGACGTCGACAACGACTTCTGCGCCGTGCTCGACCCGGCGATCAGCGGGCATACCATCGACGCCAGTGACGAGGGCACCAGCCTGGCCGCGGCCGGAAACGCCGGCGGGGCGCTTGGCTCCTTGTCGATCCCCGCCCCGCCACCGGTCGACGCGGGCCCGGCGGCCAACGCAGCCTGGTGGGACTCTCTGTCGAAACAGCAGCAAGAGCGCCTGATCAAGGACCACCCGGGGTTGGTCGGCAACCGGGACGGCATCGCGGCGTGGGCCAGGAGCAGGGCGAACGTCGCGCTCATGGCGGACGAGAAGCAGAAGCTGCTCGACGAGCGCACCGAGCTCATGCGCCACACCCCTGACGATCTCGGCCGCGACCGCCCACTCGTCCGCGACTACCAGGAGAAGCTCGGCAAACTCGATGAACGGCTCGCCGCCTTGGGCAAGCTCGAAGGCATCATGGTGGGCCCGGACGGCAAACCGCTGCCGAACCGGCAACTCATGTCGCTCGACATGACCGGAGACAAGGTGAAGGCCGCAGTGGCCAATGGAGATGTCGACACAGCGAAGCACGTCGCCGTCTTCACGCCGGGCATGAACTCCGCGGTCGAGACGAACCTCGACGGCTACGTGAACGACATGCAGAGCGTGCGCGAGAGTGCCAACCGCATGGTGGGTGACCTCAGCGGCAAGTCGGTCGCGACGGTGACCTGGCTCGGCTACGAGCCGCCGGCAACCGACAAACTCGGCGATTACGTCGACGTCCTCAGCGGCGGCGCGGCTCAGGACGGTGCCGAGAAGCTCGCGCGGTTCGACCAAGGGATCAACATGTCCCGGCCGGACGACCCGCACCTCACCGCTCTCGGGCATTCATATGGCTCACTGACCACGGGAATCGCACTGCACAACGACACCGGTGTGGACGATGCCGTGTTCTTCGGCTCGCCGGGTATCTCCGACCAGCCGTATGGAGGCGGCATCGCGGGCCGCTCGATCGACCAACTGCATGTTCCCGAGGGTCATGCCTACACGCTCGAGGCGGATGGTGACCCGGTGGCCGACGTCGGCAACATCACGCGCGGGCGGTTCGGCGAGGACCCCGGCAGCATGGAGGGAATGCGGCAGCTATCGGCTCAAGGCGCGACCTCACTGCTCGATGGCCGGCCGCTCGCGGCTTCTTCTGGCCACAGCGAGTACACCCTGACCACAAAGGATGGCGTAGACAGCACCAGCAAGTACAACATGGCGGCCGTTGTCGCCGGCCGCCCTGACCTGACCATCTCGAAGTAAGCCCAGGTGAAACAGATGAAGCACGCTGCCCGAACCATCAGCTGGATTGCCGGGATAGCGGTCGCTGTCCTGCTCGCCGGCACGGCGTGCGGCAGCAGCCCGGACTACCTCGACAACGACCACGGCAAGGATGGCATGTCGACCCAGCAGCAGTTCGCCGAGCTTCTCAAGCGGCCGGACGCCAAACAGGCCCAGGCGACATACGACCAGGCACTCACCGACCTGCGTGCCAAGCTCACGGAAGTCACCGGCTTTTCCGCGTGGCAGCAGGGAACTGTGGCCGAGGTAGCACCCGGTTGCAACGCTTTCCACGCGGTCGATGTCCACGACGTGTACACCGCCTACACGACATGGGGCCTGCCGGACGTCATTCCTGAAGCCGGCTGGGCGAAGACGACGCAGGCGCTCGCTGAAGCCGCAGGCAAGCACGGCTTCACGAAGAAGGGCTTCGAAGTGAACCAGCCCCAGTTCCGGGAGTTTCACCTCCTCGATGACTTCGGCGCCGACCTGACTCTCTCGACCTCGACCGGCACGACGACTGGCACCAGCACCATGCTCACGCTGAAGACCGGCTGCCACCTGTCGATGGAGGCGCACACGCGGGGGACGCCGCGGCCGAGCGGAACCTAGACACTCACCGGGAAACGACCCGAGCCCGGGGAGTGAGCGGCCGTCCCCCGATCGTGGATCGCCACCGCCCTGAATGGCCGCTATCCCGGCCCGGCGTCCGGTTCTATCGTTCGGACGCATGGCAAGCGACTTGCAGCGGCGCAAGATCTCGGGGGTTTTCGCCGCGATGGACGTCGACGGCGACGGTTTCCTTCAGGAGAACGACTTCCAGGCGTTGGCCGAGCGCTGGGCACGGCGGCGCGGCCCGGAGAACGCCAGGTCCCTGACCGGCATCATGCTGAGCTGGTGGACGACGTTGCTGGCGGCGTCGGACATCAACCGCGACGAGAAGGTCACTCTCGACGAGGTACTGCTGGTGGTGGACAAGCTGCCGGGCATGCCCGAAGCCGTGACCGCGACCGCCGACGCGATGTTCGAGGCGATCGACGAGAACGGCGACGGCCTGATCTCCGCGGCGGAGTACCGGCAGCTGATCGAGGTCTGGAACGGCCGCCCCACCGACACCGACGCCATTTTCCCGCTGCTGGACTCCGACGGTGACGGAATGCTGTCCCGCGACGAATTCGCCGCGCTGTGGCTGGAGTTCTGGGCGGGTGACGACGCGGAGGCACCGGGCACCCTCGTCTTCGGGCCGCTCGCCGCCTGACGCCCGTCCGGTCGCGGCTTTCGGGCCGACCCGGCGGCCATACGGGCCATACCGCGCCGGGTATGGCCTCGCGATCGCCCTGTCGGCTCAGGATGGCAGGCGTGGACGAGGTGACCGAGCGGATCCTGGAGCGCGTCACCGGCGCGAGCGCCCCTTGCGTCTGGGTGACCGGGCCGGCGGGTGTCGGCCGGACCACGCTGCTCGCCCGGCTGGCCGAGCGGCTTTCCGCTTCAGGGCAAGAGGTTTCGATCGTCCGCTTCACGCCGGACGGCGACCTCGCCCCCGGCAGTCATCCCTGGCCTTCCCCCGCGGTAGGCGACGGGCACGTGCTGATGCTCGACGACACCCAATGGATGGGTCCCGACTCCCTCGCCGTCCTGGAGGCGTTGATCCACGGCCTGGACGGGACGTCCGGCCGGTTGATCTGCGCCACTCGCACCCCGGTCCGGGACGTGGCCGGAAGACTCGCCGCCGTGCGGCGGCTACGCGCCGACGGCCTCGTCGAGCCGGTGCGGCTGACGCCGTTGAAGGCCGAGGAGATCACGGGACCTGTCGTCGAGGTGCTGGGTGCCGTTCCGAGCGCACTGCTGCGAGACCGGCTGCACGAACTCAGCCGGGGGGTGCCCGCCGCCCTGCACCAGGCGCTGAACCTGCTGCGCGCGCAGGGCGCGATCCGGATCGTCGACAGGCGCGCGTACCTCGTCCCCGGTACCGCGGTGCCGCTGCGGTCCGTGCACCTGGACCCCGAACGGCTCGCGGTCGCGAAGGCGGCGGCCGTCCTGCATCCGCTCGGCGAGGCGATGCCGTCGCTGATCAGCGGGCTGCTGGCGCAAGATCCCGCGGAAACCCTTGCGACGCTGGAGAATCTGCGGGCCGACGGGGTGCTGCACCGCGGCCGAGGCTGGCGGTTCACCGTGCCAGTGGTGGCCTACGCGCTGATCGCCGAACTCGGGCCCTTCGAGCGACGGCGGTTCTCCGCGGCCGCCGTCACCGCGTTGTGGAACGGCACCGCGCACACCTCCGACCCGTACTACCTCCCCGACCGGATCGCCGAGGCCGGCAAGCTGATCGACCCGCGGCGAGCTCTCACCGAACTGCTCGACGGCGCGGCCTTCCTGCCCGACGACCAGACCACCCGCGGCGCGCGCTGGCTGCGGGCCGCCGTCGAACTGACCGAGGACCGGCCGCAGCGGGCGAGGGTGACGCTCCTCCACACCATGTGGTGTCATCTGAACGGCGACCACGAGCAAAGTCTCGCGGGGACGCGTCGGTTGCTGGAAGAATTCCCCGACCGCCTTTCCGCCGACGCCACGCAGGAAGCCCAGTCGATCGCCGTCTGCGCGCTGCACAACTCCGGCAACACGGCCGAACTCGCGGCGATCGCCATGAACCCGCCGGAATGGTCGGTGGCGTCGAGCGCGATCGCGCTGAGCCTGCTGGACCGGTGGGCGGAAGCGGCCGAATTGCTGGCGGAGAACGATTCCTGGCGTACCGAGTCGACGGTTTCCGCGATGCTGGGCGAACTCTTCGGCGGCCTGGCCGAACTCTGGACCGGCCGCTCCGCGCGGTTCGGCGCGAACCTGACCGAACGCGAGCGGTGGCCGCTGAGGACGGCGAGGCGGCATCGGAACGACCAGATCACCTCGTACGCCACCGCGCTGCTGGTGCTGGGAGAACGGGCACGCGCGGAAAAACTGCTCGCCGACGAAGGATTCCCCGAGACCGGCCTGCGCGACAGCGAACGGTCGATGCTCGCGGCCATGCGCGGCGAATCCTCGCGCGCGGTCGATTTCGCCCACCGCAGCGTGGCCGACCGCTCCCGGCGCGGCTACGACACCGGGTCGTCCGCGATGCACCTGTCGACCGTGTCGGTTCTGTTGTCGCAGGGACGGTTCAGCGCGGCACGGGAACTGCTGACCGCCGCCCGCGCCACGGCGCCGATGCTGGCGCATCTGCTCGACATCGCCGAGGCCCGGGTCGACATGGCGCTGGGCGAGACCGACCGCGCCGCCCGGCGCCTGCACGCGGCCACCTGCGGACTCGCCGTCGGCACGGACATCGCCTGGGCGGATCTCGCCGAACTGGCGTTGCGGAGGAACGACCGCGCGGCGGCGAAGAAGGCACTCGACGCGCTGGAGGATCTCGCCGCCGCGATGCCGACCGGACGGGTGCTGCTGCATCGCCACCTGGTCCGGGCTTGCCTCGGCCAGGAGCCCGCCGATGAATGCCTCTGGCTGGCCCGTGAGCGCGACCAGCCACACGAACTGGCTGTCGCGGCCGAACGTCTGGTCCGCCACGGCGCGACGGATCCGAAGGTGCTCACCGAGGTGTACGAGGTGCTCGGCTCGCTCGACGCGCTGCTGCACCGCGCCCGGCTGCGGAGCCTGATGCGGAAGAACGGGATCGAGATCCCCGGCGGCCAGGAGGAGACGGTCGCCGAGAACGAGCACCTGCTGGCGCTGCTGGCGGGCGAAGGGCTGACGAACGAACAGCTGGCGAGGGCGCTGCAGACGAGTCAGAAGAGCGTGGAGGGACGGTTGAGCGTGTTGTTCACGCGGACCGGCTACCGCTCCCGGATCGAACTGGCCATGGCGCTGCTGAACGGCCGATACGCCTCGTGAACACATCCGGCATCAGGGTGGCCGTCTACACGGCCGACCCCCTGACCCGCGCGGGGCTGGTCGGCATGCTGTCACGCGCCGCGGTGCTCGAAGTGGTGCCGTCCGACGGCCGGGACGCGGACGTGCTGGTGGCCGCCGAGGACCCGGTCGAACACGGGCTGCCGGTGCTCCGGCGGGCGGTGGCCGAACAGGGCACCCTGCCCGGCGTCCTGATCGCCGGACCACTCCCGCCGTCCGGCCACCGCTCGGCCGCGACCGCCGGGGTGCGCAGCCTGATGCCGCGTGCGGCGGTCCGGCAGGAACGGCTGATCGCGGAGGTCATGGCCGCGCGTTCGGCGGTCGAGACCTCCGCCGGGCGGCTGGCCGCCGGATATGACGCCCTGGTGGAAGGACCGGGCGGGTCTTCGCGGTTCCACGAACGCGAGATCCGGGTGCTGCGGCTGATCGCGGAAGGCAAGGACACCGCGGAGATCGGCGCGGCGATGGGCGTCGGCAGTACGTGAAGGCCTCCTTCACTACCTTCAGGAGGCTGTTGCGTTTTCGGATTGGGGTTCGTTGGTGTTGGTGGGGCGGGGCCGGAGGCCCTGCCCCATCACACTGTCTGGGGCTGGGTGGTGGTGAAGAG
>NZ_JBHRWK010000050.1:0-53406 GCF_042647925.1 Amycolatopsis speibonae
CGCCTCTTCACCACCACCCAGCCCCAGACAGTGTGATGGGGCAGGGCCTCCGGCCCCGCCCCACCAACACCAACGAACCCCAATCCGAAAACGCAACAGCCTCTCAGCCGAGGAAACTCGACCTTCACCCCGCCGTGGTGGGTCCAGTCGGTCGTGAGTGGCGTTTCGGGTCAATACCCGAAACGCCACTCACGACCCACCGGACCACCTAGCGGTGTCACCCGAAAGGGTTATGTCTCGACCGGCCGGTGATCGCACGCCGGGGTCGGCGCGCGGCCCCTCCGGACGCCTCTCACCCGCACCGACACCGCAGGCCAGAGAGGTGCGCCGCACGCTGTAGCCACCCCGGCGGACCGCGCCCGCCGCACGCCGGACACCGGTCCGGACGTGCTGAAACCCGGGTCGCTAACCGGCCGGACGCGGCTTACAGTCCCTTCATGCCCGGTACACGCTGGAGCCGCTTGCTGCCTACAGCGCTGCTGGTCACGCTCGCCTTGACGGCGATTTCCGTCTGGTCGACCTCGGACGACATCGAGGCCACGCTGGCGGCGCGCGCGAAAAACGCGCTCGCCGACGTCGGCGTCTCCGGCGGCCAGGTGAGCTTCTCCGGCCGCGACGCGAACCTCACCGGCTTCCCGCCGGACAAGGCCGCGCAGGCGATGGACGCCATCCAGCGGATCGACGGGGTCCGCACGGTCGAGATCTCCGGTGACACCGCCCCGCCTCCCGGGCCGGTGACGACCAGCGGCGAGCCGTCGAGCCCGCCGCCCGCCCCGCCGAGCCCGCCACCCAGCTCTACAGCTCCGGCAAAGCCGACCGACAAGGCCGGTTTCCAGGCCGAGATCGACCGCCTGCTGGCCGCCACGCCGATCGCCTTCGAGCCGGACACCACCGAGCTCACCCCGGACGGCGAACGCGGCGCACTGGAGGTCGCGAAGCTGCTCACGGACGCGCCGCGCGAACTGCGCTTCCGGATCACCGGAACGGTCGCGACCGGTTCGGACAAGAAGCTTTCGCTGAGCCGGGCGCTGGCGGTGGAACGGCTGCTGGAGCGCAACGGGGTCAAACGCGACCAGGCGTACTCCACCCAACGCAAGAACTCCGACGGCGCGAGCGGCGAGGGCCGCCGCGTCGACATCACGGCAGAACAGAGGTGATGGCTGAATGTTCTGGCTCTTCGGGCAGATCTGGGTCTGGCTGCTCATCTCCTTCGCCCTCGGCTGCGGTGTCACCTGGCTGTTGACGCGCGGCGAACGGCGTGAGCGCACGGCACCCGAACCGGCGGCCCGCGAACCGGAGCGTGCCACCGCGGCCCACTTCGAGCCCGAGCCCGAGCCCGTGCCCGAGCTGCTCTCCTCCGAACAGACGCAGTTCATCCCGCCCGCCCGGCTCCAGGACGAGGACGACCCGTACGACCAGGAGGCGGAAGGCCACCGCGAGGGTCAGCTGACCCCGGAGCCGGTGCGCGCCTACCACCCGGAGGAACCGGAGCCGGCGGGCCGGAACGGCGGCCACGGCCACGAACCGGAACCGGTCTGGCCGAGTGACGAGGACTGGCCGCCCGCCGGACGCGGGTCCGAATACCGGCCGGGGCAGGGCAGCTGACACTCGCCTGGTAAATTCGGCTACGCACTGTGAGCGTGACGCCGGGTACGTTTCTTCGATCGGGAGCTCCGGCACACGAAGGAGGCTCCGATTTGGCGCTCCCCTATTGGACGCCGCACAACCTGCTGCCCCCGGGCCGCCATCCCGCTGATCTGGCCGATGTCTACGAGCGGCTGGTCTTCGACGCGCCGCACCAGAACGACCGGGAGATCCTGTTCAGCGCGCTGAACAGCTACCTGGGGGTCGCCCGGCGGATCATGCCGACCGGCCGCGCGTGGATCGGCGGCGCGCTGACCGCCAGGACCCCGCACGCGCCGCTCGGGCTCGACGTGGTGCTGATCCCGGACGAATGGGGTGCGCTCAAACGGCTCGACGACACGGGCCGCTCGGCGCTGTACGGACTGTTGACGCTGCGCGGGGTCATCGTCGGCCAGCCCGCCATGTACCTGGACCAGGTCCAGCCCGTCGGCGGCATGCTCGACGGCTTCCTCTGCCGCCCCGGCGACGAGGAGATCTGGGAAGAAGTGTGGGCATCGGGTGGCAGGGGAATTCCGGAAGTGATCTGGTGAGGAACGAATTCCGGCGTATCGCCGACGAGATCCCCGGTGGCACCTGGCTCGACGACCTCGCCCGCGCGTCGGCGATGGCCGCGTACGCGAAGTTCGAGCGGACGTCGCGTTCGCCGCTGCTTCGCGTGTCCGTGATCGGTGAGTCGCACCTCGACGCGTACACCTTCTCGGACATCAGCCGCGCGCTGCAGGACGCGACGGCGAAGATCGGGCACATCATCCGCAACCCGTCGGGCGAGGTGACCTTCGTCCAGCCCGCAGACCGGGAGAAGGCGCCGCTGATCCAGCGCGGCCAGGCGGGCAACGCGATCTTCTTCGGCTTCCCCGAACCGGCGCTCGACGACGCGCTGATCCACGACGGGCTCGAGTCGCTGTCCGAACGCGCGGTCAAGGAACTGTGCGACTTCCTGCCGGCCAACGGCTCCGACGACGGCGCGCTGGACGCGGTGCTGCTGCAGCGCGACACCGTCCGCAACGCGGTCAGCGACATCGTCAACGCTGTCAGCAAGCACGCCGGGATCGGCATGGCCATGACCCCGACGGCAGGCGACGAGTTGACCCGCAGCATGACCACCGAGCAGGCGCGGATCCTGTCCGGGAGCCTGCGCGAGTCGCGGGAGGCCGTCGGCTACGAGACGGTCAGCGGCAGGCTGGACGGCGTCCGCACCCGGCGCCGGATCTTCTATCTCGAACGCGAATCGGGCGGCACGATCCAGGGCGCTGTCGCGCCGGATCTGCTCGACGAGATCAAGGAGAACCTGGACCGGCCGGTGACCGCGCGGCTGCGGGTCGTGCGGACGACGACCATCGACGGCCGCCGCGGCCGCCCGGTGCACGAACTGCTCGAGATCACCCCCGAAGTCAGTCTGTTCGATCAGTGATCGGGTTTCCGATATTTCGGCGATGCCACAATTCTCGTCAGAAAATATCGGTGACCGCTTGATCATTGTGGAATGATGACTTTTTCCGGCAGGTAACAATTTCGGCCATTGCCCCGAACGATGGGTTAACGTCTTCGGACGGAAGCCTCCGAAAGGGCACGCATGCCGACCGATCCACCTCTCCCGCACCCACCGGCCACCCGCTACGGCCCGGGGTTCGCCGCGCACGGAACCCGCCACCGGAAGCCCAAGAACGGCCTGGTCATCGCCGGTTTCCTGGTTGGACTGGCGGCACTCGGGGTCGCCTTCGTCCCGGTCGCCGGACTCGCCGCCTGGCCGCTCGCCGTGATCGGGGCGGTTCTTTCCGTAATCGGTTTGACCAAAATCAAGAAGGGTGAAGCGGACAAGAAGGGAATGGGGATCGCGGGTCTCGCGCTTTCCATCGCCGGTTTGCTGGCCGCGAGCGGGTTACTGGTCTACACCAACTTCTTTGCTACTGGTCAGTCGGGACTGCACATCCCGGCTGTCGCCGGGGACAGGAACACGGTGGAGTTCGTCGTCAGCGCTTCCGGCGGCGCGACCGTCCGGTTCGGTTCGCTCAACGACCAGCGGAGCGAGACGACCCCGGCGAGCACCGACGACTGGCGCGGCACGGCGTCCTTCAACTCGGGCGACTACCTGCTCACCGTCACCGCGGACACCCGGAACTCGACGGTCAGCAACCAGATCGCCTGCACGATCCTGGTCAACGGCCAGAAGGTGGCGGAGAACAAGGGGCAGACCATCGCCCTGTGCACCGCGAGCACGGGCTGATCCCCGCGCGTTCCGTCCTCTGAATGCGGTAGTCGTGTGGGCAAGAACCGCATTCAGAGGACGAAACGCGATGGTGACCGCCTGGCGGCCGGCCGGTATCGCCCCCACCTCCACCGGCCGGACCGCCACGAGCCGCTCCTGGCGGCTCTTCAGACGGATCCCGAAGGGTCCGCCCGAGCGCCGATCACTACCGCATGCCCCTCCCCTAGGGCTCGATCGACACTGAACCGGACCCTACGCGCGTGAGAGGCGAGGCCACTAAGAATCCGCTAAGGATCACTCAGGGGCCTTCGCCGAGGTCGGTGAGTTCCGCGCGGACCATCCCGGCGAGCTTCGGATTGGCGTCCGCCAGGATCTTCAGCGCGAGCGAGAACTGCTCGCGGGCACCGTCCACATCCGACCCGGCCCGCAGCACCCGGCCCAGGGTCAGCCGCAGCACGCCCTCCTGGAGGACGAACCGGCGGCTGATCGTCAGGTCCACGGCCTCCCAGACATAGCGCTCGGCGGCGGCCAGTTCGCCGATCCGCATGCTCAGTTCGGCCAGGTTGTTCAGCGAGACGACGACGTAGCTTTCGTCGCCGAGCGTCCGGTCGATCTCCAGCGAGGCGACCTGATGCCCGATCGCCTCGATGAACCGCCCGGCCCGCTTTTCGGCCTCCGCGCAGTTGTTGAGCGCCTGCCCGCGCAGTTCGAGATCGCCGGTCCGGTCGGTCTCGTCGACCGCCTGCCGCAACGTCCTGATCGCCTCGTCATACCGTCCCAGCACCGTCAGCGCGGAGCCGAGGTGGATGTTCGCCGAGACCATCAGCCGGTTGTCGCCGATCGCGCTCGCGAGTTCCAGCGCGCTTTCGGCGTCGGCGAGACAGCCCTGCGGCAGTTCGAAGGTGAGCGCGATGGCGCAGCGGGAGATCAGCATCCAGCACCGGCCGAGGACGTCGCCCGACTGCTCGGCCGCCTCCAGCCCGATCTCGACCAGCCGCGTCCACTCGTCCAGCAGCGGGTACACCGCGCGATAGGTGTGCGCGACGCGCGCCAGCTGCCAAACGTCGTCGTGCCGTTCGGCCGTCCGGGCGGCTTCGAGAACTTCGACCAGGTTCTCCCATTCCGCGGTGAACCAGTCCTGGGCTTCGGTGAAGGAGTTCAGCGGCGGCACTTGCGCGTCGGTCAGCACGCCGGTGAAGTCGAGGGGGTCGACGATCCGCAGCATCTTCCGCCGGGCCCGGTCGGCGACGGCCTGATAGAACCGCACCGATCGTGTCAGGACGTCTTCCCGGTCGGTCTCGTCGAGTTCGTTCTCCGCCAGTTCGCGGAGGAACAGGCGGACGAGGTCGTGCGGGACGAAGGAGTCGCGGCCGGTTTCGGCGAGCAGGTTGTGCGCGGCGAGCACCCGCAGATGCCTCCGCGCCTCGGCGACGGTGATCCCGCCGATCGCGGCCGTCAGATGGGAACCGGCCGAAACGCACTGCACCACACCGAGCCGCAGGAACGTGTTCGCGACCTCGGGCGGCAGGCCGCGGAACGAGACGTCGAACGCCGCCCGGACCCCGTCGTCAGGACCCTCGACGTCGAGCGCGGCCAGCCTGGTGCGTTCGTTGCCGAGCTCGTCGACCAGATCCTGCGCGGACCACTGCGCGCTGGCGGCGAGCCGGGCGCCCGCGATCCGCAGCGCCAGCGGGAGATAGCCGCAGAGCCGGGCGAGCGCGTGGTTGAGGTCGAATCCGGCGGGCCCGGCGAGTTCTTCGATCAGCCGGACGGCGTCGCCGGGTGCGAGTGTGCCGAGGACGCGCAGTTTGGCGGCGTTGGACACGGCGAGCCCGTCGAGCCGGGAGCGGCTGGTCACCAGCGTCATCGACCGCGAACCCGGCGGCAGCAACGGCCGGACCTGCTCGGCGGAGCGGGCGTTGTCGAGGATCACCAGCATGCGGCGCCCGGCGATCATCGAGCGGTAGAGGGCGACGCGTTCGTGAACCTGTTCGGGGACACCCTCGGCGGGGACACCGAGCCCGAGCAGGAACTGGGTGAGCAGGTCGGCGGGCTCCAACGGCGGGTGATGCGGATCGAAACCCCGCAGCGAGGCGAAAAGGATGCCGTCGGGGAAGCGGCGGGCGGCACGATGCGCCCACCACACCACCAGGCTGCTCTTGCCGATCCCGGCGGTCCCGGTGACCACGCCGACCGCGGTCTCGCCCGCTTCGGCCCGCTGGGCAAGGCCGTCGAGCCAGGCCAGATCGGCCTCGCGCCCGGCGAGGTTCGGCACGGCGGGCGGCAACTGCTGGACGGGATGCGCTTCGGACTTCGGTTCCGCGAAGACCTTGACCGGCAGATCGTCGTTCAAGACGCGTTCGTGCAGCCAGCGCAGATCCGCGCCGGGCTCGACGCCTAGCGTCCGCAAGGTCGCCCTCGACACCGTCCGGTAGAGCTCGAGCGCGTCGCCGCGGCGCCCGGCGTGATAGAGCGCGCGCATCAGCTGACCGGCCGTGCGCTCGGCGAGCGGGTTCGCCCGGACCATCGGGCTGAGTTCGACGATCAGTTCCGCGTGCCTGCCGAGTTCGAGGTCCGCGTCGACCCTGGCGCCGTGGACGGCGAGCCTCAGATCCTCCAGCTCGGGGGCGCGGACCGAACCCGGGACGCCTGCCAGCGCGGGACCCTGCCAAAGCGCGAAAGCCTCGGCGAGCAGCTCGGACGCCTTGTCCGGGTCTTCGGCGGAAGCCTGCTCCAGCAGTGACCGGGCGCGATGGACGTCGATCCGGGCGGGTTCGACGGTGAGCTGGTAGCCGGGCGGGGCGGTGAGGATCCGGGCGCCGCGCGGATGGTCGCCCTGGATGTCCCGGAGCACCCGCCGCAGATGGGACACGTTGCCGTGGACGATCGTGCGGGCGGTGGCCGGCGGGTCGTGGCCCCAAAGCGCGTCGATGATCTCGTCGAGCGCGACGACCTTGTTGACCTTCAAGGCCAGCAGCGCGAGCAGACCGCGGACGCCGGGACCGCCGACGGGGACCGGGCGTTCGCCGTCGAGGAGCCGCACGGGACCGAGGAGCTGGAAGTGGGCAGGGGAACCGCTTTCGCCCATGACGAACCCCCTCCCCCGATCTCTCCCCTTACCGGAGTAGCCAACCTACCGCGCGAAGACGCCGCCAACCAGAAAACGCGAGGGAAGAGAGACATAGCGGGGCAGAAACGACCAGTGCAGGCCGGACGCGGTCTGGGGCGGGGCAGACGCAGTCGCGACTCTGGTGGGGCGCGGTGGTCGTGAGTGGCAAGTGTCGTTCTAACCCCACTTGCCACTCACGACCACCTGGACCGACGCGTCACCGCCGCCCTGGCTGTCTTGAAGTCCGTGAAGGGGGCCTTCACACGCATCCGCTGTGACTGCTGGTGCGCGTGGGGCGAAAGTGGCGATCCACAAGTCCGTGAAGGCCTCCTTCCCTACCTTCAGGGTAGGCAAGGAGGCCTTCACGGACCCAGGCAAGGGTGAAGGTCGGCCGTGGCAGTAAAAGGGCAATAAAAAGGCTCCGTGCCATCAGTCCCGATCTGATGGCACGGAGCCTGGGGGATGTCCGATTTGGGCCGCCTGGGGGCGCGACCCACACCGGACATCGGCGTCCACGTCCGTCCGGGGGCTCACCCCGAGCGAAGAACCCGTGCGGTCGTCGACAACAAGCAACGCGTGCGAGCCCACTGGCCCGCCCACGTGGCGACAACGTAACAGGGCGCACACCGACGGCTACAGGCGCCCCGTCATGGCCTTCGCCACCTGCGGTTCGTCAGCGCGCCAGCGGGCTCGAGTCACGGCCGGCGATGAACGTCGGGCGCCGTTCGATGGCCGCGAACGGCTCCCGCAGCGCGTTCTCGACGCTGTTGAACACGATGAAGATGTTCGACCGCGGGTACGGCGTGATGTTGTTCGACGAACCGTGCATCACGTTCGAATCGAACCAGAGCGCCGAACCGGCTTGTCCGGTGAATTGATCGATTCCGCATTCGGCGGCGAGTTTGGTGATGTCATCCTCATGCGGAACACCGACCCGCTGCTCTTTCAGTGAGCTCTTGTAATTGCCCTCCGGGGTTTCCCCGGCGCATTGGACGAAGGTCCGCTGCGACCCCGGCATCACCATCAGCCCGCCGTTGAACGGGTAGTTGTCGGTGAGCGCGATGGAGCAGCTGACCGCGCGCGGCGCCGGCATGCCGTCTTCGGCGTGCCAGGTCTCGAAGTCCGAGTGCCAGTAGAACCCGGTACCCTTGAAGCCGGGCATGTAGTTCACCCGGCTCTGGTGGATGTAGACCTCGGAGCCGAGGATCTGCCGGGCCCGGTCGAGCACGCGCGGGTCGCGGACGAGTTCCGCGATCAGCTCGCTGGTCTCGTGGACGTCGAAGATGGAGCGGACCTCACCGGTCCGGGACTCGGTGATGACGCGCTCGTCGTCGCGATGGTCCTGCGAGGACATGCGGACGAGTTCCTGCCAGTAAGCCTGGATCTCACCTGGCGACAACAACTGGTCGACGACGGTGTAACCACGGGTGTCGTGGTTGGCGAGCGTGGCCGCGTCAAGGGGACCGTCGGCCTCGTTGCCCCAGACGGTGGGGTGCGTCCGGGGCAGGTGTTCGGGTTTACCCGTGATGCGTGTCGGGTAACTGTCGTCGACTCGGGTGTCGGTCAGCGTCAATGCAGTCGCCTCCTCGAGCGAAACTCAGGGTTCGGTTACGAGCGGGTACACGCCGTTTTCGTCGTGGACCTCGCGGCCGGTGATGGGCGGGTTGAACACGCAGACGCACTTGATCTCGGTCTTGGGCCGGACCTGGTGCTTGTCGTGGTCGTTGAGCAGGTACAACGTGCCCGGCTTCAGCTGGAAGACCTCGCCGGTCGCGGTGTTTTCGAGCTCTCCTTCACCGGAGGTGATGAAGACCGCTTCGATGTGGTTCGCGTACCAGAAGTCATTGACCGTCCCGGCGTACAGCGTGGTCTCGTGCACCGAGAAACCGACACCCTCCTTGGCCAGCACGATGCGCTTGCTGCGCCAGTTCGGGGTCTTGATGTCGGCGTCGGTGTCGGTGACCTCGTCGAGTGTTCTGACAAGCAACGGAAAACTCCTTCTCGTTCTCGGTAGTGGCGGTCGGTTCGGGTCAGGTGAGGACGGCGGCGACGGCCTCGTCGATGATCGACAGGCCCTTCGTGAGCTCGTCCTCGGTCAGGGTGAGCGGCGGGAGCACCTTCATGACCTCGCCGTCGGGGCCGGAGGTCTCCATCAGCAGCCCGCGCTCGAACGCGGCGGCGCAGACCTTGCCCGCGAGGTCGCCATTGGGGAACTCGATGCCGCGCGCCAGGCCGCGGCCCTTCGCGAACAGGTTCGCGTCCGGGTACGCCTCGACGATGCCCTGGAAGGCGGCGGCGATGCGCTCGCCCTTGGCCTTGGTCGACTTCTCCAGTTCGTCGTCGCTCCAATAGACGCGCAGCGCCTCGGTCGCGGTGACGAACGCCGGGCTGATGCCGCGGAAGGTGCCGTTGTGCTCGCCGGGCTCCCAGACGTCGAGTTCCGGGCGGATCAGCGTCAGCGCCATCGGGATGCCGTAGCCGCCGATGGACTTCGAGAGGCAGACGATGTCGGGCTTGATGCCCGCGTCCTCGAAGCTGAAGAACGGGCCGGTGCGGCCGCAGCCCATCTGGACGTCGTCGAGGATCAGCAGGATGCCGTGCTTCTTGCACAGGTCGTCCAGCGCCTTGAGCCACTCGATGCGCGCGGCGTTGATGCCGCCCTCGCCCTGGACACCTTCGACGATCACGGCAGCGGGCTCGTTCAGGCCGCTGCCGGAGTCTTCGAGCAGCTTCTCGAAGTAGAGGAAGTCCGGGATGGAGCCGTCGAAGTAGTTGTCGTACGGCATCGGGGTGGCGTGCACCAGCGGGACACCGGCGCCGCCGCGCTTCATCGAGTTGCCGGTCACCGAAAGGGCGCCCAGCGTCATCCCGTGGAAGGCGTTGGTGAAGTTGATGACGGACTCCTTGCCCGTCACCTTGCGCGCGAGCTTCAGCGCGGCCTCGACCGCGTTCGCGCCACCGGGGCCGGGGAAGACGACCTTGTAGTCGAGATCGCGCGGCTGGAGGATCTTCTCCTTGAACGTCTCGAGGAAGTCCCGCTTGGCCACGGTGTACATGTCGAGCGCGTGGGTGACGCCGTCACGGGCGATGTAGTCGATCAGGGCCCGCTTGAGCGCCGGGTTGTTGTGCCCGTAGTTGAGCGCGCCGGCGCCGGCGAAGAAGTCGAGATAGGCCTTGCCGTCTTCGTCGTACAGGTAGCTTCCCTGAGCCCTGTCGAACACCACGGGCCAGCCACGACTGTAACTGCGTACTTCGGATTCGAGTTCCTCGAAAATATTCATTGCTTTTTCTTTCTCCCTGGGATCCCCGGATTTACGTTCTATTGACTGCTGAGCGGACCGATTCGGTACAGGTCCTCCTGCTCATGCGTTCCTTCCTCGGCCGGGAAATCCGCCGCGGAGAACAGATCCTGGCGTTCCAAGGTGGCGTCCCACCGCTTGGCGAACGAGGCGAACAACCGGATCGAAGCCTCGTTGTCCGGGGTGATCGTCGTTTCGAGGTACCGCACCCCCTGGGCGGTGAGCTGACTGAACAGCTCGTCGAGCAGTGCCCCGGCCAGGCCTTTTCCGCGCTGGGACGCGTCGACCGCGACCTGCCAGACGAAGCCGGTGTCCTGCTTCCGGTACCCGAGCACGAAGCCGACAGGCAGGCCGTCGACTCGTCCGACGACCGAGGTGTCGGCGAAATCGTGGCACCACAGCAAATAGGCGTAAGGCGTGTTGAGATCGAGCTTCTTCGAATCGCGGGCGATTCTCCAGAGCGCGGCACCGTCTGCCTTGGTCGGATTTTCGATCAAGTGCTTTCCGGACATGTCCAAGAAACGTACCGGAGGATTCGGGCGCGGTCAGATCAGCGCGGCGGCGGCAACGCGGCTACCTGCAACAACCTCGAAACACACGTGACAAAGGTAACGGTAACGTTTGAAACGCAGCACTTGTGGGTAAGGCCGCTTCGATGCGGTCTCACCGAATGTGACGATACCAACCGTCACCACCTCGTCGCACGGTCAGGACGCGATTCGGGGCCCTGATCCGCAAGTAGAGGACTACTTGCGGCGGGCACGCCGCCGGAAGACGGAACCGACCGGCGTCCAGATGGCGGGCAGCACGAGCAGCAGGCACACGACCAGCCACCAGACCGGCGCCTCGCCACGCCGCCAGCCCGCGACGACGTCGCCGAGCCAGCCGAACAGCGGTTCCCGGACCGGTGGCAGGAACGCGGCGAACAGCAGGCCCGCCCCCACCAGCACGACGAGCACCGTCAGCACCATCCGCCACGTCTTGCGCAACGTCATCAGGCTGACCGCCAGGAACACGATGGCGCCCGCGGCCACCGGCACGCCGACCCACTGCAGGACGGGGCCGCCCTGTCCGCCGATGACGAAGCCGGCCAGCACGGTGATGAGCGCGACGAGCACGTTCCACGGGGACGGCAGGGTGGCCGCGCCGCGCGTGATCCACCAGGCGCTGCGCCCGGCGGCCCGTGCGAAGGTCGCGGCGGGCTGGACCGACTTCGGCACCCTCGTCGCCCCCGCGGCCGCGTTGAGCCCGGCGGCACCGGCTTTGACCAGCGTCTTCGTCAACAGCATCGTCCCGCGTTCGTGTTCGAACCGCTCGCCGGAGACCTGGCACGCCTGGAACGCGCGCTGGGTCTGTTCGTCGGTTTCGGGCTCGTTCGCGATCAGCTGCCGGAACCGTTCCGACGGTTTCCCGTTGCCCTTGGCCGTTTTCGCGTCGTGTCCGCAGTGGAGGCCGACGCAGGGCAGCTCCTCGCGCGCGATCTCCAGCTGCCGGACCCGCGCGAGCACCATCGCCGTCACCGGCATGCTGATCGGGAGGGCGGCTTCGCCTTCCTTGTCGGCGAGTTCGCCGTCGAGACCGAGGAAAGCCAGTTCCCCGGCCAGTTGCGCGCACAGGGCGTCCGCTTCCGCTTGGGACAGCCCGTCTTCCGTCCCGGGCTGCCGCCAGCCGATCTTCTCGAACGTCTCCCGCACCTGCTTCCGGAACGCTTCCCTGCCGACGACGTCGCGCAGCAGCCGCAGGCGTTTCGGGTCGAGCAGGCACTGGAACAGCCAGCCCGCGCCGTCGACCCGGCCCCACATCCAGTCGTTCGCACGCCAGGATGCCTTGTAGAACGCGCCGAAGTAGTCGGCCTGCATACCGGTGAGCTTGGCCCACGAACGCCGTCGCTTCATGTCCAGCAACGTCCGTGAATCGGCGCTCACCTGAACGAGATCGACGCGCTGGTCGACCGACGGCGGCTGTGCGAGCAGCCCCCGGGTCGCGATGTGCAGGCGCACCAGGCGCGAGGTGACGACCGCGTCGCCGGCGCTCTGGTCGTCGGACGTGAGCCCGGTCCACGCCAGCAGCGTGCTGACCGTGTCGGCGGCCTCGGTTTCGGGTTTCCCTTGTGCCAATGGCAAAAGGATCGGTGTCGCCTGCCGGAGCGCGGCGACCACGAGCGGCCACGCCTCCTTCAGCGTGTCCGACCGGCCGAGTCCGGCCCATTTCTTGGCGAGCCCCTCGATCCAGGCCGCCAGCGTGTCTTCGGACTTCGGCGGTTCCTGTTCGGTGACCCAGCCCGCGATCCGGTAGCCGCGCGCGGCCTTGTGCCTTGCCTCGTGCAGCAGCACACGGCAACGGTTGAGCTGCGTCGCCTGTTCCGGCGACGGATCGAGCCGGAAGCCCGCGTTCACCAGCTGGAGGCCGGTGGCGACCGAATCGTCGAGCGCCGTGGTGCGGAAGGCGATCAGGTCGTCGAGTTCGCAAGTGTCCTTCGGTGGCTTGGCAGGCAGGCCGTCGCGCAGTCCCGCCGCCGCGGCCGCGCGCAGCTGTGCCGCCGTGCCGGACGCCCACTGGCGGCCCTGATCCTCCACATCGGACAGTGAAAGCCTGCGGGTCGCCTCGCGGACCAGCGCGGTGGCGTCCTCCTGGACCCGCCGATCGCGGTAGTCGTTCATCAGCCGTTGGTCGACCAGCATGTCCGGGCCGCCGCGAACCCCCATCGCGGCAAGGGAAACGCGGGTCCCCCTGGTCCGGACGACGGCGTCGTTGTGCCGGGTCAGGTCTTCGAGTTCGGCGCTGATCGTCTGGCTCAGGACGGTGCCGACGACCTTGCTCATCGCGCTGCCCAGCAGCGGCGGCCGGTCCGGATCGACCACGACCCGCTCGGCTTCGCGCTCCGCGGTCGGCACCACGTACAGCAGCAGACGCCGGACCTCCGAATGCGACTGCCGTTCGAAAATCTCCCGCAGCGCCGGGCGCAACGGTTTGTTCAGCAGCACACCGCCGTCGGTGAGCCAATGCGATCGCGAGACGTCGGTATAGCGGGTCATGTCCGGATGCAACGGGCCGGTCTTCTCGCCGATCGGCATCCGGGAAAGTTCGAACGCACCGGGGAACGACGCGGTGGAGCGGGCCGCGAGCGCGAGCGGTCCCACCACGTCATCCGTCCATAAAGGACCATCGAACCGGAACAGCAGGCGATGTTCGGTGTCCCGCACCAGGTTTCCGAGCGCGTCGTCGAATCTGGTCGTCTCGCCGTCGATCATCGTGCCGGTGAGCAGCACGGTGATGTCGGGGCAGTCGGGTTTCACCGTCGCCTTGTCGGTGATCCGGTGCAGCGCGTCCTTCAGGTCCGCCAGCAGGACCTTGTCGCCGTCGAGCAGCGAGCGCGGTTCCTTTTCGCCGGGGTCGCGGATCAGGTTGTCGAGCGATCCCGTGCTGATCCACGTGTCGCGCAGCACCTGCGGGCTCGACCGGAACGCCTCCGCCAGCCCCAGGCACGCCGCGTTGATGCCGCCCGCGCTCGTGCCGGTGAGCACGTCGAGCGAAACGGTGGCGTTGAGCAGATCGAGCAGGGCGCGGTACGGCCCCTCGGCTTCCGGCGTCCTCGACGCCTGGAGCAGATGCGAGGTCTCGGTGGCGACCCCGCCCATCCAGACCGCGAGGCTCGCCCCGCCCACCATGGTCATCGCCAGCCGGATCTCCTGCGGCCACGGACTCCCCGCGTCGGCCATGTGCGCCCTCCCCAAGGCTCAGTGCACGAGCACTGTAGACCGGACGGCCGAACCGGCGTACCGCCGATGGTGCCGAAATTCGTTCACCCGTAAGGGCAATTTCACACCCTCGCAATCAGGTGCCCGATCGCGGCGGCTGGATACGCGAACCACGCAAGTAGGTGACTGATTGCAGGGATGAGGACGACGTCAGGCGGCGAAGTGTTCCAGGAGCAGGACCTGCGCCTCACCGACGGCGAAGCCGAGGACGGCGCCGGTCGCGATCAGGATCCATTCGTCCTGCTGGAAAGCCGGCCGCAGCAGGCCCTCGAACTCGCGCGGCGACAGCTCCTTCATCTTGGTCACCAGCACGTTCCTGATGTCCATCGCGTCGTTCGCGTAGTCCTCGATGTACCGCATGGTCTCCGGCAGCTTGTCCATGATCTTCTCGGCGATGTTCAGCTTCATGTCCTGATACCGCCTGCTGCCGACGGCGAACACCACCAGCGGCTTCCCGACGCCGACGCGTCGGCCGAGCTGTTCGTCGAGCTGACGTTGGATGAGCCCGAGCACCCGGTCCGAAAGCGGGCCGTGCAGGACCGCCTCGATCACGTTGTGCGGGGTGATGATCTCCTTCGCGATCAGCGCGCCGTACGCCTCCGCGACCTCGCCGCGCCGCTTCAGGAACAGGCCCTGCCAGCGCACGCCGAAGTACCGGCGCTCTTCGAGCGGGTAGAAGATCATGCGCAGCGCCAGCCAGTCGGTGAACCAGCCGGTGAAGAGGCCGAACAGCGGCATGATCAGCGGGAACTTGAACAGTACCCACGCGATCATCTGGATGACGCCGATCAGCCCGCCGAACACGATGCCGGAGCGGGCGATGAACTTGAACTCCTTGTCGCCCGCCTCCTGGAAGATCCGGTTCAGCAGCCGCTTGTCCTTGACCAGGGCGGTGACCACCATGCCCTTGAGGTCGAACACACTGTCCACATCGGACTTGATCAGTTCCAGCACGGCCGCTACCATCTTCGGCGTCTCGGCCTGGACGCGCTGGATCACCAGCCGCTGCATCCCCACCGGCAGCGATTCCCACAGCCCCGGCTGGTAGTGGCCCGCGACGTCGCGCACGATGTCCTCGACGGCGGCCTGGAGCGGTTTTTCGATCTCCCGCGCGATTCTCTGCGGATCGAGCCGGGCGACGACCTCCGCCGGTTTGATCAGCTGTTCGGTCATCGTGTCGCAGGCGATGCTCGCCATCCGCGCGGCGCGTTTGGGCACGATGCCCTGCCAGCCGAGGAAGGGTTTGATCCCGATGAACTCGACCGGCTGGAACATCATCCGGATCGCGACGAGTTTGGTGGTGTAGCCGATGAGCGCGGCGACGATCGGGATCGAGACGTAGAGCGGCCAGTGCCGGCCGAAGTCGGCGAGGATCCCGTCGAGGAACGCACCCATGCCGGGGTCAGCCGGCGCTCGGGTCGCAGGCCTGCCAGAACTGGGCGCCGAGCCGGGAAATATGGACGGTGCGCTTGACGAATTTGGCCCGCTTGACCGCCTTCTCCGCCTCGCGGACGGTCTCGTCGGTCAGCAGGATCTCGTACTGCGTCTCCAGCGACGGCACCTCTTCGTCCAGCTCGACCAGGCCGAGCCCGATCAGCCGGGTGAGGTAGCCGGGCACCTGGTCGGGCAGCGAGACCCCGGCGGCCTTGCCGACGGTGGAGGCGTTGCGCAGCACGAACCGCCCGGCGCCGCCGAGGTTGGTCCGCTCGGCGACGTCGACGGCGGGGAACGGCGAGCCGTCGGAAAGCGCGGAAAGGATGCGGGCCTCGTCCGGCGTCAGCTGCCGCAGGATGATCGCGTAGAGGTACTCGCGCGCCCGCTCGCGGCCGAAGCCGATCGAGTGGTTGAGCAGTTCGGCCATCGCCGCGCGGAGCGGTTCGAGCCGGTCGCGCGTGTGCACGAGGGTGATGGTCGCCTCGACCGGGCGCGCGCCGTTGCTGTCGGGCCGGTTCATCGCCGACGCGGCGGTGGGCGCGGCGTGGTACGGGTCGTCGACCTCGTCGAGACGGCGGCGGAGCTCCGAAAGCAGCTGCCGCTCGCCCTGTTTGATGACCTGCTCCGCGATTTCGACGCCGGGGAGCTTGCGAGTGAACTCGAAGCCCGTGCGGGCGGCCCAGCCCGCGAGCTGCCCCGCGCGTTTGGCGAAAGCGGCCAGGTCGTCACCGGCGGGTCGATCGTTGCTCACGGGCACTCCCCTCACGTTCGCGCTGATGCTACCTGCGAGTAGGCCGAATGGCCGAAATTGTGATCGACGAGAGTGTTTGGATGAATACATGAGCTTCACGCGCTGGGGTCCGCCGATCGACGTCCTCCCGCTGTTCGCGCGGGAGGAGCAGGCCTTGCTGGACGTCCTCACCGGATTGGACGCGGAACAGTGGGCCGCGCCGACGGTGTGCCCGGGCTGGACGGTGCACGATCTCGCCGCCCACATCCTGGGCGGCAAACTCGGCAGGCTGTCGCGCGATCGCGACGACTACCGGACGACGGCGCCGCGCGAAGGCGAGCGGTTCGGCGCTTTCCTCGACCGGATCAACGACGAATGGGTGGTCGCGTGCCGTCGGCTGTCGCCCGAAGTGCTGTTCGCGATGCTGGTGGACAGCACCTCGCAGATCGCCGAAATGTTCGGCCGCGCCGACCTCGAAGCCCTGGGAGATCCGGTGGGCTGGGCCGGTGACGAACCGGCGCCGGTCTGGCTCGACGTCGCCCGCGAGTACACCGAGTTCTGGGTGCACCAGCAGCAGATTCGCGAAGCCGTTGGAGCACGGACGCTCGACGAGCGGGAATTCCGAGGGCCGGTCGTCGACACCTTCATGCGGGCGTTGCCGCACACCCTGCGTGACGTCGAAGCGCGAACAGGACGGCAGGTCGCCTACACCGTCACCGGCCAGGGCGGCGGGAAGTGGACGGCGCAGCGGACCGCGGACGGCTGGGCGATCGACAGCGCCGCGCCGACGTCGCGCGCGCCGCTGGCCTCGGTGACGACCAACGCGGACACCTTCTGGCGGCTGTGCACCCGGAACCCGGCGGAGGGGGACCGGGTCACCACCCAAGGCGACGAAAACGTTTGCGCGGCCGTGCTCGGGATGACGTCGATCATCACATCGAGTAGCGGCTGACCTTCTCCGGGCGGAGGACGAGCCGGACGAGGTCCAGGGTCTGGATCCCGGCGAGTTCGCCCGCGAGGGCCGGGTCTTCGAGGTCCCAATAGCGCTCGGCGAGGCGGGCGGCCAGTTCGTGCGCCCCGTCGGGCTCCACCGTGGCGCGACCGGCGACCGCCACCCAGCGTTCGCGTTCGCCCACCGGCGCGGCGACGACGATCGCCGCGCGGGGGTCGCCGCTCAGCTTCCGCACCTTGGGCGAGTCCCGGGGCGTGAACAGCTGGATCGTGCCGTCGCCGGCGGCTTCGAACCACACCGGCCGGACCGGCCCGTCGGCGACGGTCAGGAACCCGTGCAGGGGACGGCGGAGGAATTCGAGGTCTTCGGCGGTCAACATGAGCTCGATTCAACCCGGTGGTCTTGGACGTGCCCATAGGTGAAAAGCCGGATCGCCTGTGTATTCGTCTACTCTCGGCTGCGTGGACGTGTTCAGTGACCTGATCCGCGGGGTGCGGTCCCACGGTTCGTTGTTCGGCAGTTCGACGCTGTCCCCGCCCTGGTCTCTGCGTTTCGTCGACGGAGCGCCGCTGACCCTGTGCGCCGTGCTCACCGGGGCGGGCTGGATCGTGCCGGAGGACGGTCCGCCCGAGCCGCTTCGCGCGGGCGAGACGATCATCGTGCGCGGCCCCGCGACGTTCACCTTCGTCGACGAGGTCGGCACCGCGGCCGAGGCGATCGCGTGCGGCGAGCACTGCGCGACACCCGAGCAGGGCGGGACAAGGCACCGCCTCGGCTGGGTCGACGACCCCGGCGGCGAGACGACCTTGATCGTCGGCGCGTACCCGGTGCGCGGCGAGATCGGCCGCCCGCTGCTGGACGCGCTGCCCGTCGTGCTGCGGGTGGACGCCGGGGGCGCGGGCGACCCGGTGCTGGACCACCTCGCCGCCGAGGTCGCCGTCGACGCGCCGGGGCAGCAGGTGGTCCTGGACCGGTTGCTGGACTGGATGCTGGTCTGCTCGCTGCGCGAATGGTTCGACCGGCCCGGCGGCGAACCCCCGGCGTGGTGGGCGGCCCAGCGGGATCCGGTGGTCGGCGACGCGCTGCGCCTGCTGCACGCGGAACCGGCGGCACCGTGGACCGTCGGCTCGCTGGCCGGGCGGGCCGGGGTCTCGCGGTCGACGCTGGCCAAGCGGTTCGCCGAACTGGTCGGGGAACCGCCGCTGACCTATCTCACCCGCTGGCGCATGACCCTCGCGGCCGATCTCCTGACCGGCCGGGAGTCAGCGACCATTTCGGACATCGCCCGCACCGTGGGCTACTCGGACCCCTTCGGGTTCAGCGCGGCGTTCAAACGCGTGCGCGGCGTCAACCCGAGCGAGTTCCGGCGCGGTGTCCCTCAGCGCAGCTGATGCCGGGACTTCTTGGCCTGCTTGCGCAGTTGCAGGATCCGGGCGCCGCCGACGAGCGCGACCAGCGCGCCACCGGCGATCACGGAGAACAGCATCGCGACGGCCAGCGGCATGCTGCCGGACATGCCCAGGAAGTGGACGTTGGCCGTGTCCTGGTTCTGCAGGATGAACACGAGCAGGAACACCAGCACGATCAGCGCCACGATGACGGCGATCCACGTGCCGCTCACCCGCGTGCGTTTGAGCTTCGGACCGGCGTCGAACTTCCCGCTGTGGCGCGCGCCGCCAGGGGTTTCGGGCGGCGAAGCGGGCGCGACCGGAACCTCGGCGGCGCCCTCCTGCGGCTGCGTCATGCAGGACAGTGTCCGCCGAAGTGGGCGTGATCGCGCCCTCAAGCGTCCGAACGGGTGACCTCGTCCGCCGCGCGCAGCACGCGCAAGGTGTTCTTCCCGGCCAGCTTCGCGCAGTCCTCTTCGCTCCAGCCGCGCTCCAGCAGCGCGGCGAACAGCACCGGGTACTTCGAAACGTCTTCGAGGCCTTCGGGCAGCGTCGCGACTCCGTCGTAGTCGCCGCCGAGGCCGATGTGGTCGACTCCGGCCACTTCGCGCGCGTGCTCGATGTGCGCGACGACGTCGCCGATGCTCGCCTTCGGCTTCTCCGGGCCGCCTCGTTCGGCGGTGAACTTCGTGCGCTGGTCGAGGTTCCGGTAGTCCTTGCCCGCGGCGTCCATGTCCTGGCGCAGCCGGTCGTCCCACTCGGAGACCTTCGGCGAGATGAAGCCAGGCACGAACGTCACCATCGCGACGCCGTCCTTGGCGGCCAGGGTTTCGAGGACGTCGTCGGGGATGTTGCGAGCGTGGTCGTTGACCGCGACGCACGAGGAGTGACTGAAGATCACCGGCGCGGAACTGACCGCCAGCGCGTCGCGCATCGTGCTCGGCGCGACATGCGAAAGGTCGACCAGCATGCCGATCTTGTTCATCTCGGCCACGACGTCGCGGCCGAAATCGGTGAGCCCGTCGTGCTTGGGTTCGTCGGTGCCGGAGTCGGCCCAGGTGGTGTTGTAGTTGTGCGTCAACGTCATGTAGCGGACGCCGAGGCGGCGCAGGATCCTCAGCACACCAAGGGATTCGGCGATGCTGTGGCCGCCCTCGGCGCCCAGCAGCGACGCGATCTTGCCGTCACGGAAGGCGGCTTCGGCCTCGTCGGCGGTGTCCACGAGGGCCAGGCGATCGGGGTAGCGCTCGATCATCTGGTGCACGATCTCGATCTGCTCGAGCACCGCCGTCACCGCGCTGTGCCCCTCGAACTGGCAGGGCACGTAGACGGACCAGAACTGCATCCCGAGCCTGCCTTCGGCGAGCTTCGGGAAGTCGGTGTGCAGATGCGGCTGGCGGACCGTGAGATCCGTACCGGCCACGGCCTGGACCGGATCGGGCCCGGTCGTGACCCGCAGCTCCCATGGCAGATCGTTGTGCCCGTCCGCGAGGAGCACCGTTTCGAGCAGGGCCTGGGCTCGGACGAGGTCACCGTTAGTCATCCGACGATGTTACGTTCGGCTACTTTGCTCTCCCCGCTACGGGTTCAGCCAACCCGCGGCCGCTACCAAACCGTTGCCCGTCACCTGGTGCCCGCCGGGATGGCGATGGGCGACGACGTCCGCGTCGCGTTCGCGCAGGTCACGGACGAGCGTCTCCGCCGACGTCAGCGGCGCCATCGGATCGTGTTCGCCGTTCGACAGGAAGACCCGGGTACCGGACAGATCGGCCCGCGGCGGCTCGGGAAGGGGCGACATCGCCGCGAACAGCGCCGCCTCCCGGACGGCGTCCGGGCGGAGCAGGGTCACCGCGGCGGCGATGTTCGCGCCGTTGGAGAACCCGATGGCGACCAGCCGCCGGTCCCCGAGGCCGTATTCCTCGCGCGACGAGATCACGAAGTCGGCCAGCTGGTTCGCGCGGACGACGACGTCCTCGTGATCGAAGACGCCTTCCGCCAGCCTTCGGAACCAGCGCGCCGCACCGTGTTCCGACACCGGCCCGGCCGGCGCGAGCAGCGCCGAGGCCGGACTCAGCTGACGGGCGAGCGGCACGAGATCGTCCGGGCCGCCGCCGGTGCCGTGCAGGAGCAGCAGCACCGGTTCGTCCGGCGACCCTTCGACGTACTTGTGTTCCAAGGTGCTCATCGCGGGTTGTTCTCGCTCGGGAGGTCCAGCTTCGGCAGCATCGCCTCGATGTCTTCGCGCTTGGGCTCCAGCCACGGCGGCAGCTTCAGCGCGCGGCCGAGTTCGAGCAGCGGCTCGTCGATCGCGAACCCGGGTTCGTCGGTCGCGACCTCGAGCAGGGTGCCGCCCGGCTCGCGGAAGTAGATCGAGCGGAAGTACTGACGGTCCAAGATGGACGTCACGTTCACGCCGTCGTCGATCAGCTCGTCACGCCACGCGGCCTGGGTCGCCTCGTCCGGCGCGCGCCAGGCGACGTGGTGCACGGTGCCCGCCGCCACCAGCCCGCGCGGGGCGTCGGGCGTCACGAGGACGTCGACGAGCGCGCCGGGACCGCCCTCACCTGCGGAGAACCGGAGGCGGTTGCCCTCCTGGTGTTCGAAGGTCAGGCCGAGCCCGTCGGTCAGCATCCCGGCGGTCGCGTCCTCTTTGGACACCGAAAGCGTGACGGAGTGCAGGCCGCGGATAGCGTGTTCGGCGGGGACGAGCTTCGTGTCCCACGGGTCACGCGGGTCGCCCTGCGGATGCGCGACGAGCGCGAGCTTGAGGCCGTCCGGGTCGGCGAAGGTGAGCGTCTCCTCGCCGTCGGAGTTGCGGATCCGGCTCGACTCGACGCCGCTCTCGGCGAGGTGCCCCTTCCACCAGCCGAGCGAGGTTTCCGGCACGGAGAACGACGTCGTGGTCGCCTGGCCGGTGCCGTGACGGCCCTTCGGCGCGTCCTTCCACGGGAAGAACGTCATCAGCGAGCCGGGCTTGCCGGACCCGTCGCCGTAGTACAGGTGGAAGGTGCCGGGGTCATCGAAGTTCACTGTGGTCTTCACCAGCCGAAGGCCGAGAGCCCGGGTGTAGAAGTCCGCGTTGCGCTGGGGATCGCCACCGATGGCGGTGACGTGGTGCAGGCCCGAAGTCTTGATCGACATGGTGGCCCCTTCCTCCGGTAGCCGGTGAAATCAAGCTAACCCGATAACCTCTCGCGCGCAAGATATATTCCAGGAAGAGTTCTTGGTGTACCCTCGCTCGCGTGACAGAGGTGAAACCGGAGGAACCGAACGACGACGAAGTGGTCACGTGGTGGGGCCTGGTGATCGAGGGCTACCTGGCCACCCAGACCAAGCTGATGGGCGAGATCGCCGAACGGTTCAGCCTGGCGCCGGCCTCGTTCGACATCCTCATCCGGCTCGTGCGCTCACCCGAGCACCGGATGCCGATGACGCGGCTGGCCGTCGAGGCGGCGCTGTCCAGCGGCGGGTTCACCAAGGTCGCGGACCGGCTGGTCGCCGCGGACCTGATCTGCCGCGTGCCCAGCCCGGACGACCGGCGTGTCACGTTCGCGGCGCTCACCGAGCACGGCCTCGACGTCGCGGAGCAGGCGCGGGAGGCGTGCGCGGAGATCCTGCGGCGCATCGTTTTGGCCCCGCTCGGGGACGACGCGCACGGCCTGGCCGAGGCGATGCGGACCCTGCGCAGCGTCAACGGCTCCTGATCCGCCTTCAATCACGCGTGTCGCCCGTTCAATCACGCGTGTCGCCCGTCTGATCACGCGTGTCGCCCATTCAGTCACGTCGGCTCGGCGTGTGGCATCGGCGAACACGCGTGATTGGACGCGGGACTCGCGTGATCAGATGGCGAACTCGCGTGATTGGAGGCGGAACTCGCGTGATTGGGCGGGCTTCAGCCGGGCAGGGGCGAAGCAGGATCGGGTTGGTAGGCCCGGACCTCGTACATGTCCCGCACCAGTTCCCGGATGACGTTGCGCCGGATCTTCCCGGTCACCGTCTTCGGCAGTTCGCCCAGCTCGACGATGCCCCGCGGCCGCTTGAACGACGCCAGCCCGGCCCGGCAGAACTCGATCAGCTCGTCCGCGTCCAGCCGACGGCCGGGCACGCCGACCACGCACGCGACCGGTTTCTCGATGCCGTCGGCGTCGAAGGCGGCCACGACCGCGACCTCGGCGACCGCCGGATGCTGCAGCAGCCTGTCCTCGACCTCGGCGGGTGACACCCAGATCCCGCCCGGTTTCAGCAGGTCGTTGAACCGCCCGAGACAGGTGTAGCCGCCGTCGGCGTCGCGCACGAAGCTGTCGCCCGTCCGCAGCCATTCGCCCTGGAAGACCCGCTTCGTCGTCTCGTACCGCGCCCAGTACCCGGTCGCGATCGACGGTCCGGCGACGAACAGCTCACCGGGCTGCCCGTCCGGCACGGGGTCGCCGTGCTCGTCGCGCAGCGCGACCTCGTAGCCGGGGACCGGAATCCCGGTGCTGCCGGGCCGCACCTGGTGCGGCCGGTTGGACAGGAAGACGTGCAACGCCTCCGTCGAGCCGATCCCGTCGAGGATCTCGACGCCGAACCGGTCGCGAAACCGTTCGTACAGCACGGCGGGCAGCGGCTCCCCCGCCGAAACTGCTTGGCGTACCGAGGCGAACGTGTCGTCGGGGATGTCGCTGGCGAGCAGCGCCGCGTAGAAAGTGGGGACAGCGAAGAACAGCGTGGGCCGCTCCGCGCGGGCCCTGGCGGCGATCAGCCCCGGGGTCGGCCTCGCCGGTTCGAGCAGCGCCGTCCCGCCCGCCGCGAGCGGGAAGAACGCCGAATTCCCCAAGCCGTAGGCGAAGAACAGCTTCGGAACGGAGAGGAACCTGTCGTTCGGCCCGATGTCGAGCACGCCGCGCGCGTACGTCTCGCAGACCGCGCGGATGCCCGCGTGCCTGTGCATCGCGCCCTTCGGCTTGCCCGTCGTCCCCGAGGTGTACAGCCAGAGCGCGGGCGAGTCCTCCCAGGTCGGCGCCGGTTCGAAACCAGCATCGTCCACTGTGGACAGATCGCTCCATTGGTGCGTCCGGACCCCGGACCGCAGTTCGGCCGCCTTGGCCCTGTCCAGCACGACGTCGGTGACCTCCGGCGCCAGCCCCAGCGCGATCGACGCCTGCGCGGCGAACTCGCCGGAAACACACAGCACCCTGGCCCGTGAATCCGCGAGCACCTTGCCGAGGTCCATGCCGGTGACCATGGTGGACACCGGCACCGCGACCGCCCCTGCCAGCATCGCGCCGAGGATCCCGGTCAGCAGTTCGACGTCGTCGACCATGCAGAACAGGACCCGCTCCTCCGGGCGGACGCCGATCGCCTTCAGTCCGGCCGCGATCCGGCGGGTTTCGGCCGCGAGCCCCGCGTACGTGAGACTTCGCCGCGGGGAGACGACCGCGTCCTTCGCCCCGCGCCCTTCCGCCAGATGCCGGTCGAGCAGGTAGCTCGCCGCGTTGAACCCGGTAGCAGCAGCGGTCACGGGCACACCTTCTGTCGGCTCAGCTCAGGTAAACGTATTCGTAGTCGAACGGTTTCCCATTGATGCCCTGGCGTGGCGGCGCCACCCAGCTCGCGATCTTTCCTCGTTCGTACACCGGGTGCATCAGCGATCGGACGAAGGTCAGGTCTTCGGGAGTGGGCAGCCACTTGCGTTTGCCGGCCAGCCACGTCGGCTCGTCGACAACCGTGCCGTCGGGCGTCACATGGTGGCCGGAGTTTATGCCGACTTCGCGGTTGAATCCAGGGTGCGGGAGGACGAATCGGAAGTCGATACCGGCCTCGTCCAGGATCTTGTTCCAGCGGTTGACCCCGGTCTGACAGTCGGCGCGGTACTCCTCCCGCAGGTCGAGGTTCAGCAGCAGGATGGCCTGCAGTTCCTCGGTCTCCCAGGTGCCGTCGGCCCTCGGCCGGGACAGCGATCCGGCGGCGTCGGTGAGCTTGTGGTCGTCCTTGCGGCGGGTCTCCTGCCAGCGGCCTTTCAGCCCGGCGGTGTAGTAGTTCGCCGCGTTGGTCGAAGTCTCGCTGCCGAACAGGTCGAGTGAGACGGTGTAGTGGAAGTTGAGGTAGCGCTGGATGAGATCGAGCGGGATCCCGCCGTGCCCGGCGATGTCGAAGGTGTCGTGCTCGCGGACCAGTTCGGCACTGCGGGTGACCACCCGGTCGACCCCGGTGGTGCCGACGAACATGTGGTGCGCCTCTTCCTTGAGCATGAATTCACAAGTTCGGGAAAGCGGGTCGAAGCCGCTTTCCTTGAGGGTGCCGAGCTGATATTTGCCATCGCGATCGGTGAAATAGGTGAACATGTAGAAGGCGAGCCAATCCGCGGTCTCCTCATTGAAGGCGCCGAGGATACGCGGGGCGTCCGGACTTCCGGAATTCCGGAGCAACAGGCTTTCCGCCTCGTCGCGGCCTTCCCTGCCGAAGTAGGCGTGCAGCAGATACACCATCGCCCACAGGTGACGGCCTTCTTCGACGTTGACCTGGAAAAGGTTCCGCAGGTCGTAAAGGCTCGGCGCGGTGAGCCCCAGCAGTTTCTGCTGTTCGACCGACGCGGGTTCGGTATCGCCCTGGATGACGATGAGCCGCTGCAGGTCGGCGCGGTACTCGCCGGGAACCTGCTGCCAGGCCGGTTCGCCCCGATGCTCGCCGAAGGTGATCACGCGGTCCGGATCCGGCTCGGCGAGGAAGATCCCCCACCGGTAGTCGGGCACGTTGACGTGGTCGAAATGCGCCCAGCCGTCCCGGCCGACGCTGACGGCGGTACGCAGATAGACACCCTGGGTCCGCAAGGTGGGGCCCATTTCGCCCCACCAGTCCAGGAACTTCGGCTGCCAGCCCTCCAGCGCCCGCTGGAGCCGCCGGTCCCCGGAGAGATCGACGTTGTTGGGGATCCTGGCGTCGTAATCGATCTTGGTGGGCATGGGTTTCAGACCCGCTTCCTGTCGAAGACGGCCTTCTGACCAGTACCGTAACGGCGCAGCGCGCCCTCGGGACCGGATGCGTTCGGACGAGTGAAGATCCAGTTCTGCCAGGCGGCGAGCCTGCCGAAGATCTTGCTTTCGCAGGTTTCGGGGCCGACGAACCGGTGGTTCGCCTCCATTCCGGTCAAGGCGTCCGGGCTGAGCGAAGCCCGTCCTTCCAGCGCGATCCGGATCTCGTCCTCCCAATCGAGGTCGTCCGGGGCGTCGGTGACCAGGCCGAGTTCGTGCACTTCCGCCGGGCTCAACGCTTTGCCGCGTTCCTCCGCGAGCCTCGTGACGTTGCCCGGGTCGCCGAAGAACCGGGATTCGAGGCGGGTCAGGCCGTTGCCCATCGGGAAGCGGCCGAAGTTGGCTTCGGACAACGTGATCGACGCACGTTCTTCACTGTCTTCGTCGTCGATCGGCGGACCGTCCAAGATGTACTGCCGGTCCGCGGCGAGGGCGAGTTCCAGCAGGAGGCCGGCGAAGCAGCTTCCGGGCTCGATGAGCGCGATCAGGCTGCGGCTGGTGACATCCAGGCGCTTCAGAGTTCGCTTCCAGTAATGGATGATTTCGTTGCTCAGACAGTCTTTCGCGTCGAAAACGGCGTTCTCGTGCTCGATGACCTTCGCGGGATCGCCTTCGGTGCGGAGCACCCACGTGCCGAGTCCGGGTTCGTTGGTGCGCAGACGAAGGATCGCGTCGTCGAGTTCGCGGGTGACGTCGAGTAGCCAGCCGTCGTCGTCTTCGGGGCCCTTGACGGTGATGGTCGCTTCGGTCCCGTCTTGGACGATGTCGACATAACGATGCTTCAGTGACGTGAGCTGGATACCTTCGCCGTCGAGCCGCTCGGTCGTCCGCGCGAGTTCTTTCGCCCTGGCCAGCACGGCTTCGCGGAACCCCTGGCGCGGGACGAGCTCGTCGACGAGCCGCCAGTCGACGGCGGTCTTCCCCTTCACCCCGTCAGGACGGGTGGCGAAGACGTCGGCGAGGTCGCGCCGCACACCCCGTTTGTCGACCACCCTGGTGAGCCCGCCTGTCCCGGGGAGGACGCCGAGGAGCGGCACCTCCGGCAGCGCGACGGTCGAGGAGTTGTCGTCGACCAGCAGGATCTTTTCGCAGGCCAGCGCGATCTCGTAGCCACCGCCGGCGCACGCGCCGTTGACCGCGGCGACGTAGAGCTGTCCGGAGTGGGCGGTGGCGTCCTCCATGGCGTTGCGGGTCTCATTGGTGAATTTGCAGAAGTTCACCTTCCACTCGTGCGACGACGACGCCAGCATGCGGATGTTCGCGCCGGCACAGAAGACGTTGTCCTTCGCGCTGGTCACGATGACCACGCGGACCTCGGGATGTTCGAACCGCAGCCGCTGCGTCGCGTCGTACAACTCGATGTCGACGCCGAGGTCGTACGAGTTGAGTTTGAGCTCGTAACCCGGTACGAGTCCCCCATCGGCATCGACGTCGAGTTCGAGCCACGCGACGTCGCCGTCGGTGGACAGCTTCCAGTGCCGGTAGCCGCTGGGATGACGTTCGAACGTCACCGATGTGGTCCGCGTCACCCTTCCGATTGTCTACATGGCACTGACTACCGTCAATGTTGTGTAGAAAGTTGGTCAGGCACAGTCACCCGGTTGAGCTTCGCCGCCGCCCAGGTCACGAAGCCCCAGAGCAGCAGCGCCGACGCGGCGTCGGTGAAGATCGTGACGAACCAGAACGCCGGGATCTGCGGCACCCCGGTCAGGAAGTGCCCGAGGCTCGCCAGCCCCGACAGCGAGAAGACCATCAGGAACGCGAGCGCCCGCCAGTGGCGTCCGCGCAGGTAGTCGCGGTAGCCGAGCAGGCCGATCGCGGTCAGGACGAAGTACACGACGGCGACCAGAGTGGCGGCGACACCGACCGGGATCCCCTCGATCTGCGGGTAGTCCGCCGCCCTGATCACGTTGTGCGCGTAATGCAGCGTGGTGGACAACAACGTGAAGGCCAGGATCAGCCGCAGCGCGGTGAGTCCCCGGTCCTGAAGAGCTTCCATGTTCGCCCCCTTGCGATTTGATAGATCGCTCTAGCGAGAGCGTAGCGCATGGTGGGCGGGGGCTGAAGGGGACTTTCACGGCATGTGACGAGGGGAAGGCGTCCCCTTGAAGTGCGCGAGTGCCGGAACTGTGGCCGGGTCGGTGTTGCCTACCCCGCTGGGCCCGGATCGTGTCTCGGTGTCTTCGTGGGGCTCGTGCCGGATGCCGATGTGGGTGAGCGGGGACGCTCAACGTCCCGATTCCTCCACCGTCGGTCCAGAACCTCGTGAGTGGCTAGAACGGTTATTGAGGGGTAAGACAAACCTGGCGTGTTTGTGGACGGTGTCGGTGACTGTGCGCGATGCCGGGTCGTTGGCGTCGACTGTGTGGATTTGGTGCGTTGGATGACCAAAAGTCCACACAGTCCCGTCGTGCCCGGACCGGTCACGACGGTCGGACAGGGAGGGTGTGTGGAAATAGGGACGTTGAGCGTCCCTATTTCCACACACCCCTCACCCTGAGTGACACCTCGCGCCCTCGCCGGACACGTCGACCCGACACCTTTGCCTTACTCCTCGAATAGAACCGTCCCAGCCACTCACGAGAGCCCCCGCCCTTTCGGCTCTCGGAAATGTCGGTGGGGGCGCGTAGAGAAGGAGGGGTGCCCGAAGCGCCCGTGCCCCTGATCGGGGTCGAGAACCTGAAGATGCCCGAATGGGCCGCGGTCGACGAGACCGTGGCCGAGGCGGGGATGGTCAAGGCCATCCGTGCGCTCCCGTCCGCCATCGTCATCGTGCTGCGGCTGGCCTGGCGGACGTCGCCGCGGCTGACCCTGCTCGCCGGCGTCGTCCACGTCCTTTCCGGCTGTGTCACCGCGTTCGGCCTGCTGGCCACGGCGAACGTGTTCATCGCGCTGCTGGAGAGCGGGCCGACGCCCGACAGGGTGCTGGAATCGCTACCCGCGCTGCTGATCGTCGTCGGCACGTACGCCCTGCGCGCGCTGCTCGATACGGCGGTGGCCGCGGTCGAAGGCGCGCTCCGGCCGCGGATCGTCACTTCGGCGGGCGACGAGGTCACCGCCGCGATGGTCCGGGTCCGGCTGCTGGCCTTCGAGGACGCCGATTTCCGGGAACTGGCCAGGCAGGGCGCGCGCTACGGGGTCCGCTCGATAGAGATGAGCCTGCGCTGGCTCGCGGATCTGATGTCGGCGCTGATCTCGCTGCTCGCCGCGCTGGTCGCGGCGGGTCTGCTCAACCCCTGGCTCGCGCCGGTGCTGCTGCTCGCCGCGCTGGCCGACGGCTGGGCGGCGGCCAAGGTCGCGCGGTTGAACTACCGGCACTACCTCGACACCGTCGGCCGCAACATCCGGAAGGGGATCGTCGAGGAGGTGACCACGTGGCGCACCTTCGCCCTCGAAAGACACGCGCTCACCCTTCAGGAGCCGTTGCTCCAGGAGTACCGGCGGATCACCGAAAGCCTGATGCACGAGGAGGTCCGGCTCGCGCATCGCAGCAACCTGGTCCGGCTGACCGGCCGCGCGGCGGCCGGGGTGGGCACCGCGATCGCGTATCTGGTCCTCGGTTTCCTGCTCTACAGCGGGCAGATGGAACTCGCCCTCGCCGGGACGGCCGCGCTCGCCATGCGGACGGCGTCGAATTCCCTGTCCATCACGATGCACGCGGTGAACTCCCTGTACGAGGAGTCGTTCTACATCGCCTTCTTCCACCGGCTGCTCGTGGAATCCGCCAAGCGCGGCCCGATGGAGGACGGGGTCGCCGCCCCGCCCGATCCGGCGGAGATCCGGCTGGAGAACGTCGGTTTCACCTATCCCGGCCAGGAAGCCCCGGCGCTGCGCGAGGTTTCGCTGACCATCCGGCGCGGCGAGGTGGTCGCCCTCGTCGGCGAGAACGGTTCCGGCAAGACCACGCTGGGCAAACTGCTGACCGGGCTGTATCCGCCTTCGGAAGGAAAGGTGTACTGGGACGACGTCGATCTCGCGGGCGCCGATCACGAGTCGGTCCACGCGAACATCGCCGTGATCGCCCAGGATCCCGCCGAATGGCCGATGACCGCGGAACACAACGTGACCGTCGGCAGGCTCGGCCGGGAAGACCCGGAGCGCGCCGCCTGGCTCGACGCGATCACCTCCTCCGGCGCCGACGAGGTGATCGAATCCCTGCCCGTCAAGGAGAAAACGGTGCTGTCCAAGAAGTTCAACGACGGGCAGGACCTCTCGGGCGGGCAGTGGCAGCGGATGGGCATCGCCCGCGGGATCTACCGCGACGCCGCCGTGCTGGTCGCCGACGAGCCGACGGCCGCGCTCGACGCGAAGGCCGAGGCCCGGGTCTTCGCGGGGCTGCGGCACGCGAGCGTTTCCGGGGCGGGCAGGCGCACGACGATCCTGGTGACCCACCGGCTGGCCAACATCCGCTCCGCCGACCGGATCCTGGTGCTGGAGAAAGGGCGGCTGATCGAGCAGGGCACGCACGCCGAACTCATCGAGGAAGGAGGGCTCTACCACGAACTCTACGAAATCCAGGCTCGCGCGTATCGCGGTGAGTAGTCACACTGTGCTGATGCCGGAGACGATCGCCGCGGTGAACGGCGTCGAGTTGTGCCACGAGACGTTCGGTCCGCCGGACGGCAGGCCGCTGCTGATGATCATGGGCCTGGCCTCGCAGATGATCTGGTGGGACGACGAACTCTGCGAGAACCTCGCGGCCGAGGGGTTCTTCGTCATCCGCTACGACAACCGCGACGCCGGCCGGTCCAGCCGGATGACCGGGCGGGTGAACCTGCCGCTGGCGTACACCCTGCGCACGGCGCCGTACTCCCTGGCGGACATGGCGGGCGACGCCGCCGGACTGCTGACCGAGCTCGGCGTCGCGAGCGCGCACGTCGTGGGCGCGTCGATGGGCGGGATGGTCGCGCAGACGCTGGCGATCGAGTATCCGTCGCGGGTGCGGTCGCTGACGTCGATCATGTCGACCACCGGGAACCGGTTCGTCGGGCGGCCGAGCGCCAAGGCACTGTCGATGCTGCTTTCGGCTCCTCCTCGCAATCGTGAGGAGTACGTCGATTCCCTGGTGCGCACGTTCCGCGTCATCGGCTCGCCGGGGTACCCGTTCGACGAGGCCCGGATGCGCGAGCGCGCGGAACGGTCCTTCGAGCGCGGCGTCAATCCCGGCGGGGCCGCCCGGCAGCTGGCGGCGATCATGTCGGGCCGGGATCGCTTCCGCGCGTTGCGGAAGCTCCAGGTGCCCGCCCTCGTCGTGCACGGTTCGAAGGATCCGCTCGTGCACGTTTCCGGCGGCCGGGCGACGGCCCGCGCACTGCGGGAGTCCGAATTGGACGTCGTTCCCGGGATGGGGCACGACCTCCCGCGCGCGATCTGGCCGAGGCTGACCCGCGGTCTGGTCCGGACGGCCGACCGCGCCTGGATCACCCGGCGAGCGTGATCGAGCCCAGATGCGAGAAGTGCGCCGCCACCCGTGAACCAGGGCGCACGTCGACGGCGTCGGTCATCCCGCCGGTGAGCACGATCCAGCCCGGCTCCAGCGCGAGTCCGCGGGCGCCCAAGGCGTTGGCCGCCAGCGCCAGCGCTTCCGCCGGATGCCCCTGCACCGCCGCCCCGGTGGCCGTGTCGACGATGGCGCCGTCGACCTCCAGCAGCGCCGCCTCAAGCGAGAGATCCACTGTGGACGGATCGATACCGATCGGGCCCAGGGTGAAGTACGCGGAGAAACCGTTGTCCGCCACGGCGTCCGGCAGCTCGCACCGGTAGTCGCGATATCGGCTGTCGACGATCTCGATGCCGCCGTGGACCCGGTCCACCGCCGCCATCGCGGTCGCCGCTGTCACGCCGGGACCCGCGAGTCGTTTCCCCAGCACGAAAACCAGTTCGGGCTCCGCGCGCGGGTGAATCGACGGCGGCACCGGGACACCGGCGGGCAGGACCATCGCGTCGGTCAGCCACGCGAGCAACGGTGAGTCGATCCCCATGCTCCGCCGCATCGCCCGCGAGGTCAGGCCCAGCTTGACGCCGATCAGCGTCTCGCCGCGCTCCTGCCGGATCCGGAGCGCTTCGTCCTGGATCGCGTAGGCGGTTTCGACGTCCAAAGCGGGCCACGTATCGGTCAGCGGCTCGCGTTCTTCCCCGGACAGCAGCGCTTCCGCCGCCTCCCGCACATCGAGGCTCACGGTCGCTCCTCCCCGGAGAACTTCGCGGTGACACTGCCGAGCCCCGCCATGGTCGCGACGACGGTGTCGCCCGGGCTCACCGGGATCGCGCGCGTCATCGAACCCGGCAGCACGACATGCCCCGGTTCGAGCGCGACCCCGAGCGGCCCGACCGTGTTCGCGAGCCACACCAGCGCGTTCACCGGCGAACCGAGCACGGCGCCGCCGGCGCCGGTGGCCGCGATCTCGCCGTTCTGGTGCAGGACACAGCCGACCAGCCGCAGATCGATGTCGCCGATCGCGGTCGGTTTGCTGCCGAGGACGACCCCGCCCGAGGACGCGTTGTCCGCGATGGTGTCGACGATGCTGATCTTCCAGTCCTGGATGCGGGAGTCGACGATCTCCAGCGCCGGGACGACGAAGTCCACCGCCCGCAGCGCGTCCGCCACCGTGACCCCGGGGCCGCGCAGCCGCGAGCCGAGCACGAACGCGATCTCCGGTTCGATCTTCGGCTGCAGGAAATCGCCGATCGGGATCGGCTGGTGTTCGAGGTGGAACATCGAACCGGTCAGATGGCCGTAGTCCGGCTGGTCGACGCCCATCTGCCGCTGCATGGCGGCGGACGCGAGGCCGACCTTGTGCCCGCGCACGTCGTCGCCGCGTTCGGCCCAATGGCGGACGAGCCGCTGCTGGATGCGGTACGCGTCCTCCGGCGTCGCGGCGGGATAGGTCTCGATCAGGGGCGCGATCGGCTTACCGGTCTCGTACGCGCTGAGCAGCGCGGCCGCGGCCTCCTGCAGCGTGCTGGCGTCCATGGGCTCCTTCCGACCAGCCGAACTCTGCCCCGTCGCCCAGGCCCGCACAAGACGCCCGTTCCGCTGGCCGGTACGACGAGATTAGGCCGAAAGGGTCTCCCACGGCCCCGATCTTCACCTAGCCTGCTTCCCATGTCCGATTGGACGCTCTCACGGGCGAAGACCAGGATCGACCGCCGCGAGGAGCTCGACGAGCTCACCGCGCGTATCCGGTACGAGGTCCGCGTGCACCTCAACGAGCCCGCGGCGCACAACGCTTACGACGAGCTGACCGACATCTTCGCCATCGGGCACGCGGAGTGTTCGGCGCTGCTCAAGCACCGCCGGGTCCTGCCGTTGTGGGAGCGGCTGCTGCTCGCGCGCTACAGTCACCGCCTCTACGGCAAGGCGATCTCGGCGACCGTCGGTGACCTCCCCGCCGACGCGGGACCGGCCCCCGCGGCGGCGTTCGGCCCGGAGATCTCCTCCCTGACTCCGGATTCCGGCGACACCGGCGCGAAGTACGACATGCAGGGCCGCGGCCTGGTCAACGTCTTCCGGATCGCCGCCGGGCGGCACGGCGAGAGCTGGCCGGACCGCCACGACGTCGCGACGACGTCCGCGCGCAGCGTCCTGACCTGTTCCGCGGTCTTCCTGCGGCGCCGCGCCTGGCACGTCGTCTGGCCGGTGTACCGGGTGCGCGGCCTGCGGCTGTGGAAGCTCTAGGAATTCCCCGGCTCCCGGCGCGGTTGAATCCGGTATGACCGATCGCGCCACCGAGATCCTCGCCGGATCGAAGACGATCGCCGTCGTGGGGCTGAGCCGCGATCCGGCCAAATCCTCGCACGGGGTCGCCGCCGTACTGCGGGAACACGGCTTCCGGATCATCCCCGTCCATCCTTCGGCCGACGTGCTGCTGGGCGAGAAGGTCTACCGCTCGCTCACCGACATCCCGGAGCCCGTCGATCTGGTCGACGTCTTCCGCCCGGCCGAGGACACTCCGCCGATCGCCGAACAGGCCGTCGCGATCGGCGCGAAGGCGCTCTGGCTGCAGCAGGGCATCGTCTCCGCCGAGTCGCGCCGGATCGCCGAAGAAGGCGGTTTGGACTACGTCGAGAACCGCTGCACGGCGGTCGTTCGAGCGATCGGAAACCTCTCGGTCCGTTAGAAACGCACTTCGAGCCGAACCCTCGCCGCGATTTTCCGGCGGGGGGTTCTTTCATATCCGTGAACAGAAAAATGACCCCTGAAGTCATAGCCCGAATCGGAACCTCCGAAAGGACTGGTCCAAACCGGTGATCTTGAGCGGAAGGCTCCGAGCTGGGAAAACTTGTCCGGTCGCCAGTTTGTTAAGAAACCTTCCCAAGGGTCTGCGGAGCTGTTAACGTCCGAATCCGCTTAGCGGAAACAGGTGCCGGTCATCGGTACCCCGGTCCAACGGAGGGCAAAGTGGGCACACCACGCGGCCTGGATTCCAGTGGCACACTCGAGCGCGGACTAGCGGTTCTCGAGCACGTCGGCCAGAACCAGGAGATTTCCACCAACGCGATCGCCAGGCAACTGGGTCTCTCCCGGAGCGCCGCCTACCGCATCGTCGGCACCCTCAAGAACCTCGAATACCTCGAAGCCGATCGCGCCACCGGCCGCGTGCGGCTCGGCACCCGGCTGGTCGAACTCGGCGCCCGCGCGATGGCGGCGACCGACCTCCACCGCTGCGCGCCGCGCTACCTCGCGTCGCTCGCCGAGCGGAGCGGCGAGACGACGTATCTCGCCGTGCCGGACAACGACACGATGGTCTACGTCGCCACCGAACGCAGCGCCAACGCCGTCACCCTGGCCTGCCGCCTCGGCACCCGCCGTCCACAGCACGCGACTTCGCTGGGCAAGGCGTGGCTGGCGGCACTGCCCGAACAGGACCGCGTCGAGCGGATCCGCCGGATGAAACTCGACAGTCTCACCCTGAAGACGATCAACGATCCGGCCCGGCTGCTCGACGACCTGGCCAGGACGAGCCGTCGCGGCTGGGCCGTGGACGACGTCGAAAACGAACCGGACGTGGGCTGCGTGGCCGCCGCCGTCCGCGACCACACCGGACGGCCGATCGCCGCGATCAGCATCGCGGGCCCCGCCGGACGTGTGCTCCGCCGCACCGACGAACTGGGCGCGACGGTGGCCGGGACCGCCGCCGCGCTGTCACTCCGGCTGGGTTACGTCCGCGCGCAAAGGGGCTGAAGTGGGCTGGATCCAGGACTACCAGCCGGCGGGCGGGCTGTGGCTGTCCGCGGCGCTCGCCGCACTCCCGATCATCGTGCTGCTGGTGGCGCTGGGGATCCTGCGCCGGTCCGCGCATCTCTCGGCGGCGCTGGCGCTGATCACCGCGCTGCTGGTCGCGGTCCTGCTGTACCGCATGCCCGCCGGGCTCGCCTTCGACTCGGCGGCCATGGGGCTGGTGTTCGGGGTGTGGTCGGTGGCCTGGATCGCGTTCCACGCCGTGTACTTCCACAACGTCACCGTCGCGACCGGACGCTTCGACAACATCAAGGCGGTCCTCGCCGGGTTCAGCGAGGACCGCCGCCTCCAGGCGCTGCTGATCGCGTTCGGGTTCGGCGCGCTGCTGGAAGGCATCGCGGGCGGTGGCTCACCGATCGCGATCACCGCGGCGATGATGGCGGCGCTCGGTTTCCCGCCGGTGAAGGCGGTCGTGCTGGCGTTGCTGGCGAACACCGCGCCGGTCGCGTTCGGCGGCCTCGGCAACCCGCTGATCGTGCTGGGCAGGCTGACCGCGCCGATCCTCGGACTGAAACAGGAACAGGCCACGGATCTGTTCTCGTCGATGGTCGGGCGCCAGCTCCCGTTGCTGGCCCTGATCGTCCCCGGTTTCCTGGTCGTGGTCCTCGCGGGCTGGAAGCGGATGATCGAGGTCTGGCCCGCGGTGCTGACGGCCGGTCTGTCGTTCGCGGTCATGCAGTTCGTCACCTCGAACTTCATCAGCCCGAGCCTCGTCGACGTCGTCGCCGCGCTCGCCGCGATGGCCTCGCTGTGGATCCTGACGCGGTTCTGGCAGCCGTCGGCGGTTTGGCGTTTCGACGGCGAAGAACCAGCGACGGCCGGAGCGAGCCTCGGCGCGGCGAAAGCCGAGCGTGGCGCTCTGTACGCGTGGGCACCGTACATCGTCCTGATCGCGGCGATCTTCCTTTCCCGGATCGGCACGATCTTCAAGAACCTGCCCGAATGGCTGGACCTGACGAAACTGCTGCACAAGGCCGACTGGGTGTTCGCGTGGCCGGGGCTGCACAAGGAGGTCGTCCAGCACGCGCCGATCACGCCCAAGGACACGCCGTACGCGGCGACGTTGACCGTCGATTTCCTCTACTCGCCGGGAACCGTGGCGCTGCTCGCGGCGATCGTGGCGGGTTTCGCGATGGGCGCGAAACCCCGGCTGCTGCTGGCCACCTACCGGCGCACCCTGCACCAGATGCGCTGGGCGCTGGCGACGATCTTCATGATCCTCGCGATCGCGTTCGTCATGAACTACTCGGGTGCCACGCAGACACTCGGCCTCGCACTGGCGACCACCGGCGTGCTGTTCCCGTTGTTCTCCGCCTACATCGGCTGGCTGGGCGTCTTCCTCACCGGCTCGGACGCGTCGACGAACAGTCTCTTCGGGCCGATGCAGGTGATCTCGGCGCAGCAACTGCACGTCGACCCGATCCTCGCCGGTGCCACGAACACCTCCGGCGGGGTGATGGGCAAGATGATCTCGCCGCAGAACCTGTCCATCGGCGCCACCGCGATCGGACAGTCCGGGAAGGAAGGCGCGCTGCTGCGGCAGACGTTCCTGTGGTCGGTCGTGCTGACCGCCGTGGTCGGGGTGATCTCGCTGCTTCAGGCGACGGTGCTGAGCTTCATGATCCCGAGCCCGTGAGCCGGATCAGGCCCGCCTCGGTCGGCCGGAAACCGCAGGCACCGAAGTAGAACGAACGCAGTTCCGGCACGAAGTCGACGTGCAGCCATTCGCAGCCCGCCGCTCGCGCGTGGGTCACGGCCAGCCGGACGACGGCCGTGCCGATGCCCCGGCCCTGGTAGCTCCCGCGGGTCTTCGTGTCGAGCAGGAAGGCGTGGTCACCGCCGTCCCAGGCGACGTTCACGAAGCCGGCCAGCGTTCCGTGGTCGTCGCGGGCGGTGACCCAGCCGAGGCTGTGCCGCCGGATGCCGTTCCACCACCCGGGCACGGGCTCTCCGCCGTGCGAACGGACGAGATCGGACATCTCGTCGTCGGTGACCGGGTCACGCCAGCGATAGGAGAAGTCGGTCATCCGGCCAGCATCCCCGAAGTGATCATTCCACGCCAATCATGAGAAGATCTCCGAGAATGTCCACAGTGGTCATCCGATCTTTACCGGCGACTGCTCTGGATGGATGAACGCATGGTTCGTTCACCGGAATGAGAACTACCGTTGTCCTCATGCCCATGACGCTGATCAAAGGTACGTTCCAGCTTGTCGGAGCCTCACCGGACGGCGATTCGGTTCGGTTCTATCCCGAAGATCCCCAGGCGACCAAGAAGGCGGGCCTGAAGGTCCGGCTCAATTCGCGGGGCGGGATGCAGTTGCGGCTCGACGCGATCGACGCGCTCGAAACGCATTACCAGGCCAGGGGAACCGGCGGGATGTGGCACCAGCCCGCGGAATTCGCCGATGCCGCGGCGGCGAACCTGCTGAAGGTCCTCGGCTTCAAAACGGTCCAACGCAACGATCGGGGAACAGTCACTTCCTCGACCCCGATCAAGGTACCGGGTCACATACTGACGCGATTCGCCGACAAATACGGACGAGCGGTGGCGTTCGCCTTTCCCGGACAACGGCCGGGAAGGTCGGCGGACCTTTCCCAGGTCCATCTCGACGTCAAAACACTGAAGAACTCCGTGAACTACCGGCAGGTCGCGGACGGACTCGTCTACCCGACGTTCTATTCACTGCTTTACCCCGATCTCCGTGACGCGTTGGCCGAGGCCGCCGTCAAAGCGCGCCAAGACGGGCTCGGGCTGTGGCCGCACGACGTCACGAACTCGGGGTTCAAGCTCTCGTCGCGACGGCAGCTGGCCGACGAGCTGGTTGTCCTGCCGAAACTGTTCCGCAGGCTCGTCGACTACCTCGCGCTCGACGAAACCGGCGGGGTCTCGCTGACCGGCTTCTCCGACTTCCTCGATTCCCGCGACGACCGCCTGTTCACCGTCCCGGACGGGCACGCCACGGAATTCGAAACCCTGGTGAGCGTGAAGCGGCAGACCGTGAGCCTGACTGTCGAACCGGAGCGGATCGTCTTCATCGAGGCCTGATCCGGGCCCGATGTGGGCAAAAAGACCGTACCTCCCTCCCCCTCGGCCGTGCTCATCTGAAAGGTGGGAGAGGGAGCCGATGCAAGGACACGGTTCGCGGCGGTCGGAGGAGGCCGGCGGGCGGATGGAGACAGGATCGAAGATCGTCGACGCCGTCCGCGTCTTGGTCGTGCGCTATTGCCGGGCGCGGATCGGACGTCGTTCGGGTACCTACGACACCGCTGACGCGATCGCGAAGAACAGCTGCCTCGAGATCCTCTCCGGGGCGGCCAGGGCGCCCGCGCTCCTCAAGTTCGCCTACGACGTCACACACGGCCTGGTCGACGACTTCCACCGGACCGCCGCCGAACTGCCGAACCCGCTTTCGGAGCTGCCGGGGCAGCAGCGCGAGATCATGGTGCTGCGGTCGCTCGTCGGGCTTTCCGCCGACGACACCGCGCTGGCGCTCGGCTGCTCCGTGCAGACCGTCCGGCTGGGCCAGCACCGCGCCCTGACCACGCTGCGCCCCGCCCCCGCCTGACGCTCCTGCTTCGAAGTCAGGGGGTGCACTCCTTGGCGCGGCCGAGCAGCAGCGTGCGTTCCCGGTCGTTCCCGGTCATCTCCGCCGCGCGCTCGAACTCGGCGCGGGCCTCGTCGAGGCGGCCGAGCTTCGCCAGGAAGTCGCCGCGCACGCTCGGCAGCAGGTGATACGACTTCAGCGCGGGCTCCGACGTCAGCTTGTCGACGATCTCCAGGCCCGCCTCCGGCCCGACGGCCATCGACAGCGCCACCGCGCGGTTCAGTTCGATCACCGGCGACGGGTTCAGCTTCCCGAGCCCTTCGTAGAGCACGGCGATGCGTCCCCAGTCGGTCTCTTCGCCCGTCCGCGCCCGCGCGTGGCAGGCGGCGATGGCGGCTTGCGCCGCGTAGACGCCGAAAGCGCCGTCGGTGAGCGACTCGGCGAGTTCCAGGGCGGCGAGCCCGCGGCCGATCAGGAGCCGGTTCCATTTCGCCCGGTCCTGCTCCAGCAGCAGGACGGGCTCACCGTTCGGCCCCACGCGCGCGGCGGACCGTGACGCCTGGATCTCCATCAGCGAGACGAGCCCGTGCACCTCGGGTTCCTTCGGCATGAGCCCGGCGAGGATCCGGCCGAGCCGCAGCGCCTCCTCGCACAGCCCCGGGCGCATCCAGTCCTCGCCCGCCGTCGCCGAGTACCCCTCGTTGAAGATCAGGTAGATGACTTCGAGCACCGAAGAGAGGCGCGCGACCCTGTCCGCCCCCTCGGGCACCTCGAACGGCACCTTGGCGTCGCCGAGCGTCTTCTTCGCCCGGACGATCCGCTGCGCGATGGCGGTCTCCTTGGCGAGGAACGCCCGCGCGATCTCGTGCGTCTGCAGCCCGCCGATCATCTTCAGCGTCAGCGCCACCCTGGCCTCGGTCGGCAGCACCGGGTGGCAGGCGGTGAACACCAGCCTCAGGAGGTCGTCCTCGATGTGGTCGTCGAGGCCCGCGGTGAAGTCGGGTTCCTCCTCGGTCTCCTGCTCACGGCCGATCTCGCCGAGCTTCTTCTCGTACCGCTCGTTGCGCCGGAAGGTGTCGACCGCCCGGCGTTTGGCCGTGGTCATGAGCCAGGCGCCCGGATTCCTCGGGACGCCCGACTCAGGCCACTGTTCGAGCGCGGCGACCAGCGCGTCCTGCGCCAGTTCCTCCGCGAGCCCGACGTCGCGCGTCATCCGCGCGAGGCCGGCGATGAGGCGGGCCGATTCGATCCGCCACACCGCGTCGATCGCCGAACGGGGGTCTGCTGTAGCCGTCACGCCGACCAATCAACATCGTCGGCGCGACGATGGCAACTACTGGTTCGCCTCGGCCTGCTCCCGCAGCTTCTTCTCGTGCTCGACGATCTCCGGGGTGGCGTTGTCGAAGTCCTCCAGCTCGGCGATCTGGCGGATCTCGATCTCACCCTCGCGGAACGGCGCGCGCTTCATCCATTCGACGACCTCGGCCCTGTCCTTGACCTGCAGGATCCAGAAACCGGCGATGAGTTCCTTGCTCTCGGCGAAGGGCCCGTCGACGACCCTGGCCTCGGTGGTGCCGGAGTACTGGATGCGGAAACCCTGGGCGCTGGGGAGCAGCCCTTCACCCGCGAGCATGACGCCGGCCTTCACCAGTTCCTCGTTGAACTTCCCCATCTCCTGCAAGTCCTCGGCGCTCGGCTGCGCACCGGCCACGTCGGTCTTCTCGTCGCTCTTCACGATCACCATGAACCGCATCTCAAGTCTCCGTTCCCGGCGGGGCTCGTCCCCTGCCACATCTACGCGTCGAACGGGCTTCCCCGGTTTCGACACGGTCCCAGAACTTTTTTCCGCGAGTATTCGAGCAGCCGGAAAACCCCAGGTCAAGCACCCATGAGAGAGTGTTCCCCCGTGGCCGCTCTCCCCGAAACCCTCCGCTCCGCCCTCGACGAGGAGCTGGGCAAGTACCCGCAGCACAGGCTGACGCAGTCCGTCGAGCGGCTCAGCACGCGCTACCGCGAGAACGCCCCCGCGAGCGCGCCCATCCTCACCTCCGAAGCCGACATCGCGGCGTACGCGGGCTATCGGATGCCGGCCACCTACGCGGCCGTGCACGCCGTTCTCGCCGAAGCCGCTCTCCGCGCCCCCGGGTTCGCTCCGCGCACGCAGATCGACATCGGCGGCGGGACCGGTGCCGCGATCTGGGCGGCGGCCGAGGTGTGGCCGTCGCTGGAGGAGAGCACCGTCGTCGAGCAGGTCCCGGGCGCGATCGCGCTGGGACGGCGGCTCGCGGGCAACGCGGGCGGCACGGCCGTCCGCGGCTCGACCTGGCAGCGCGGTCTGATCGACCCGTCGTCGCCCGCCCCGGACGCCGACCTGGTGACCCTCTCCTACGTCCTCGGGGAGCTGCCCGAAGCCCGCCGGGCCGAAGTCGTCCGGTGGCTGTCGGCGAAGACCTCGATGCTGGTGCTGATCGAACCCGGCACCCCCGGCGGCTACGACCGGATCGTCGAAGCGCGGGATCAGCTCGTCGGACTCGGCCTCTCCCTGGTCGCGCCCTGCCCGCACGAGGGCGACTGCCCGATCCCGCGCGGCAAGGACTGGTGCCATTTCTCCGCCCGCCTCCCGCGCACCGGCCTGCATCGCCAGCTCAAGGCGGGGACGCTCGGCTTCGAGGACGAGAAGTTCTCCTACGTCGTCGCCTCACGCACGACGCCGGATCGGGCCGAGGGCCGGATCCTGCGGCATCCGGCCAAGCGAAAGGGCATGGTCAGCCTGTCCCTGTGCGCCGAAGCCGGGCTCACCGAAACGATCGTCACCAAACGGCACGGCACGGCCTACCGCGCGGCCCGCGACGCCGAATGGGGCGACGCCTGGCCTACTTAGTCCACAGTGGACTGACGAGCACGCCGCGCGAGAGTGCCGATGACGGTGAGCAACGCGCCGAGCGCCGGATTGTCGTTGCCCCGCCGCCACATCAGTTCGAGTTCCACCGGACGGCCCTCGATCCCGTCCACCGGACGGAGTACGACACCCTCGAACCGCAGCGCGGCGACCGCGGCGGGCACCAGCGCGATCCCGAGGTCCGCCTTGACCAGCGCGAGCACGGTATGCGCCTGACCGGCGTACTGCGTGTAGTCCGGCAGCACCCGCGCCGCACGGAACACCGACACGAGCATGTCGTGGAAGTACCGGCACTCCGACGGCGAATACATGATGAACGGCTCGCGGTCGAAGTCGTGGACGGCGGGATTCTTCTTTCGCCGAGCCAAAGGATGTGCTGACGGCAACGCCGCCAGCAGCGGTTCCCGCCACAGCGGCAGGGTCACGATGTCGGCGCCGACGACCGGCGGCCGGACCATGCCGAGGTCGACCCCGCCCGCCAGCAACTCCTCCACCTGCGCCGCCGTCACCATTTCCCGCAGCACCAGATCGACGCCGGGCACTTCGGCGTTCGCCGCGGCGAGTACGCGGTCGAGACACGAATACGCCGCGGTGGCGGTGAATCCGAGCGTGACGGCCCCGACCTCGCCCTTCCTCGCCCGGCGGACGTACAGTGCCGCCTCCTGCGACGAACGCAGTATTTTCCTTGCTTCGGCGAGAAAAACCCGTCCGGCGGGCGTCAGCCGGACGGTGCGGTGCGTCCGGTCGAAAAGCTCGACCCCCAGTTCGCGCTCCAGCAACTGGATCCGCCTGCTCAACGGCGGCTGGGTCATCGAGAGCCGCTCCGCCGCCCGGCCGTAGTGCAGTTCCTCGGCCACCGCGACGAAACTCACCAGCTGCTCCAGGGAAAACACCCGTCAAGTTTAGGTATCGCCCAGTGGCGGACAAGCGCCGAATCGGTATCGTTCAGCGCTTTATTTCCACTGTTCGGTCGATGATTCCGTTCGCCACGGCGAGAATCTAGAGATTGTTGCTCCGCGCGTGTGCGCGCAATACGCCGAACGCGTCTTCCACCGAGATCCGCAGGCGTTCGGCGAGGACCCCCTTCGCCTGCTCGATGATCACCCTGTTGTTCAACGCGGTCTGCAGTGGCACGGTGACGATTTCCTGCCGCCGCACCAGCCGGTGGTGCGGGATGCCGATCGTGGCGATGTCCGCGAGCGCCTGCCCAGCCGCAGTCCGTCGTCGCGTCGGCAAGGCGTACACGGAACGGAATCCCGAGTCCTCCGCTTCCCGACCACCGGCTCGGCGTGCCGGTAGCAGTCCAGGCACGGCCCCTCGGAGTTCTGCGACTGGAACAGAAGTCGTCGACAAGGGTGTCCGCCGGCTGCCGAGTCGGTCATGATTCTTGAATCTCCTTAGCCACACGACCCATCAAGACTCGGTCCGGAACGTGATACGACGCCACACCACGTCATCGGCGACCTCGCTGAGCTTGCGGCCGTAGAGATAGGCGTGGGCACGTAAGCGAGCGAGTGCGTCCGCGAGCCCGATGGCGAGCCGGACCGACACCATGCCCGTGGCCTGATGCACTTGTGCACGGTGTTCGGTGAATTCGAGGTCGATCACCTCGGCCAGCCCGGCCCTGCCGGCATCGACGATCGATTTGACACCTCTGTCTATCGCCTCGGGAGCGAAGGTCGGCCATCGGCTCGCCGCCTCCGGAGCGGTCACGTCGGTCACGACGACGAGCATGCCGTCGTGTGACACGTCGAGCGCGGGTCCTTCACCCAAGGTGGACTGCAGGTCTTCCAATTCGCGACTGCGTTTCGTCGGTGGCGAAGACCGGCTCGGCGGAACCTCCTTTGGTGGTGAGCGTGAGCCCGACGCCCGCGGCTTCGAGGACGTCTCCACAGATGACGCAGGCGTGGCGCACTGTCACCACCGAGTCGGTTTCCGAAGCGAGGAAACGCAGCTTCTCCCAGACTCGGGTGGCGCGATCGGGCCTTTGGGGCCTCATGGTGTGCCTCTCGGCGATGTCCGGTATCGGACGAGCCCGCCGGGGACAGGGGCGAACGGCGGGGCATCTCACCCGCGCTACGGCCAGTGTCGCACGTTTCGCCCCTTCACCGTGCCCTCAATGACTTCTTTGGCACCAAAGCGGTAGTCCGAAGAGCGGAACCATGATCGCCGGAACGGCCCAGGCGGCCGCCAATCGTCCGTTCAGCCGGTTCCGGCCTCCCGGTCCGCGCCTAGGGTGGACCCCGCGACCGGTTGTCCTGGCCCTCGGCGACGTCGCTCGTCAGCGAGCTCTGGAGGGGCCATGTGCGTTCGCATTCTCGAGACCCGGGCCAAGCGGGAGAATCCCCTTCTCCGGCTGCTGGTCCGTCTCAGCTCAAGGCGTCCTGGCGCTGAGCACAGGCGCGCAGCCTGCTGATCGCCCGGTGTTTGGTCACTCGCACGCGCGACGAAGTCGTCCCGAGCGCCGCCGCGGTCTCGTTCGACGTCAGCTCGCCGACCACCCGCATTCCCAGCACTTCCCGGTGTGAGACCGGCAGCATCCGCATCAGCTTGCCGAGCCGGACACCGAGATCGGTCCGCAGGGCCCGCTGCTCCGGCTCGTCCGCGGCCCCCGCCGGGCGCTCGGGGAGTTCACCGGTCAGCACCTGTCTGCTCCGCGCCGCCTTCCGGAAGACGTCGGCGACCTTGTTCGCCGCGATGGCCCGCATGAGGAACAGGAAAGAGCCGCCGCGCAGGCCGTAACCGGGAACCGCGACGAAGACCGCGAGGCAGATCTCCTGCGCGACGTCCGCGGGTTCGAGGTAGGTCAGATCGCGACCGCCGAGGCGGGTTTCGGTGTACTGCCGGGCCCACGGCACGAGGGCGGCCATGAGGTCGTCCATACCGCGCGGCTCTCCGCACGCCGCTGTCTTGGCGAGGTCGTCCCAGACGGCGGGGGAAATCCACGTCTCGCCGTCACCGGGTCTCCGCACCGGAAAATCGTCACCGCCCATGTCCCGCTCCCCACGGATGAGAAAACCCGGCCGCCGGGGTCCAGGACGGAACCCGGACCACGGTAGTCGAGACATCCGGCCATCTCAAACGACGAAGGTCCGCGACAAAGTGTCCATACGGGCAAGAAACCGGACAGATTTTCACCAGTGGTCTGGACATATCGACTTCCGCGAGGTTACTTTCCGTGCCGAGACCCCTCGCCAAGGTCACACCCAGGCCGGGAACGCGCCCCCGGCCGACATCCGCAAGCACCGCCGCGGCGCGTTCGCGTTCCGCGGCGGGATTCCGCCGAGGAGTGAATCGTGCGCATAGGTAAGAAGATCCGGCGTGTTTTGACCGCGTTGGCGGTCACGCTCCCGCTCGTCACCGCGGTTTCGGCGCTTTCGGCGCCCACCGCGGTCGCCGCCGGTCCCGATCCGCTGCCGCTGACCGTCACCAACAATTCGAACCGCTCCGACGCGGTTTACCTCTACGTGCTCGGCACGAACCTCAACACCGGCAAGCTCGGCTACGTCAACTCCGGCGGCGCCTTCACGCCGTGGCCCGCGGGCGCGAACCCGCCGAGCCCCGCGCCGGACGTCGCGATCGCGGGCCCCGGCAACGGCGGCTCGACCACGCTCCGGATCCCGCGGATGCTCTCGGGCCGCGTCTACATGTCGTTCGGGCAGAAGATCAAGTTCTTCCTGACCCCGGACGGGCTGGTGCAGCCTGCACCGTGGGCCGACGGCGACCCGAACCGGGACATCCTGTTCGACTGGAGCGAATTCACCTACGACAACGGCGGGCTGTTCATCAACAGCTCGCAGGTGGACATGTTCAGCGTGCCGCACGTCGTCGGGCTGACCAACGGCGCCGGCGCGAACAAGGAGGCCGGGCGCCTCAAGCCGGGCGGCCGCGCGAGCATCTTCAACGGTGTCAAGGGACAGTCCGGCTTCTCGAACCTGGTGTACAACGACCTGCGGGTCCTCGCCCCGGGCAAGGGGCTCGACACCGGGAAGTTCAGCGGGAACTACCTCGACGGCTACGTCACGAGCGCCTGGAACACCTACAAGTCGACACCGTTGACCGTGGTCCCGTTCGAGGCCGAACCCGGCAAGAAGTTCACCGGCAAGACCGGCGGGGACGACGTCATGCGGTTCACGAACACCTCGGGCGCCGAGGTGGCATCGTTCGGCAAGCCGAGCACCCGCGACGTCTTCAACTGCGACGGGCGGCTGCAGGCGCCGAACGACCAGGTCGTCGGCCCGATCGCGCGGACGCTGTGCGCGGCGCTGCACCGCTCGACCCTCGGCACCCTGCACACGCAGCCGACCTATGACGCGGGCCCGTTCTACAAGCAGTCCGTGACCGACCACTACTCGCGGATCGTGCACGAGCAGATGGTCGACGGGAAGGCGTACGGATTCGCCTTCGACGACGTCGGGCACTTCGAGTCGCTGGTGCACGACGGGGACCCGAAGACCGCGAAGATCACCCTGACGGCTTTCTAGAGACTCGGTGGCCTAGCCGACCCGCCGGAAAGCTTTGCCCGCCTGAACCGCACCTCGGGTAGCCGTGAGTGGCAAGTCGTGTTCTGTCGAGGCTTGAGGGGTGTGGAAATAGGGACGTTGAGCGTCCCTATTTCCACACACCAATCACCCTGAGTGACACCTCGCGCCCTCGCCGGACTCGTCGACCCGACACCTTTGCCGTACCCTCGAATAACCCTCTTCGCCGCTCACGACCACCTCGACTGAGCCGCGTCAAGGGATGCCTTCACGGACCTCTGATCTCAGCGCGCCCCGCTCCCGATCCGCCACGCCGACATCCCGAGCCCGCTCGGCTCGAGGGAGAACGCCGTCGGCTCGGGGGTGTGGGCGCGTTCCAGTTCCTCCGGCGTGTACCGCGCGCAGTTCCGGTGCCATTCCAGGATTCCGGCCATCCAGTCCTTCAGGTGATCCGCGTATCTCGTCACCGCCGCGCGGACCTCGTCGTCGAGCCCGAGGTCGTCGCACATCCGCGGCAGGTCCTCGTCGGCGAGCTGCCGGAACTGGTCGAGGCGCGCGTTCATCAGCCGGGCGGTGATGTCGCGGGCCTCTTCCCGGTCCACGGCGAGGAACCGCTCGACGACATGGACGAGGTTGTGCACCTCGCCCTCGTACTCGATCTCCTTCTGGTACGAGAACAGGTCGTTGGAGAAGGCCGCGTAGTCCTGCGCGGCGGTGTCGAGCTCGAACAGCACGCGGTTCTGGTGCAGCTCCGGCGGCACGACACCGCCGATTTCGAGCAGAGCGAGACTCTTCGTCAGGTCGGACCCGAACGTCCGCCGTCGCATCTCCACGTAGTCGACCGGGTCGGGGACGCGGTTCTGCGCCCGGTTCGCCACCTCCCAGACCCAGCTCGCGGTCATGCTCTCGATCGCCGTCCGGAACTCCGCCCGCGCGTGCGGGGTCAGCGGTCCGGCGGTGCGGTTCCACAGATCCACGAGCCCCCGCTCGATCGGGCTCGACGGCTTCGGCACCGGCTCGCCGTCGAGCGGCATGAACAGAGAAAGCCTGTCGCTGCACAGCTTCGCAGCCAGCGGATCACGCTTCAGCCCGAACATCAGCGGGAAGTAGTCGTCGGCATACGTGCCCCAGGTGAGCCAGTCTGTCGACAGTTTCAGCCGGGCGAGGTCCGCGTCCGCGTCGATCATCGCGGCGCAGTGCGCCAGATCGATGCCGCGGCACCGGCGCTCGTCCCAGATCCCCTCCTCGAACATGCCCATCTCCCGAGCCCAGCCCGGCGCGTACTCGCGGGCGGCGGCGAGGTGGGGGCTGGTGCGGACGGGGTAGGGCAGGCGGAATTCCGGCAGCGGCAGATGTCCCACCTTCGCGAACGGCACGGGCGCCTGCTGACGGATCCGCCGGCCCAGGCCCAGCCGATGCGGCGAACGGCCGCCGTCCGCGCTCTCCTTCATGTACCGGCTCGACCGTCTGTGCCATTCGTGGCCGCCGGACTGCCAGTCCTGCAGGCCTTTGACGTACAGGCCGACCCCGATCTGCTCGGACAGCGAGACGTCGTGTTCGACCAGCAGCGCGGGCACCTCGACGAGCGCGGTGTTCTCGAACTGCTGCAGCCGCGAGGTCAGCAGGTCGTTGGTGAGTTCGGCGGCCTCCTGCGTCGAGCGGTCCAGGAACTTCTCGAAGACGAGGACGGCGTTGGAATTCTCGCCTTCTTCGCACACTTCACGTTGGTAGGAAAAGAGATCGTTACGGAGGTGGACGGCGTCGGCGAAGGTGTCACGCAGGACCTCCATCGGCCTGGTCGCCGCGATCCTGTCCGGCACTTCGGCGCCGACGGCGTACTCGATCAGGTTCGCCGACCACGGCGCCCCGCCGACGCGACGGCGCATCTGGACGTACTCGATGGGGTTCGCGATCCGGCCGCGGTCGATGTTGTCCAGTTCCCAGAGCGATTCGACCATCAGGTTGTGCGTACTGGTGACGAATCGGCGTCGCCAGGCTTCCGACATCGAGGGAATGGTGCGCGCCCAAAGATCCTTGAGCCCGGCTTCCGCCGGATTACCCGGTTCCGGCGACGTTTCCCCCGGCCCCGTCATGAACAGTTCCAGCCGGTCCAAATAGGCCTTCGCGCCCTCGATGTCCCGGGTGTACTTGAATTGCGCGAGGAAATCGTCGTCGAAGAAGAACACCCACACGTACCAGTCCGTGACCAGATCGAGGGACGGGCCGTCACAGTCCGGATGGGTGTGCGCGCAGAGCAGCGCGTAGTCCATTTTCGCCAGCGCCCGCTCGGTCCAGACGACGTCGCCGGACGGGGCGGGCGAATCGAGCATGCCCATCTTCCCTGCCCAGGCCATACTGTGCGCCCGCGCCGCTTCGAGGTGCGGATTCATCCTGGCCGGATGCGGCAAGTAGAACTCGGGCAAGGTGAAAGCCTGCATCTGCGACTGCCTCCCGGGCCGGTGTCGAATACGTCTCGACGTTTCCAGCCGACCGCCGTGCCGGGCAACGGCCACCCGAGCGATTCGGTGCGCTACGGAGTGAATCAGTTCCAGAGGGACGCCGGGTCGATATACGGCGCGAGCAATTCGGTCAATACCGCGTCGCCGTTCCCGTTCAGTTCGTCCTCGGCGATCCGCCGGGCGACACCGACCAGGAAATCGGCGACCTGTACCCGCGGATCCGTCCGCGAATCCACGAACTTCAGCCCGGCCAGCCCCGGACTCGATTCGATCCGGGCGAGCCGTTCGCCCTTGAGCGACGGCTGTTCGTCATGGACGAGGAAGACCTGCTCCCCGCCCGCGCTCCAGTATTCGACGGCGCGGAGGATCGCGGGCACCAGCGGATCGAGGACCTTGGCTTCGCGCACCTCGGCGACCTTCGCCCGCAGTTCCCCGGTGTCGCCGGCCATCGCGAAGAACGACCCCGCCGCCGGATCCCGGCGATTACGGGTCCGCAGCACGTCGTTGAACGCGGCCAGGACTTCGTCGTCCGGCGCGACTTCCGGACCCACCAGCGCGCGGAGTTCGTTCGCCAGCAGCAGTTTCTTGTCCACGAGGTACACACGCGCACGCCCGTGGACCGGGCCGCGCGGGCCGAGGAACCATTCGAGGACCCGCCGGTGCTTCGTGCGGAGCAGATGGTTCGCCTTGTACTCGACCGCCGGCGAGCGGATCCTGCGCCGGAGTTCGACCAGGCAGGCCTCCGCCTCTTCGATGCTCAGCCGGACCCCCGCGTGCGCGAACACGTCGGTCTGCCCGCCGATCAGTTTCTCGCCCTCGGACCCGGACTCGTCGCAAGCGATCTCCAGGGGCACGATGCAGATCGTGCCCGATCACGGCGGCGCAGTCGACCTGGTTACGCGGGTTCGGGCAGGGGCTCACCGGTCTCGAGCAGTGTCTTGAGGCTCGACAGGATCGACGGCCAGCCGCCCTTGACCATCTCCAGCGCGGTGCTGCCCTCGTCGAAACCGTCGTGCACCACGGTCAGCTTCACCGTGTCGCCGACGGATTCGAGGTCGAACGTCACCTTCGACCGCGACTCGGCCTGGAGCTTCGCCGACACGTCGTCGTCGAGTCCCACCGACTTGCCGAACTCCGGGGTGAAGGTGTGCCACGTGTAGGACAGCCGCCGGTACGGGTCGGACTCCAGCACGACCTGCCCGTCGTCCTCCAGCTTCACGCCGAGCTGCTCCCAGGCCATCGTGGACCCGGGCTTCCAGTCCGAAGTGAACTCGCAGCCCCAGTACTGCTTGGTGAAGACCGGATCGGTCAGCGCCTTCCAGAGCCGCTCCGGGGTCGTCCTGATGTAGCTGGTGTAGACGAATTCGTCGGTACCCATGGGTTCCTGCTCCAATGCCTTCTTGAGGTCGGAAAGCGCGTCGACCCGGCCCTGGTGGTACCGGTCGATCCAGCGCTCGGCGATCGCGTTGATCGGCTCCGCGTTCACGTAGTGCAACTTCTCGCGGCCACGCCACACCGTGGTCACCAGGTTGGCCGCCTCCAGCACGGCCAGATGCTTGCTGACCGACTGCCGCGCCATGTCCAGCCCCGCGCACAGCTCGCGCAGGGTCTGCCCGTTGCGGGCGTTCAGGTCGTCGAGCAACCTGCGGCGGCTGGTGTCGGCCAGCGCCTTGAACACCTCGTCCATGTCGCTCTCCCTGATATGCAGCCTCACGGCTGCCTCAACAGGTTAGGCAGCCAACCGGCTGCATGTCAAGCGCCACAAAATGTGACAAAGGATCACATTTGCGCCACCCTGCGAAGGCGGCCATAATCGAACGCGTGTTCTACGCCATTCCCAGCCCACGTTCTGCCGTGGCAGACGCACCATGGGGCCACGAAAGACCTACGCTGACCCCCATGACTGATCGGTGGGATGACATGGAGCGGGCGGCGCTGGTCGCGCTGCTGCGCACCCGGCCTGCCGGACTCAGCTGGCGAGAACTCACGCGCGAAGTCGAGAGTCGACAGAGCGCTCTTCGGCTTTGGGAGGAACACCACCCTCCTGGCCTGTTCGACGAGGCAGCTCAGACTTCCGCGTTGATCGAGGCGCAGCACGACGTCGTGTCGTGGCGAGAACTCGGCTTCCTCACCTTCATGGACGATCTCTACCCATCACAGCTACGCGAGATCCACGACTTTCCGCCAGTTCTGTTCCACCTGGGCGAACTCCCGGCTGAGGAGATCGGGCTGGCCGTGGTCGGCTCACGACAGGCATCGGACCTGGGGTTGCATATCGCCAGGTCCGTTGCCGCCGGATTGGCGGACAGAAAAATCACGGTGATTTCGGGCCTCGCCAAAGGCATCGACGTGGCTGCGCATACAGCGGCCCTGGACTCGGGCGGCCGGACCGTCGCGGTGATCGGCACGGGGGTCACCCGGCATTACCCCACGGAAAACCGGGAGCTGCAGGATCGCATCGCGGCCGAGGGCCTCGTGATCTCACAGTTCTGGCCTGATTCCCCGCCGACGAAGCAGTCTTTCCCTATGCGGAACGCAGTGATGTCGGGCTATGGCCGCGCGACGATCGTCATCGAAGCCGGCGAACACAGCGGGGCCCGCATTCAGGCACGCCAAGCCGTCGCCCACGGCCGCCCGGTCATTCTCACCGACCTCGTCGTCCGCAACAACAAGTGGCCGTCTGAGCTGATCGATCGCCCTGGCGTCTACGTCGCGAGCAGCACGGCCGAGGTCATCGAGACCGCAGAACACGTCGCATCCGGCCCCGCCCAGATCGATGCGCTGCTCAACGCCGCCGCCGACGGATGACTCCGCCCACGAGAGCGGCAGAACTGGCACGACTGCTACGGAGAGAAGTCGGTGGCTTCTTCTGCAATACCCGCAGAGGAACGCCAGGCTTGTGTCTCGTGTGCACAGGCCCCACGACCAAGACGCTTTGCCCGCAATGCCGCACGGCGAGCAATTCTTTCGGCGTAAGCCTCGCCGATCTCGTCGTTCCGCTCGCTACGCCAAGAGCAAAATGAGCCCGCCTCATCAATCGGAACACCACGTGTATCGATACAAACAGCACCCGCCGGCACCCAAATGTGAACGAGACCTCCGCCTCATGACGCGCGTGGGTGGCCTCTTGCACGGACCTTCCATCGCAAGCACTGTCGGGGCTTGGGGGCCATCACTTTCATACCATCCGCCAACTGCCCAGGACCGGAACATCCGAGCGCCGGACTCGCTCGCCAGATAGCCGACCTGAACCCTGCCGCCCGGCGGATCCGACTGAAGATCGGTCCGGCTTTCGCGTCGGAACCCTTTCGTTCTCCTCGAATCGGTCGGTTCGTCGTCGCCCAGGAGTTCCAGCCGGCGATCCACGGTCGTCATGTGCTGGTCGTAGATGACACATGGGTCTCCGGCGACAAAGCTCAGTCCGCCGCGCTGGCGCTGAAAGCGTCCGGCGCCACAAAGGTGACCATCCTCTGCGTGGCTCGCTTGTTGAAGTACGACTGGGACGACCACCGGCTGCTGATCGAGGATCTCAACGATCCCTACGACGCCTTGCGCTGCCCTGTCACCGGCGACAGCTGCCCCGGCACCGACTGAAGTGCCACCACCCCCCGCACTTCCCCGGCGGCCCCAGACCAGTGCAGCGCGCAACGCCATCGCGGCGATCACCGACTTCCACGGGTACTTCGACGGAAGGCGGGAAGTTCCTGGGCCTGATTCGGAAGTCCTTGCTGGTCGGCACGATGGGTGTCGTGAGAGGCAGCAGTAAAAAGCAGCGTGTGGCCAAGGCACAGCTGAAGGAACTGCGCACGCAGACCGGGCGGCAGAAGGCCGCACTCAATGATGGGCCCCGAGGCTGTCCGGACAGTGATTCAGGGGTGAATCTATGCTGCCTGCATCCCGTTCAAGTACTCGACATGAATCTCGCGCGAGGTTTTGTATCCAAGACCCGAGTGGAGACGTAGCGTATTGTAGCGGAATTCGATGCAGTCTGCAATGTCTTGGCGTGCGTGCATCAGGGTTGGATACTCTGTTCGATGAACCCGCTCATTTTTCAAGGCCGCGAAGAATGATTCAGCCATGGCGTTATCGTAGCAGATCCCGGTCCGGCCGACTGATTGCCTGATCTTGAGCAACCGGAGGGTTTCAGCGCCATGGTGATCGCGGTAGAAATGAGAGGCGTCTTGTAGTTGTCGTCCATGGCCCAGCCGACAACGGCTCTGGTTTGACAATCAATGACAGTCGCAAAATAGAGCCACCCCTCCCAGGTTGGGATGTACGTGATATCCCCGGCCATCTTGACTCCTGGCGCGTCTGCGGTGAAGTCCCGGTCGACGAGGTCTGGGATGAGGCCGCTGGGGCCGGCCTCAGCGAGGCTGAAACGTCACGGTTTCGGCTGGCAGGCCACCAGATTCAGCTCGCGCATCACCGACCGCACCAGCTCCGGGCCCGCTCGGACATCCCACCGCCCGAGTTGGGCGTGAACCCGTCGATAACCATAGGCCTCATCTGAATCATCGAACGCCTTCCGAACGAGAACCTTCAGCTGTTCACACCGCTCGGCCGTGGCCGACTCCGGTCGGGATCTCCACTCGTAAGATCCGGACTTGGACACATCGAGATGGCCGCACATGAATGTGACAGGGCAGGCGTACTTCTTCTCGTCGATCCTGTGCGGCTCGATGAACTCGCACTTATCGGTCACTGTTGATTCTGAGCAAAGTACGCCGCAAATTTTTTAGGAACTCGTTCTCCATCTTGAGTTCCCCGGGTTTGCCGTTTCAGCTCTTCAAGGTCCAGGGCCGGTTCGTCATCCGCATGATCCTGACGATACTTAGCGACCCAGTTCCCCAGGGATTGTTCACCAATGCCGAGCTCCCGGGCAACCTGAGCCGTCGGTCGAGACGTCTCGATCACCATCTCCCGATACTCAGGAGAGAACCTTCTACGCTTCGACGACACCTGTATCCTCGCTTCCGGACAGTGGATCTTAGTTGATCCACTGTCCGGAAGCTTCGGGGCGGCTCAAGCGCGTGTGAATACCGAAGTCGTGTGCACGAGTGGGCAGGGCGTTCGTTCTCCTGGATCAATGCCCTGTCTTCGGTGCAGCCGAGTTCATACCCGGTGCCACCGTTGGCGGTACGTGGACCCTAGATGATTGATTCCGTGAAGATCACGTGAAGGAGGCCGGTGTGATGGCCGGGAGGAGGGTGTCCAAGATCAAACCGTGACGAAAGAACTGAACACCCTC